>JANPHH010000033.1:0-15762 GCA_031424375.1 Chthoniobacter sp. | reverse complement strand
AACGCCGCCTGGCGCATCGGGCTCGGAGCCGGACTCGCCGGGGCCGTGCTCGTGGCGCTGAAATATGCGCTCCGCCCGCCGACGCGCCGCCCCGTTCCAGACACTATCTCGCCGACCAGCTTCGCCACGAAGGTGCTCCACACCTCGGGCGGCGAACTCGTCTACCACGAAGCAGGCAGCGGGCGCCCGCTCATCTTCGTGCACAATATCGGCCTCGGTGCGTCCTCCTACGAATGGGCCCGCGTCTATCCGGCATTCGCCGGGGAATTCCGCGTCATCGCGGTCGACCTCGTGGGCTTCGGCGAAAGCTCCCGCCCGGAACTGACCCACACCGCCGACAGTTTCATTCGCATCCTCGCCGAGACCGCCCGCGCGCTCGGCGCGGGCGAGCCCGTCACCTTCGTCGCCAGCGGACTCTCCGCCGGCTTTTGTGCCCGGCTCGCCGCGCAGCATCCCGAGCTGGTTGCGCGCCTCATCCTCCACATACCGAATGGGACCGGCGACGTCGGCCAGCATCGGCTCACGTCTTTCTCCCGACTCATTTACCGCACCCCGCTGCTCGGGCGCTTTCTCTATCGCAATCACCTCTCGACCCGCGCGGCCGTCGCGCACTGGCTGCGCCGCGCCGCCTTCGCCGAGTCCGCGCTCGTCACCGAGGAGACGATCGACGTCTTCACCACCTGCGCCCAGCAGCCGGGGGCGGAATTCGCGGCCTTGCGGTGGCTCTCGGGCCGGCTGAGTCTTGACCTCGCGGCAGCACTCCAGGCCGCCACCGCACCGATCGCGCTCCTCTGGGGTGATGCCGTGCCCGCGTCACCCGTGGCCGCGGGCCGCGAGTGCCAGCAGCTCGCGAATGCCACCAGCCTGACGATTTTTCCTGAATCCGGCATCCTGGCCGCGCGCGAATCGTCTGCCGAATTCATCGCCGCGCTGAAGGAACTTCTCCGCGTCGATCTCCACGTGGTGCTGAAAGCAAGCTGAACGCCGGTCGCAGGGCGGGGAAGTTTGCCCTTGGCACCAGTCCGCAGCTTGGTAAATAGCGACCGCACTTTTTATGAAGTCCCTTCTCCTTCCGGTATTCGTCGTCGTGGCTTTCGGCCTCTTCGTCGGCTGCGAACCCTACGACTCGAAGCCGCCGAAAAAGCCCGGTGGGGGCTTTCATCCGCCCAAGCCGATCGAGCCGCCGAGCGCGCCAGACGAGCCGGAACCCGAGCCCAAGCCGAAGCCGAAAACGACGGAAGCCCCGCCGCCCACGCCTTCCGGCCCCGCCGTGCCCGAGCAGCCGAAACCAACCGGCGAGCTTCCCTACGCCAAGGGCGTCGCCGGCAAGCCGGGCTTCGTGACGAGCCCCTACGATCCCTACAAGGGCTACATCGACGTCCGCGGCTTCCCGCCCGGCACCGAGGTGAAGGACCCCTACTCCGGCAAGACGTTCCTCGTCCCGCCGTTTTGATATTCGATCCCATCGTCTGAATCTCAGCCCGGCCCGAAAGCCTTCGTGTTTTCCGGCCGGGCTTTTTTTCCCTGCATGAAGCAAATCGCCATCCTCGGTCCCGGCCTCCTCGGCGGGTCCATCGCGCTCGCGGCTCGCGCACGTGGCGGCTTCGGCGTGTCGATGTGGGCGCGCCGTCCCGAGGCGGTCGAGGAAGTGGCGCGGCGGCAGATCGCGGATCGCGCCACGAGCGATCTCCGCGCCGCCGTCGCCGACGCCTCGCTCATCATCCTTTGCGTTCCCGTCGGCGCCATGCCCGCGCTCGCCGCGCAGATCGTGGACGCCATCCCCGCAGGTGCGATCGTCACCGATGTCGGCAGCGTGAAGGAATCCGTCTGCGCGGAACTCGGCGCGATCTTTCGCCCGCGCGGCCGCTTCGTTGGCAGCCATCCCATGGCCGGCTCGGACCAAACGGGCATCGCCTTCGCCCGCGCCGATCTTTTCGAAGACGCCGCCGCCATCGTCACGCCGGACCATTCCACTGATCGCGACGCACTCGCCCAGGTCGGCGAATTCTGGCGACTGCTCGGTTCCCGCGTCCTCGAGGTCGCGCCCGCCGAGCACGACCGCATCGTCGCGCTGATCAGCCACCTCCCGCACCTCCTCGCCGCCGTGCTCGTCGACACCGTGGCCAGCGAAGATCCCGCCGCCTTTGATTTCTGCGGCCCCGGTTTCCGCGATACCACCCGCGTCGCCAGCGGCCCACCCGCCATGTGGGCGGAGATTTTGCGCACCAATTCCACCGCCGTCCGCGCGGCGACCGAGGCTTTGATTGAAAAACTCCGCGGAATCGCAACACTCCTCGACCGCGACCGACCGATGACCGAATTTTTGACCCAAGCCAAAGCGCAGCGCGATCGCCTGCGGCTCCCCAAACCACCGCATGCCTGACTGGAAAATCCGCCGCGCCCCGACCCTCCAAATCGAACTCGAAGTTCCGGGCGACAAAAGCATCTCGCATCGCGCGGTGATCCTCGCCGCGATGGCGAACGGCACTTGCGTGATTCGCGGCTTCCTGCCCAGCGAGGACTGCCTCTGCACCGTCGCCGCCATCCGCGCGCTCGGTATCGAGGTGGAAGTGGCCGATGAAACCACGCTCATCGTCCACGGCAAACGCCGCACTTTCACCGCTCCCGCCGGCGACATCGACTGCGGCAACTCCGGCACCACCATGCGCCTGCTCGCCGGGCTGCTCGCCGGCCAGCCGTTCAGAAGCCGCCTCATCGGCGACGGTTCGCTGAGCAAGCGCCCGATGAAGCGCGTGATCGAGCCGCTCAGCCAGATGGGCGCCACGCTGCGCGCCGAGGGCGAAGGCGGCCGCCCGCCGCTCGTCATCGAGGGCGGCAAGCTCAAGCCGATCCAGTACACGAGCCCCGTCGCCAGCGCGCAGGTGAAGAGCGCCGTGCTCCTCGCGGGCATGTTCGCCAGCGGCAAGACCAGCGTCACCGAGCCGAGCCAGAGCCGCGACCACACCGAGCGCATGCTCGAATACTTTCTCGTCCGGCCGCAAAAAAGCGAACTCACCGTCGCCATCCACGGCGGGCTCACCCCGGAGTCTCGCGACTTCCGAGTGCCGGGAGACATCTCCAGCGCCGCCTTCTGGCTCGTCGCCGCGGCGGCTCAGCCCCGCTCCCATCTGCTCGTCAAGAACGTGGGCCTCAACCCCACCCGCACCGGCATCCTCGGCGTGCTTCTCCGCATGGGCGCGACCGTCCACGAAATCGTGGGCAATGAAGACGCCGAGCCGATGGGCACCATCGAAGTCCGCGGCGCCCGCCTCCGCGGCACCACGATCGAGGGCAAGGAAATCCCCAACGTCATCGACGAACTCCCGATCCTCGCCGTCGCCGGCGCCCTCGCGCAGGGCCAGACCACCATCGCGAACGCCGGCGAACTGCGCGTGAAGGAAACCGATCGTCTCGCGGCCATCGCCACCAATCTCCGCGCCATGGGCGCCCAGGTCGGCGAAACCGAGGATGGCCTCGAAATCTTCGGCGGCCTGCCCCTCCAGGGCGCCCGGGTCGACAGCTTCGGCGATCACCGCATCGCCATGGCCTTCGCCGTAGCCGGCCTCTTTGCCGAAGGTGAAACCGTGATTACGAACACCGAGTGTGTGAATACGTCCTACCCCGGATTTTTCCAGACCCTCGAACGGATCCTTAAAGAACCACCCGGTCAGCAGACCCATGTGGTCACCACGCTCCCAGCGTGAGCGAGCACATCGTCATCGCGATCGATGGTCCCGCGGCCTCGGGGAAAAGCAGCGTCGCCCGCGCCCTCGCGCGCAAGCTCGGCTACGTCTACGTCAACACCGGCGCCATGTATCGCGCGGTCACCTGGCTCGCCGTGTCCAGGGGTGTCCCCCCGCAGGACGCCACGCGCATGGATCAGCTCCTGCATTTCACCGACTTTAAGTGCGACGTGGAAAACCGCAGTTCCACGATCCGCCTCGATGGCATCGATCCCACCCCCTTTCTCGTCGATGAGGAGGTGAACGCGAATGTCTCCGCCGTCGCCAGTCACCCCGGCGTCCGGCGCCTGCTCGTGGCCAAGCAACGCGTCTACGCGAACGATGCCGACATCGTCATGGAAGGCCGCGACATCGGCTCCACTGTCTTCCCCGAGACCCCGTTCAAATTCTACATCGATGCATCACCCGACGTCCGCGCCATGCGCCGCGCCAGGCAAGGGCTGCAAGACAGCATCGCCAGCCGGGACAAGATCGACTCCAGCCGCCGCGCCTCCCCGCTCACCATCGCCGAAGACGCCCACGTCATCGACAGTTCCAATCTCACCGTCGAGGGCGTCGTCGGCGAAATCTTCGGCCGCCTCAAGCAAAAGGGCCTGCCGCTCGGAGACCTGTAAGCATTAAGAATTTAAGATTTAGGATTTAGGAAGTGCTTCGCTCGCCTGATTGCGCCGCTCCTCCTTCCTAAATCCCACTTCCTAAATCTCCATGGGCGCCTGGTATCAGTTCAGCTACCGCCTTTCGCAGCTTCTCGCCTCCACGCTGTTCGACTATCGCGTCGTGCATGCGGATCGGATCATCGAGACCGGAGGCGTCATCCTCGCGATGAATCACCAGAGCTATCTGGACCCGCCGCTCGCCGGCATCGCCTGCCGGCGCGAGATCCACTACCTCGCCCGCAAGACCCTGCTGAGCTGGCCTGTCCTCGGCCGCATCTTTCTCCATCTCAACGTCATCCCGGTCGATCAGGAGCGCGCCGACATGAGCGCGCTCAAGACCGTGATCAAACTGATCCGTTCCGGCGAATGCACCGTCGTCTTTCCCGAAGGCTCGCGCACCCTCGACGGTCAGCTCCAACCCGCCCAGCCCGGCCTAGGCCTGATCATCGCCAAAACCCTCGCGCCCGTCGTGCCCATGCGCATCTTCGGCGCCTACGAAGCATTTCCCCGCGGCGGTAAACCGCACCTCTTCCGCCCGGTCACGCTCGTCGTCGGCGATCCCATCTTCTTCACGGAGGCCGACCTCGTCGGCCAGGGCCGCGAACTTTATCAGCGCCTCAGCGAACGCGTCCTCGAACGCATCGCCGCCATTCCTTTCGAACGCCCCTGAACTTGATCGATCGGCCCCGCCGAAGCGCCTGATCGCCGAACGTTTTAACTCCGCGCCGCTTCCGCTTTGGCCGCTGCCTCCGCCGCCCGCCGCGCGATTTCTTCGGGCGAAGGCAGCGACATCAGCACCTCCGCCGGGATGTCACCCATCGCGGCCAGTTTCACCAGGCACTTCTGCCGCTCGGCCAGCGCCTTGTCCGAGTCGCGCTCCTTGCTGAAGCGGCTCTTCGCCTTCTCACTGCGCAGCCGCAGCATCTCGTAGACGTCACCGCCGAGCAGCGCGCTGATGTCCACTTTCATCTTCTCCTTTTGCAGATCCGCGTCGCTCACCACGTCGCCGTTGATCGGTCCCGCTTTGTATTTTGGGAACATGATCGCCGCCTCGGGGCAGACGCGCGAGCACGCCGGGCAGTTGGTTTTGCAGTTGTCGTTGTTCTGCACCTGGATGCGCTTGTCGCCGTCCACGCCATAGACGCCGAAGAGGCAGAACGACAGGCACTGCATACAGTTCGTGCAGCGATCATAGTCGATGACCGGGAACCACGGCTTCCACTCGCCGTGCTTGGCGCTCGCACCCTCCGCGCGCACGGTCTCGACCGTCTCCGCGATGGCGATGGGATTCAGCCCGGCGATGTTGTGAAAGCGCACGCCCGCCTGCCGAGCCTCCGTGTCTGGAGGCTCGGCGGCGAATCTCCCCAGCACCAGCAGCGGCCCGCGATCTGGCTTCTCCAGCTGATTGCGGCTCGTGCTGGAAACCGCGAAACCCTTCTCCAGCAGCGCGCTCATCGCGGCATAACGATCGCCGGCCGGCAAAGGCTCGGCGCCGTCGCCTTCAAACAACACAACGTGGAGCGCAGCTTCGGTGAGGGCCATGGGAGTGTTTTAGACCGCGCGAGATTTTCCGGGAATCGGCAGCGGATACGCGCCGTTCGCGTCGGGCTTCACCGGCGCTTCGTCGTCCATCGATTTGATGATCTTCGCCATGTGTTCCTCGGACTTAATCGCCGTCTCCCACTCGATGAGTTGTCCGCTGTAACCTGCCATGCGGCCCATGATCGCGGTCATGCTGCTCCGCGCGCCGCGGAAGGCTTCGTTGTAAGGCTGGTCGTTCGTGATCGCCTTGAACAAATCGATGTGCTCCTGCTGATAAGGGTCCACGGTCGGCTCCTCTTTTTTGTAACGCCACTCGTTCTTGCCCGTGATGTTGAAGATCGTGCGATCATTGATGAACTCGGACGACCCCAGCGTGCCGTGCGCGCATTCGGCAACGTAGTTCCAGCAGCCGGGGATCTGGCGATTCTGGTGAAAGAGGCGCGAGCCATCCTTGAATTCAAACTCGATGGCGAAGTGGTCGAAAAGGCAGCCGTCCTCCTGCTTGCCGCGGCGCACTTCCGCGCCAGCCACGCCCTTCGCGTTGATCGGGTAGTCATTGTCGCCCCGCATCCACATCGCCACGTCGATATTGTGCAGGCCCTGATCCACGATGATGTCGCCGCATTCCCACGAGAAATAGAACTGATTGCGAAGCTGGAACTCGAGCTCGCTCCACTCCGGCTTCTTCGGCACCAGCGCCCGCGCCGCGCCCATATCCCAGAAAGTGCGCTGATACATGATCTGGCCGAGCGCGCCGTCCTGTATGCGCTTGATCCCTTCGAGGTAGCCCGGCTTGTGCCGGCGCTGCAGGCCCACGCCCACCTTGAGGTTCTTCTTCTTCGCTTCCTCCGCCGCCGCGAGCACGCGGCGCACGCCGGGCGCGTCGAGCGCGACTGGCTTTTCGAGGAAGCAATGTTTGCCCTGCTTCACCGCCTCTTCAAACATCTGCGGGCGGAACATGCACGGCGTGGCGAGGATGACCACATCGGCCGCGGCGATCGCTGCCTTGTAGCCCTCGAAGCCGAGGAAAATCGCGCCTTCCGAGACATCCACCTTGTCGCCGTTCTGCGCCTTCAGCGACGCGAGCGCGGTGTCCACCCGGTCGCGGAAGAGTTCCGCAACGGCAACCAGCTTGATGTTTTCCATCGCGTGCAGCGCCTGATTCGCCGCGCCAGTCGCGCGGCCGCCGCAGCCGACCATGGCGAGCTTCAGCGGTCCGCCGCCGCTGGCGCCGTGAGCGAAGCGGGAGATCGGCAGCGCGCCGAGGGCAGCGCCGGCGAGGGCCGATTTATGGAGGAAGGAACGACGGGTGAGGTGGGTATCAAGGTTCATATGATGGGGGTTTTGGATTTGAGAAAAAAACTCAGTTCGCCGCGACGGGCGCTCGGTGCGGCTCCGTCTTGTTCGGCAGATTTGGCTTCAACTCCGGCGAATCCAGAGCGTCGCTCACTTCCGCCGCGGATAGCGTGCGCATGTTCAGCACCTCGGCGGCATCCATGGGCAGCGGCGCTCCGGCCTGATGAAAGAGCCACTTCACCGCCCGCGGAAAACACGCCGCGATCTTCACCGCTCCCCCGTCCGCCAGCCGCTTCAACGCAGGATCGCGCCGCGCCGACATCTCGCAAAGATCCGCCACCGCTTCGAATTCCACGCCCGCGTCGCAGAGCTTTCGCAGCACCGCGTCCTTCACTTCCTTCGGCACGACCTGGGCATACTGGCAGTGGCAGTAGAGGATGCGAGTGGGGGGTTGGTTCATCGGGACAGGCGGACGACTCTACGCTCAACCCCCGCGGGCAAAAGTCCTTTGTCAGGTGTTCGGAATTCGGGTCGTCGCGGACCTGAAGCGGCCTGTGCGCGCGGCGTGGCGGCATCGTAATCGCAATGTCATCCTGAGCTTGTCGAAGGACCTCTAACTTCCGTGGGCGACGGTGGCGCGCCGCCGTCTTGGTAGTGCTCCGCGCCCGCCTCCGCCCGCGGATGCAAGAGGTCCTTCGACAAGCTCAGGATGACATTGACCGATCGTGGCCTTCAGCCACGTTCGTTCACCAGCGACTTTGGGCACGCGTCATTCCGTACGGCGCGCGAGGTAGTTGGCCGAAAACGGCGAGCGTGACTGCGCCCGTTCGATTAATCTCCCCAAAATGATCGCCGCCGAAACTTGCTACGCCGCTCTCCGCGCCCGCGATGCGCGTTTCGACGGGCTGTTTTTCGTCGGCGTGAAATCGACGGGCGTCTATTGCCGCAGCGTCTGCACAGCGCGCACGCCGAAGCCCGCCTCGTGCCATTTTTTTGAGACGGCGGCGGCCGCGGAGAAAGCCGGCTTCCGCGCATGCCTGCTCTGCCGACCCGAGCTGGCGCCTGCGCACATCGCGCCCGAACGCTCGCTCGCGCATGCGATCGGAGAGCGTTTGCAAGCGACGGCAGTCGAGGCCGGATCGGTGGAAGAGCTGGCGCGTCGGTCGGGCTTCAGCACCCGGCACTTGCGGCGACTCGTGCGCACGGCCTTCGGCGTCACGCCGGTCGAACTCGCGCAGACCCATCGCCTGCTCTTCGCCAAGAGGCTCCTGCAAGAAACCACGCTGCCGATCAGCGAAGTCGCGCTGCAGGCGGGCTTCCGCAGCCTGCGCCGCTTTCACGCGCTCTTCGCCGCGCGCTACGGCTTTCCGCCCAGTCGCCTGCGCCGGGATGCGGGTGTGGAAGTGGTTGGCGCGCTGCGTTTGCGGCTCGCATATCGGCCGCCGCTGGCGTGGGAGGCGATGCTCCGCTACCTCGCGGCGCGCACGATTCCGGGCGTCGAAGCCGTCGTCGGCAGCCACTACCTGCGCACGATTGCGCTCGGAGCGAAACCGGCATGGCTGCGCGTCGGCCACGATCCGGAGCGACGCAGCCTCGTCGTGGAATTCTCCCCTGAAGCCGCGTCGAACCTGTATCCAGCGTTGCACCGGCTCCGCGCCGTTTTCGATCTCGACGCCAATCCCGAACGCATCGCGGAAAAGCTCGCGGCCGACCCATTGCTCCGCGACGCGTTCGCCCACACGCCCGGTCTGCGCGTCGCTGGCGCGTGGGACGCCTTCGAGATCGCGGTGCGCACGATCCTCGGCCAGCAGATCAGCGTCGCCGGTGCCTCGACGATTTGCGGCCGGCTGGTCGCTCGCTTCGGCACCGCCTTCGCCACCCCGCACGCCGGCCTCACCCACATTTTCCCCAAGCCCGAAACCCTCGCCGAAGCCGTTCTTTCCTCGATCGCCAGCCTGGGCCTCCCCGCGCGCCGTGCGGAGACGATCCGCGAAATGGCCCGCGCCGTGATCGCCGGGGCGCTCGATTTTCTCCCCGGCACGAGCAGCGAAGACGCGGTCGCGCGCTTGAAGTCGCTGCCCGGCATCGGCGAGTGGACCGCGCAGTATCTCGCCATGCGCCTGCTGCGCAGTCCCGACGCCTTTCCCGCCGGCGATCTCGGCCTGCGCAAGGCCGGCGGTCACGGCACCCCGATCAGCGAAGCCGCGCTGCTCGCCCGCGCCGAAGCCTGTCGCCCGTGGCGCGCCTACGCCGACGTCTATCTCTGGCACTCGCTCTCGCTCCTATGAACCCGACCCGTTATTTCACCGAAGTCCCGTCGCCGATCGGCCGCCTGCAACTCCGCAGCCGCGGCGACGCGCTCACCGGCCTCTACATGGAGAAACATCAGCATCTCCCCGAGCGCCCCGCCGATGCGAAATCCGACGCCGCACCCTTCCGCGACGCGATCGCGCAGCTCGGGGAATACTTCGCCGGCGAGCGCCGTGAATTCGCCCTGCCGCTCGCCGCGGAAGGCACCGACTTTCAGCGCGAAGTGTGGCGCGGTCTCGCCGCGATCCCCTACGGCGTGACGTTGAGCTACGGCCAGCTCGCGTTAGCCATCGGCCGCCCCCGCGCCGTCCGCGCCGTCGGCCTTGCCAATGGCCGCAACCCCATCTCCATCATCGTGCCCTGCCACCGCGTGATCGGCGCCAACGGCACCCTCACCGGCTACGGCGGTGGCATGGAACGAAAGCGCTTCCTCCTCGACCTTGAGCGGGGTGGAACCTGGCGATTTAAGCTTCTACTCGGGTGCCTTCGCTTTTGAAGGTGTATCAGTTCCCCATGGAATCAGAAACCGCACATAAACCGATTGCTCGGGTGAGCCCTCAAGGCGGTGAACACTGATTCGCTTAGGGGGCGGAAGGTTGACGCCTTCGTTCGCCGGTTTATAGGCGATCACCGTGAAAAAGACGCTTCGATTGAATGCGAAGGCATAACGCCGAGCCTGCCATGGAGCATCTGGTTTGAGGGTGTCGAGATCGACGGCCTCGTCTGCAACCTTGTTCTCAATCACGATTTCTCCGGGCAGGATTAAATCTGATTCGCCGCCACCAATCTCTTGTCCTTCCCGCGCGTGGCATCCCCGCGCGCTAAGCGCTTTTGAGATTTCTCGCTGAAGGCGTCGCTTTTCATCCGGCCGCTCATTCTTCGCGAATTCGCCGCGTTCTTCGAGCGCTTGAAGAACATGACAGAGGTGGTTGATTCCGTCGACAACTGCTGTCGTGACAGAGGCCACAAAGCTACCGCCGACGGTTGGATCGAATCCTTTCGCTACGCGCTCACTAAACCCCGGATCTAATTCAATCCATTGTTCGGGAGGACGAATGTCTTTCGGACGGACTGGAACAAGTTGCGGCTTCACATCCGTAAGCGCGGACACACATCCAGGCGAACAGAGAAGTGCTGATTTCGCCTTGTTAAGCCATTCAACCCACCGATCACTGACCGCCTCTAACTTGCACAGGTGCCGAGCCTGGGGCTTCATGATCACCCCGAATCGCTCGAACAATAGAATTTGTGTTGCAAGCGCAACGACGGTTACTGCGGATCGCGGAGCGAAAACAAAGGCGCACTTTTTCTGATTCTTGTATGCTTCAGACCATTGGTCCGGATTGAAAAACAAGTTGGCGGGGGCGAGGTCTCCGCTCTCGGTTCGTAGGAAAACGTCCTTGCTGGTATCCGGTATTGGATCCCTGATCGTCATATCAACGATAATATCTTCTGGCATGAGTTCGTCGTGAGCATTCAATTCCGGAATCACCTCACAGAGCTGTTTGGACAGTTTATGGATTTCGCGTGCGAAGTCCTCTCGGTCCTCTTCCTCGCCGAGCGCATCCATTACATCCTGCCAAAGGCGCATCCGGGTCTGATCCTGCTCTTTGCCGGGGAGTTGGTCGATACCTGCGAGGAACCTTTCGGCGAAGGCAAACGCACGATGGAAGAAATGTCGATCGCGCATCCGCTGACCGAGGACTCTTGCGGCAGAAGCGTTGTTGACGTGTACGGATCTCGACAGTTCTCCACTCAAGTGATGGACCATTGTATCATCTCCCATATCTGTCAGGAGATCAGTAATCGAAAATGGGTTCCGATGCCCTAACTCAGCCACGCGAAATAGACGCCGGCTCATGGCCTCTGCACAGCGGACTTTATGATGATAGTAAACCCGATCGTATAGTAGAACCCTACCGATGATCATCTGCTCGTAGGCAGTAAGTCCGGCAATCGAAAGGCCTAGATGATATATCCGCTGGTATGGTGCCTTTTGTGCGCGATCACGGAGTTCTTTATTTGGCGCCCTTTCTTGGGTAATCGTTAGAACTTCGAGTTTATTTATTAGACGCTGGACATCAAGGCCCAGCGGAAGACCTGTGAAGTAGCTGTCCCGCGCCATGTAATCCAACTTGTCCGCATCTATTGGGCTAGAGATGATTCCGGCGAGGTAGCCCGCTTGCACCTCGCGCCAAGAACCGAGCAAGCGAGCGACAATGGCGATCGGAAGCTCAGACTTGCGCTGAAACCTTATCCGGAAATTTCGATGCTCAAAGATTCGTTGAAGGCAGCCGCTCATCACGAGTAACACCGCCACTGCCTCGGATGTGCTGATGCCAGCGGCTCCCGGAAATTCGGTTCGAAGGATATTCCGCAAGTGCTCAAATTCATCCCTGTGGGCTCGTTCCATCAGGGGTTCGCTCGCGTGGCTGAATGGGCCATGGCCGATGTCATGCAGTAAGGCAGCCATTCGAATACTGTAGCGATCATCGTCTTTGACTTCCGGGACGTATGGATCGCGATCGGTACCGTACTCCTTGTGATGAACGGCATTCTTCGACAAGGCGTTCATCATCCTATCGGCAACCTCGACGACACCCAAAGTGTGACTGAGACGGTCGTGAGTCGCTCCGGTGTAAACCGCGTGTGCCATGCCCAACTGACGGATACCTCGCAGGCGTTGAATCAATGGACTATCGAGAATCGCGACCTCCCACTCGAACAATTCGATGGGACCGAGAACTGGATCGGTAAACGTTTTTGGAAAGGCAACTCGCTCAGCCGACAACTGATCCAGATTTGAAACAGCCCTGGCGGCCCATTTTTCTGAGATCGCGCTGATTGCGGTCCAAAGCGTCGGAATCTCCGCCGCCAGATTTGAACGCAACTCAGAAGCGTTCAACATCCCGATTTAGTGTTTCGACACGAAAATCAAACCGCTGCCCCTTCAAGTTCCCGCTCTGCGCTTTCCAACGCTTGGCGGAACGCCTGTCCGAAGGACCGCGCTTCATCGTCCGATATACCCAATTTGGCGAGAAAATATCGGGCCGTATTCTTTGATCCTTTAACCTCGCCGCGAATGTATGAGGGATTTGAAACAGACAGCATCTTACCCTCCGTCGCGAGTTTTTGAATATCGACGACTTCCAAGCATGTCCGGCCACCAGCTGTTTCCACAAAATGGAGGTGATCTCGAACCAGCTTCGGTAACGTGCCTTCTTCCTTCAATTTGTAGAGTGCCATGTCGAAAACACCCGGCCCAATCGGAATCGGGCCTGGACCATCGTCCTCGTCGGCCATGATCCAACTCGAGTAAATGACCTGCATGACTCGGAGAAGTGCGTTCATAGGGTGGGAGTGAAGGCTAAAGATGAATTGCGCTACGGGAAGTCAAACTTTGATGGGGGACACAATACCCAGTGATCCGAAAATGTGCAACCACAATATGTGGTGTATTTTTCTCTGTAAAATGAACTATTTTTTCCTTTCGGGCAGGAAAATTGGGGGCGACGTTACCCAACTATGCCGTTCGAGACTTGGCTCATGTCCGTCGATAGTCGCGGGCGAATTCGCCTCACCAAGGAAATCGCTGAAGCCATCTTGTGGCTGAGCCGGGAAAACGAGACTGCGTGTGTTGCTTTTATTGGGGTGCATGGGCAGCTGCAGATTGCGCCCGAGGCACTGGCGCGCATCGTTGGCGATAAACTCACTGCTGCGTTGAGAGAGACGCCGGCACGTGTGGATGAGGCCAATGACGAATGGACGGAGTTTGCGCGATACGCGGCATCGCGATGGCCAATGACGATAAGCCGGGATCCAAACCGAGCTCGCTGGGAACTCGTGTTGCCGAGCGAGGTGCGGGCAATCGGTGTCGTGGAGGCTGAAACGTTCGCTGTATTGTTCGTCTGCGGAAACATTTTCGAGGTCTGGAAAAAGGAGGAATGGGCTGCTCACGCAAAGCTTCTACGAGCAAAATTTGATCACCTCACTGAAGTCGCGGAAGACGAGATCGCGAATCGGACGAGCTAGAATGTCCGTAGGAGTCGCTACGTTCGTCCTATTCCCCCAGCAAAAACCGAAAATCATCCAGCGTCAGTGCGCGGGTGAAGCTTTCTTCGCCGAGGATGTCGGCGGCGAGGGCGCTTTTGCTGCGCTGGAGCTTCCGGATTTTCTCCTCGATGCTCTCTTTCACGAGCAAGCGGTAGGCGATGACGTGGCTGGTCTGGCCGATGCGGTGGGTGCGGTCGATTGCCTGGTTTTCGACGGCGGGATTCCACCACGGATCGTAGAGCACGACGTAGATCGCGGCGGTGAGGTTCAGGCCGAAGCCGCCAGCGCGCAGGGAGACGAGGAAGACGGCGGCGCCTTTGCTTTGCTGGAAATTCGCGACGAGCGGTCCTCGGTCCTCAGTGTCGCCGGTGAGGAGGAAGTGCTGCCACTGCCGGCGCTCTATTTTGGCGCGGTTTAGCTCGAGCACCCATTGCGGTCGTGGATGCCCAAACCGTTCCAGTCGATCTCGACTTCGAACGCTTCCCGTCTTGAACGGAACTGATTCAAAGGTACGGTCATCCCATGATTCTCGAACAGCATCCCGAGTTGAAGCAGCTTTCGTCTTCCGAGAAGCTCATGCTGGTTTCTGAGCTGTGGGATGACCTCGCTGCCCACCCGGCGGATGTGCCGGTCGCTCCCGAGCAGATCGCGGAGCTCGACCGCCGCATGGAAGCTTATCGCAATGACCCGACTCAGGTGACGACTTGGGAGGCGATTAAGGTGAGGATCCATGGTAGCGGCGCGAGCAGCGCATGAGCGAGCTGGTCTTTCTCCTTTCCGCCGACCTCGACATCCAGCGAGCTTACGACTTTTACGAGCAGTGGCAGGAGGGGCGAGGAGCGATCTTCCTGCGGCACTTGGATGCATCGTTTGGGCAGCTCCGCAGTTTTCCTGAGAGCGGACCGATCGTTGACCGCAGCTACCGACGGCTTTTGGTTCCCGGATTTCCTTACGGCACCTTCTACAGCATCGAGCCGCGGGGCATCATCGTCTCGGGTGTGATGGACATCCGGCAGGACCCAGAGGTCATTCGTCGGCAGCTCGGTTAGTCGCCAAGCAAAAACCGGAAATCCTCCAGCGTCAGTGCTCGGGTGAAGCTTTCTTCGCCGAGGATGTCGGCGGCGAGGGCGCTTTTGCTGCGCTGGAGCTTCCGGATTTTTTCCTCGATGCTCTCTTTCACCAACAGGCGGTAGGCGATGACGTGGCTGGTCTGGCCGATGCGGTGGGTGCGGTCGATGGCCTGGTTTTCGACGGCGGGATTCCACCACGGATCGTAGAGCACGACGTAACTCGCGGCGGTGAGGTTCAGGCCGAAGCCGCCGGCGCGCAGGGAGATGAGGAAGACGGCGGCGCCTTCGCTTTGCTGGAAATTCGCAACGAGCGGGCCGCGGTCTTCGGTGTCGCCGGTGAGGAGGAAATGCTGCCACTGCCGGCGCTCGATCTCGGCGCGGATGAGGTCGAGCATCTGGATGAACTGGGAGAAAACCAGCACCTTGTGGCCTTCCTCCATGAGCGGTTCGAGCAGGTCGAAGAGTGCGGTGAGCTTGGCGCTTTCGGCGTTCGCGGCCTTCTCGCTGACCAGTGCGGGGTGACAGCAAATCTGCCGGAGTCGGAGCAGCGAGGTGAGGATGTTGAAGCGGTTTTTGTCGAGCTCCTTGCTCGAGTTGATGTTGAGCAAGGCGGCGCGCGCGCGTTTCAACTCGGCGCGGTAGAGCGTGGCTTGTTCGCCTTCGAGTTCGCAAAGGACGTCCTCTTCGGTGCGCTCGGGAAGATCTTTGGCGACTTCGCCTTTCGTCCGGCGAAGGACGAAGGGGCGCACGCGCGCGGCGAGCCGGGTGCGGGCGAAGGGATCGCTGCGTTGATCGAAGGATTTGGCGAAGGCGGAGCGTTTGCCGAGCACGCCGGGCATGGCGAAGCCCATGATGCTCCAGAGATCGAGCAGGCGGTTTTCGATCGGCGTGCCGCTGAGCGCGAGGCGGTGCTCGGTGCGCAGCGCCCACGCGGCCTTGGCGGTCTGCGAGTCGGGGTTCTTGATGTATTGCGCTTCGTCGAGGATGACGGCGTGCCAGGGCGCGGAGCAGAGCGCTTTTTCCAGGCCGCGGAGCTGCGCGTAGTTCATGACCACGATGTCCGCGTCGGTGCGCGCAGCTTTCAAGGCGGCC
>JANPHH010000032.1:0-2328 GCA_031424375.1 Chthoniobacter sp. | reverse complement strand
GAATTTCATTTGGCGGGGACGATGGCGGTGGGGCTTGGCAAAGGCAATCCGCGGCTACCGTGCCCGGTGGCTTTCCTGATGTGGATCTACCTCAGCGGCTCGCTCATCATCCTCGGCGGCTGCCTTTGCGCCGCCCGCTTCGAGATCATCATGAGCCTCACCGATCAGAGCGAAAGCCACCGGGCACGGTAGCCGCGGATTGCCTTTGCCAAGCCCCACCGCCATCGTCCCCGCCAAATGAAATTCGGCATCTGCAACGAAATCTTCCAGGGCTGGTCGCTCGACGACACTTTCGCCTACGCCGCCAAAGCCGGCTACGATCTGCTCGAGATCGCTCCCTTCACGATCGCCAAGTACGTCACCGAAATCTCCACCGCCGAGCGGACCCGGATCAAGGACAGCGCCGCCCGCGCCGGCATCGGCATCTCGGGTCTCCACTGGGTCCTCGTTCAGGCCGAGGGCATGTATCTCACCGACCCCGACGTGAATGTCCGATCGCGTACCTCTCATTATTTCCGCGACCTCGTCGACTGCTGCGCCGACCTCGGCGGGACCCGCATCATTGTCGGCTCGCCGAAGCAGCGGAACGTCGTCGACGGCGTCACCTATGAACAGGCCTGGTCCTGGGCTACCGATGTCTTCTGCGACGCGGTGGAGCAGGCCGAAGAGCGCGGCGTCGTCATCTGCTTTGAGCCCCTCGCCCCGAGCGAAACGAATTTCGTCAACACCGCCGCGGAAGGTATCCGCTTCTCCCAGCAGTTCGCCAGCCCCGGCATGTCCATCATCCTCGATGTGAAAGCCATGTGTTCCGAAGCGAAACCCATCCCGCAGATCATCGCCGAGAGCGCCGGCCGCTTCGAATACTTCCACGCGAATGACGCCAACCTCAAAGGCCCCGGCTTCGGCGACATCGACTTTCACCCTATCGCCGCCGCCCTGCGCGACGCCCGCTACGACGGCATCGTCTCCGTCGAAGTCTTCAAATTTGAAGAAGGCGCGGAAGTCATCGCCACGCAGAGCATCGCTTACCTCCAGCGCGTCTTCGGCGCCGCGCCCGCGATCCGCTGAAGCCATCGCCCCGCCATGCCGCGCAAAGCCCGCATCGAAAAACGCCTGATCGCCGAGCAGGGAACCGTGGGCGACCAGCGCGCCGAGCGAAAGGAGCAGGAGGAACTCACCAGCCGGAAAAAAGTCCAGGCCGCAGCCCTCACCAAAGCCCAGCGGCTCGCCCGGCTCCAGGATCACGAAAGCGTAGCCACCGAGGCGCCGCGCCGCGTCGCTCGCGTGGGCAAGCCACTCAAGCGGTAACCCGCTTCCGATCAGCCCGCCTCCGGGCCTAGTCGGAGAATCCGCGCATCGAGCGCGGCCGGCATCCAGTCGAGATGCGTGGTGGTGATGATCTTCTGCCCGGCGGCGGGGAGCGCGGCCAGCAGCGCGTTGCGGCGGTGCAAATCCAACTCGCCGAAAATGTCATCGAGCAGGAGCAGCGGTGGTTCGCCAAAGTGCCGCTCGAGCAGCCGCGCGGCGCCCAATCGCAGCGCCAGCACGAGCGTGCGCTGCTGGCCTTCGGAAGCGAATTCGACCGACACCTCGTCGAGCAGCAGCCGCAGCTCGTCGCGATGCGGGCCCACGCTCGTCTGCCGCAAGCGCGCGTCCTCCTTTTGCGCTGCGGCGAGCGTGGCGGGGAACTCGGCGCCAGCCCCCGGCACGTATTCGAGGCGCAGCGTCTCCCGCCCGCCGCTGATGGCGGCATGCGCGGCATTGGCCTCCGGTTGCAGTTCCGCGAGCAGTCGCCGGCGCGCTGCCGTCACGCGCTCGCCCGACGCGATGAGCGGTTCGTCGAAAGCGGCGATCTCCCGCCAACGCGGCGCAGGGGATTTGAGCAGGAGATTCCGCGAACGCAACGCCCGCTCGTAATCGCGCAGCGACTTGCGATAGGTGCCATCGCGCTGCGCCGCGACGAAGTCGAGGAAGCGCCGCCGCCCTTCGCCCGAGCCCCGGACGAGATCGATGTCGGTATTGGAAAACCACACCACGCGACCGATCTCCAGATATTCCCGCGCGGACTTCTGCTCCACCTCATCGAGTGCCAGCTTCTTGCGTTCGCGACCGTAATAAAACTGGAGGTGCCGCGGGCCGAAATAACCATCCACCACGAATCCCCGCCGCTCATGCTGGATGGCGTGCGCGAGCCGCGTGATGCGTGGCGACTGTAGCCGCAGCAGCACACACACCGCCTCCAGCAGCGTGGTCTTTCCCTGCGCATTCGGCCCCACGATGAAGTTGAACCCCGGCTCGAACTCGACCTCTCGCGCCTCAAAGCAGCGG
>JANPHH010000031.1:0-5944 GCA_031424375.1 Chthoniobacter sp. | reverse complement strand
GCCAGCCATCGGGTCCCCATGAAATCGTGTTCAGCGTATCGTGCGTTTCCTGAGTGACCCAGCCTTCGAGGAGTATTTGCGGTGGTCCTGCGGGCTTCGGCGCGTCGCCATCGAGGATCGGGATGAAGAGCAACTGCGGCGCGGCGCCGACGAAGACGCCGCCGTAGCCATATTCGATGCCGCTGACGAGATTCAGGCCTTCCGCAAAGACGGTGCGTTTGTCGAAGTGTCCGTCGCCGTTGGTATCCTCGAAGGTCAGGATCGTGTCCTTGCCCTCACCGTCCGGCGCGCGTTTCGGGTAGGTCATGCCTTGCACCACCCAGAGCCGCGCGCGGTCATCGAGGCAGAAGGCGATCGGCTGCACGATGTCCGGCTCGCCGGCGAAAAGCGTCGCGGAAAAACCGGGCGGCAACGTCATCGCGGCGGCGGCCTTTTCCGGCGGGAGCCCGGCGAACTTGATTTCATCGGTCGGCGCGGTCGGCGGTGGGGCGGCAGCGAGAGGGAACGCGGTGAGACACGCGAGCAGAGCGGGGGAGATGCGCATTCCTCGATGACACGGCCATACCGGCAAAAAGCAAGGCGGCGCTGGCTAAGAATGCGCCGGTGAAACGGTGGTCCGAGCGAGCCGTTCATCCCCCGAAATGCCCAATCGAATTTTTCGCACCTCTCTCGCGGCCTTGATGGTCGCTGTCGCGGCCGATCACGCGTCGGCGGAACCGCGCGAACTGACCTTCGAGCGCGACGTGCGGCCGATTCTGAAACGCGCCTGTTTCCAATGCCACGGCGAAGGCGAGAAGTTGAAGGGTGGCGTGGATCTGCGGCTCCGGCGGTTGATGCTCCACGAATCGACGGAAGGCGGGACGCCGCTGGTGCCGGGCGATGTGGCGAAGAGCGAAATCGTCGCGCTGATCCGCGAGGGTGAGATGCCGGCGAAGGGCAAGAAGCTGAAGCCGGCGGAGATCGCCATCATCGAGGAATGGGTGAAGCAGGGCGCGAAGACCGTGCGCGCCGAGCCGGAGCAGGTGCCGAAGATTTTCTTCACCGAAGAGGAGCGCGAACATTGGGCCTTCCAGCCGATCGCGAAGCCGGCGGTGCCACCGGTGAAAGCAACGGATCGCGTGCGCACTGCGGTCGATGCTTTCCTGCTCGCGAAGCTCGAAACGCAGGGCCTCGGCTTCAACGCGGACGCCGACAAGGCGACGCTCATTCGCCGCGTGACGATCGACCTCACCGGTCTGCCGCCAACGCCGGAGGAGATCGCGCTCTTTCTCGCCGACACCGGCGCGGATGCCTACGAGCGGCTCGTCGAGCGACTGCTCTCCTCGCCGCACTATGGCGAACGCTGGGGCCGGCACTGGCTGGACGTCGCCGGTTACGCGGACTCGGATGGCTACACGGATGCCGATCCGGTGCGGGTGTGGTCGTTCAAATATCGCGACTACGTGATCCGCGCGCTGAATGCGGACATGCCGTTCGATCGGTTCATCCGCGAGCAACTCGCGGGCGATGAAATGGTGAAGCAGCCTTTCAAAAACCTGACCGCGGCGGATGCGGATAAACTGGCGGCCACGGGCTTTCTCCGCATGGCGCCCGATGGCACGGCGGCGGCCGCGACGGCGGAGCAAAAGACGGCGCGCAATGCGGTGGTGGCCGAGACGCTGAAGGTGGTGTCGTCGTCGCTGCTCGGGCTCACGGTGGGTTGCGCGCAGTGCCACGATCACCGGCTCGATCCGATCCCGCAGACCGACTACTACCGGATGCGCGCGGTGTTCGAGCCGGCCTTCGATGTGGAAAAATGGCGCGTGCCTAATGCGCGGCTCGTTTCGCTGATGAGCGATGTGGATCGTGCGAAATCCGCGGAGGTGGAAAAGGAGGCGAAGGTCATCGACAACGAGCGCACGGCGAAGGAGAAGGAATTCATCGAGAAGGTGCTCGGCTGGGAACTGGAGAAGAAACCCGAGGAACTGCGCGCGCCGCTGCGGGAAGCCTATGCGACTGAGGCGAAGAAGCGGACGCCCGAGGAACTCAAGCTGCTCAAGGAACATCCGACGGTGAACCAGCTCAGCGGCGGTTCGCTCTATCTCTACGACGCGACCTACAAGACGAAGCACGCGGATGAATTGAAGGCGATTGCGGCACGCGCGGCGGAGGTTCGGAAGAAGAAGCCGCTCGAGGAATTCGTGCCCGCGCTGACCGAAGTGCCGGCGCCCGCTTTGCCGCCGACGTTCCTCTTCTCCCGCGGCGACCCGACGCAGCCCAAAGGCGAGGTGCAGCCGGGTGAACTGGCGATCCTCGCCTCGCTGCGTCCAGTCGACATTCTCGCGAAGGCGCCAGCGGTCCCAACCAGCGGACGCCGGCTGGAACTCGCACAACGGCTGACCGACGGTGAACATCCGCTGACCACGCGCGTGCTGGTGAACCGCGTATGGCATCACCACTTCGGACGCGGCATCGTCGGGTCGCTGGGCGACTTCGGCGCGATCGGCGAGCGGCCGTCGCACCCGGAGTTGCTCGACTGGCTCGCGCGGGAATTCGTCGCGCGCGGCTGGAGCCTGAAGTCGCTGCATCGCGTGATGGTGAACTCGACGGCGTATCGGCAGTCCTCGCAGCGGCAACCGGAGAAGGAGCGGCTCGATCCCGACAATCATCTACTCGGGCGGATGAATGTGCGGCGGCTTGAGGCGGAGACGATCCGCGACGCGATGCTCGTGGCGACGGTGAAGCTCAACCCGAAGATGTTTGGCGCGCCGGTGCCGATCATGGCGGATGAAGACGGGCAGATCATCGTGGGCCAGGACACCACCGACACGGCGGGGCGCCCGTCAGGAAAATTTGTGCCGCTCAATGGCGAGGAGTTTCGCCGCAGCCTCTACGTGCAGATGCGGCGGAGCAAACCGCTGGCGATGCTGGAGACCTTCGACATGCCGCGCATGGAGCCGAACTGCGAGCTGCGCAACGCATCCACCGTGGCACCGCAATCGCTGGCGATGATGAACGGGGAATTCACGCTCACGCAGTCGAAGTATCTCGCCGAGCGCATCGCCCGCGAAGCCAGCGACAGCGCGGCGCGGGTGAAGCGGGCGTGGATGCTCTGTTACGGAGCGGAGCCGAGCGCGGTGGAGGTGGAGGAAGCGGCGGCGTTTTTGGTCAAGCAGGCCGCGTATTTCAAAGCCCACCCGCTCAAGCTGCCGCCGCCCGCGAAAGGAAAAGAGGCGCCACCCGCGGAGCCAGAGATGCAGGCGCTCGCGACCTTCTGCCAGGCGTTGATGACTTCGAACCGGTTTCTTTATGCAGACTGACCGCGCGCAGCGCCCTAGAAAAACCTGTCATCCTGAGCGGAGTTCCTCGGGGGCGAAGGCGGGGAGGAACGGAGTCGAAGGACCTCTTACTTCTCCGCTTTGCTCCGCGCCGGCAGAGGAGCGAGAGGTCCCTCGACTGCGCGCCGCCCCGCACACCCCCGCCACCGCTTTGCTCCCGGCCACTCCGCCGCGCGGCGCTTCGCTCGGGATGACAGTTTTTTTCGATCCGCTTCGCTCATGAATCCACCCACTCACCACGGCTGCTGTTCGCGCCGCCACTTTCTCACCCAGGGCAGCTACGGGCTTGGCGCTTTCGGGCTCGCGTGGCTCCTGAAGCAGGACGGCGCGCTGGCGAAGCCGATCGACGTCGATTCGCAGCACTACGATCTCCTCCCGAAGAAGCCGCACTTTGCGCCGAAGGCGAAGGCGATGATCTCGATGTTCATGCAGGGCGGTCCGAGCCACATCGACCTCTTCGATCCCAAGCCGGAGCTGGACAAGCTCGATGGCCAGAAATTTCCCGGCGAGGTGAAGTATGACGACTCCGCGCATGCCAGCACGAAGGTGCTCGCGAGTCCGTGGAAGTTTGCGAAACACGGTCAGTGCGGAGCGGATGTGAGCGAGCTGCTGCCAGGCTTCGCGGGGATCGTGGATGATGTGACCATCCTGCGCGGCATGCAGACCGGCGTGAATAATCACGGGCAATCAATCTACGCGCTGCAGAATGGCCGCATCCTCGGCGGCCGCCCGACGGTCGGGAGCTGGCTGACCTATGCGCTCGGCTCCGAGTCGCAGGAGTTGCCGGCGTATGTGGCGCTTGCCGATGCGCGTGGCCTGCCGGTGCTCGGGGTGGAAAACTGGAGCGTCGGCTGGCTGCCCTCGATCTATCAGGCGACCGCGATTCGACCGAAGGAGCCGCGCATTCCCAACCTCGATCCCGCTCCGCATCTCCGCGGCGAAGCGCAGGCTAACTATCTCGGCTTTCTCGACCACCTGAACCGCGAACATCTCGCGCAGCATCGCGGGGAATCGGATCTCGAAGCCCGCATCGCCAGCTACGAACTCGCGGGCAAGCTGCAGATCGCGGCCAAGGAGGCGCTCGACATTTCCGGCGAAAGCGAGGCGACGAAAAAGCTCTACGGGATCGACGAAAAGGAGACGGCGGAATTTGGCACGCGCTGTCTGATCGCGCGGCGGCTCGTGGAGCGCGGAGTGCGTTACGTGCAGCTCTTTACCGCGAACCAAAGCTGGGATCATCACCAGTCGATCATCAGCGGTCTGCCCGCCGCGTGTAAGTATGTGGACAAAGGTTCCGCGGCGCTCGTCGCCGATCTCAAAGCGCGCGGACTGCTCGACACCACGCTCGTCCATTGGGGCGGGGAAATGGGCCGCCTGCCAGTGATCCAGCACGACTCGGGACGCGAGAAGATCGGCCGCGATCACAATACGTATGGCTTCACGATGTGGCTCGCGGGCGGTGGCATGAAAGGCGGCATGACCTTCGGGGAAACCGATGAGTTCGGGCACAAAGCCGTGAAGGACATCGTGAATCATCATGACTACCACGCGACGCTGCTCCACCTCTTCGGCCTCGAACACACCAAGCTGACCTTCAAGCGCAACGGCTCGGATCTCTCGCTGACTGACAATCAAGGCGGGCGCGTGGTGACTGAAATTCTGGCCTGAACGGCGCAAGAAATCCGGGCGCCATTAAGCGGGCATTAAGGTAGTCTGCCGATGCTGCGGGACGCGCCGCGCGTTTCATGAAACTGCTCATCGTCGAAGATTCCCAGCCGCTGCTCCGCTCGCTCGGCACCGGGCTGCGGAAGATGGGCTATGCCGTGGACCTGGTGGCGGATGGCGTGGAGGGATTCAACTTCGCGCGGCTCAATCAATACGACGTGATCGTGCTCGATCTGATGCTGCCGGCGATGGACGGGCTCACCGTGCTCCAGCGACTACGCGCTCTCGGTCGGAAGACGCACATCCTCATTCTCTCGGCGAAGGATCGCGTGGAGGATCGCATCCGCGGGCTCCAACTCGGCGCGGACGACTACCTGGTGAAGCCGTTCTCTTTCGACGAACTCTGCGCGCGCATTCAGACGCTCGTCCGCCGGCAGTATGGGGAAAAAAGTCCGGAAATCGTGATCGGCGGACTGACGCTGAATACCGCCTCGCGCGTGCTCTCGCGAGCTGGGCAGCCACTGAATCTCACGCCGGCGGAGTATGGCGTCTTTGAGCGCCTCGCCCTAAGCCGCGGGCGGGTGCTTTCGAAGGATCAACTGATTGAGGCGCTGCACGACAGCGAGTCGTTCCCGGGGCCGAATGTGATCGAGGTGCTGATCTGCACGCTGCGCAAAAAGATCGGCGGCGAGGAGGGCGAGTCCGTCATCCAGACGCGGCGCGGCTACGGCTACTGCATCGAGTGAAAGACGCGCGTCCATTGCCGTCGATTCGCCGCGAACTCACGATCCAGATTCTGGTCGGCACGCTGGTCATGCTGTTCATCGCCGGCGCGATTTTTCTCGGCGTGTTTCATCGCCGATTAGTCGGTGACTTCGACCGCGCGCTCGACGCCGAGGCGGAGATGCTGGCGCGCAATGCCGAGCGCAAGGGGCGGACCATCCTCTGGGATCTGCCGGATA
>JANPHH010000030.1:0-9337 GCA_031424375.1 Chthoniobacter sp. | reverse complement strand
CTGCACGGGCAGATGAAGTATGACGTGGAACAGTTCGAGGTGAAGCCGGGCGCCAGCGTGCGGCTCACGCTGAACAACACCGACGAGATGCAGCACAATCTGCTCATCCTCACGCCGGGTGACGGCCAACCGCTCGCGGTCGCGCAGCGCGCCTGGGCGCTCGGGGCGGAGGCGGTGAAAAAGCAATTCGTACCCGACGGTGCAGACGTGCTTTTTCACACCCGCGTGCTCGATCCGCAGCAGTCGGACACGATCAGCTTTGTCGCGCCGGAGAAAGAGGGCGACTACCCGTATGTCTGCACGCTGCCCGGCCATGCGTTCTCGATGAAAGGAAAGATGCGGGTGAGCAAGACGGCTTCGGCGGTGGTCGTCGCAGCCAAGGCGGCGAAGGCCGATGGCGGCGCGAAGACCCACGTGCATGTCACCGACGAGCCAAAGGTCATTCGCGCATTCGTGGAAGGCGGGCCCGCGCGATCCATCTCGGTCGGGCTGCCAGGCGGGACGAATTTTCTCTATGATGCCGAGCAGTGTTACGTGCGCTTCGGCTGGTTCGGCATGTTCCTCGATGTGGGCCCGAATGTGAACAGCCGTGGTGGTGGCTGGTGCCAGATTCTGGGTGAAAAATTCGAGCTCGGGGACTCCGGCTTTCCGATCAGCATCGGCGCGCGCGATGCGCAGCAGGTGGTGAAATTCGAGGGCTACCGCCTGCGCGGAAAGGACGCGCCGCAATTCTTTTTCACCATCGACGGACGCCGCGTCACGCAGACCGTCACGGCCGCGCCATCGGGGACCGGGTTGCAATCCGCGTTCGAATTTGAAAGCGATCCGGGCGCCGTCTTTTTCTACGTCTCACCGCATGGACTGCAGCTCACCTCCTCGGCTGGCACGTGGCACGATGGCCGACTCGAGTTGCCCGCGGGCGCGGCGAAAAAATTCAGCGTCACGATCGTCCGCGAGCCAAAGAAGGACGCCAAACCCAAGACCCCCGCCGTCGCCCCATGAAGAAACTGCTCCTGACCCTCGCGACCGCCGCGCTCGTGGCGAAGGGCGTCGCCGCGCCGAAGTTGCCCGCGGGCTATTCCCTCGAGACGATCGAGATTCCACCGCACATCACGCTCGGCGTAGGCGGCCTCGCTTTCACGCCGAAGGGCGATCTGCTCATTTGCACCCGCGAGGGCGAAGTGTGGCGCTACCGCGACGGCCAGTGGTCGCTCTTCGCGTCCGGCTTGCATGAGGCGCTCGGGCTCTACGTCGATCCGAAGACGAGCGAAGTCTGGGTAATGCAACGCCCCGAACTGACGAAGCTCATCGACCAAGATGGCGACGGCAAAGCGGACATCTACAAAACCGTGAACGCCGACTGGGGGCTGAGCGACAACTACCACGAATACGCGTTCGGCCCGGTGCGCGATGCGGCGGGGAATTTCTACGGAACGCTGAACACCAGCCTGAGCTGGGTCGGCTGGGCGAAGAGCGATCGCTGGGATATCGGCCGCATCCACGACAGCAAAATGGGTCGCGCTGCGCGCTACCGCGGCTGGTGTTTTCAGATCACGCCGGAGGGGAAATTCGTGCCCTTCGCGTCGGGACTGCGCTCACCCGCCGGCATCGCGATCAATGCGCGAGGCGAGATTTTTTACACCGACAACCAAGGCGACTGGAACTGCACCTCCAGCCTGCATCACGTGGTAAAGGGCCGCTTCTACGGTCACGCCTCGTCGCTCACCGATCATCCGGATTACGCCGGAAAAAACCTCAATCGCATCAGCGAGGAAGAGTTCGACAAGCTGCGCTCCCGGCCCGCGATCTACCTGCCGCACGGCGAGCTCGCGAGTTCGCCGGGCGAGCCGGTCTTCGACGAGACGGGCGGAAAGTTCGGCCCGTTCAGCGAGCAGATTTTCCTCGGCGACCAGACGAAATCCAACGAGATGCGCGCGTGCCTTGAGCAAGTCGGCGGCGAATATCAGGGCGTCGTCTTCGACTTCGCCGACCCGCTGCAGTGCGGCGTGATCCGCAACCGCTTCGCGCCCGACGGCAGCCTCTGGATCGGGCAGACCGGCCGCGGCTGGCGCTCCGTCGGCGAGAAGACCTTCGGCCTCCAGCGCATCGTCTGGGACGGCAAAACGACGCCGATGGAAATGCACTCCGTGAGCCTCACGAACACCGGCTTCCGCGTGCGCTTCACCCAGCCCGTCGCCCGCGAAACCGCGGAGCAGCCAGCAAGCTACGCGATCAAACACTGGGGCTACATCTTCCAGGCCGAATACGGCTCACCGAAGGTCACCCCCACTGACCTGAAGCCCACCGCCGTAACCCTCTCGCCCGACGGCCTCACCGCCGAGCTCGAGCTGCCGCTCGTGAAGGAACGCGTCTATCAACTTACCCTCAGCAACATCACCAGCGCGGAGGGCGCGCCGATGACGAACCCAACGGGTTACTACACGCTGAATCGTCTGCGGGAGTAGCCGAGACCTGGCTACAGGATTTCCGCCGCCGCCTTCACGCCGGGGATGACGGAGAAATGCTTGTCGTAAGTGAGCACGACCGCGCCGATCCGCCGCGCGCAGCAGCCAATGACGATGTCGGTGAGCGGCAGATTCTGTCCGGCGCGCGTGAGCTTCCAGGCGGTGAGTTCAACGTCCTCCCAGAGCGCATTGTCGGTCGGCACGTAGAGCATCACATCCCAGCGGGCCTGAAACTTCCGCAGCAGGCTCGGCTCCCGGATCCCGCGCCCCACCTCGCTGCGCACCACCCCGCAGGTGGCGAGGTCGCGGACCATCGCGATCGTCTGCAACTCATGCATCGGATCGCGACCGGTCTTCATGCCGGTGATGTACCAGCAGCTATCGACGAGGACGGGGCTTGGACTCACGGGATTTGGAGGTGGCGGGTTTGGGAGGGTCTTCGGCGACACGCGCGGAGAATTCGTCGTCTTCGATCGCTGATTCATCGAAGGCGTTGCGCCATTCATCCGGCGTGAGGCCGATGTCTTCGGAGAGCAACTCGCGGAGCCGGTAGCGGCGATCGATCTCGCGAAGTGCGTAGTCAATCGCCTCGGTCTTGGTCTTGGCTCCCGTCGCGAGACGGACTCTCTCGAGCAGGTCATCGTCAATGTTGAGCGTCAGTTTCATATTGTGCATCATACATATCCGATACATACACGCAAGGTATTTAATGAGCTTTTTCTGTATTGAAGCAAGGCGGACATTCCTCGCTGAGCCTCTGCCCATGCGCACCCGACAAAATCTTTCGGAGACTCACGTCATCGGTAACCGAGCCTTGGCCGCACCCGGCAAAAGCGAAAGCGTTTTTGCAAGATCACGATGCGCGTTGGTCGCGATTTCTCCGCGTGACACCGCCGGGGGGTGTGACAATGCTCGCGGAATGAAGCACCCCATTTTCTCCCTCCTCGCTGCACTCGCCGTCACCACCCTCGCCCAAGCGGCGGACGACAAAAAGGAGGTCGCTGTAATTAAGACCAACAAGGGCGAGATGGTCGCGGAATTCTGGACCGACGTCGCGCCCAAGACCGTCGCCAATTTCAAGAAACTCGCGAACGACAAGTTCTACGACGGCACGGCGTTTCACCGCGTGATCAAGGACTTCATGATCCAGGGCGGCGATCCGCTGACCAAGGATGACAGCAAGATGGCGCGCTGGGGCACGGGCGATCCTGGCTACAAGATCGACGCGGAATTCAGCTCCAAGTCGCACACCCGCGGCGTGCTCTCCATGGCGCGCTCGAACGATCCGAATTCGGCCGGTTCGCAGTTCTTCATCTGCCATGGCAACCCGAGCTTCCTCGACGGTAAGTACACCGCCTTCGGCAAGCTGATCAAAGGCGACGACGTGCTGGAGAAGATCGCCACCACGCAGACCACGCCTCCCGATCGCCCGGTCGAGAAGGTCCTCGTGGAATCCATCCGCATCGTTCCCGCGGATTCGGTGAAGTAGCGGATCACGCTCCGCAGGAAAACGGCTCGCCGCTTCGCCGCGCGACGGTTCCACTTCTCACCCCTCATGCCTTCGCCTCGTCACGTCGTCCAACTCGGTCTCGTCCAGATGACCTGCTCCGCCGACCCCGCGGCGAATCTCGCGAAAGCGTTGCACCTCGCCGGGCAGGCTGCGGATCGCGGCGCGCAGATCATCTGCCTGCAGGAGCTGTTTACCTCGCTCTATTTCTGTCAGGTCGAGGATCACAAATATTTCGCGCTCGCCGAGGAGATTCCCGGGCCGAGCACGGCGGCGTTCTGCGCGTTCGCGAAAGAGCGGGGCGTGGTGGTGGTCGTGTCGCTTTTCGAAAAGCGCAGCGCGGGGCTGTATCACAACACGGCCGCGGTGATCGATGCGGACGGTTCGTATCTCGGGAAATATCGCAAGATGCACATCCCGGACGACCCGCTCTTTTACGAGAAATTCTACTTCACGCCGGGCGACCTCGGCTTCCGCGCGTGGCAGACGAAGTTCGCGCGCATCGGCGTCTGTGTGTGCTGGGATCAGTGGTATCCCGAAGCCGCGCGGCTCACCGCGCTCGCCGGAGCGCAGATTCTCTTTTACCCCACGGCCATCGGCTGGCACCCGAGTGAAAAGGAAAAGTATGGCGCCCGGCAGCACAACTCGTGGGAGACGATCCAGCGCTCGCACGCGATCGCGAATGGCTGCTACGTCGCCGTGCCGAATCGCATCGGCCACGAGGCGCCGGACGGCGGCGATGGCATCGAGTTTTGGGGCCAGAGTTTCGTGGTCGATCCCGCGGGGCAGATCGTGGCCAAGGCGTCGGCTCACCAGGAAGAAATCCTCGTCGTCGAGGCGGACCTCGACGCGCTGGACACCCAACGGACGCACTGGCCGTTTTTCCGCGATCGGCGGATCGATGCCTACGCCGACGTGACTAGGCGTTTTATCGATTAGCTTTCCCCCCATGAGCGTCCCCACCGAAACCAATCCGACGCCCACGGCGCAGGGCTATCGCATGCCCGCCGAATGGGAACCGCACGAAGCGACCTGGCTCTCCTGGCCGCGCCCGGATGGCATCAGCTTCCCGGATTCCTATGAACGCGTCGTGCCCACGCTCGCGGCGATGGTTCACGCTCTCGCGGGCTCGGAGAAAGTCTTCATCAACGTCTGCGACGCCGAGCACGAGGCGCTGGTCCGTTCGCATCTCGCGAAAGCGCGCTCGCACAGCGAGCACGTCACCTTTTTCCACATCCCGATCAATGAGCCGTGGTGCCGCGATCACGGGCCGATCTTCATCACGCGGAAAGAGGCGCCGCAGATCGCGATCATCGACTGGGCTTACAATGCGTGGGGCTGGAAGTATCCGCCGTTCGACTTCGACGATGTGGTGCCGACGCGCGTGGCGGAGCAGCTCGGGCTGCCTCTCTTTACCCCGAGCATGGTGCTGGAAGGTGGCTCGATCGACGTGAATGGCACCGGCACGCTGCTCACCACGAAGTCCTGCCTGCTCAACCCCAATCGCAACCCCGACCTCAAGCAGAAGGAGATCGAGAAGCACCTCTGCGATCACCTCGGCGTGAAAAAAATCCTCTGGCTCGGCGACGGCATCGAGGGCGATGACACCGATGGCCACGTGGACGACATCACGCGCTTCGTCGGGCCGAATGCGGTCGTCACCGCCATCGAGGAAGACGAGAGCGACCCGAACTACGAGCCGCTCCAGGCGAACCTCGAACTGCTGCACGCGATGACCACGCACGACGGCGAGGATCTCGAAATCCACACCCTCCCGATGCCGCGCAAGATTGCGCGTGACGGCCAGCGGCTTCCTGCGAGCTACGCCAATTTCTACATCGGCAACCGCGTCGTCCTCCTCCCGATCTTTAAGGACGTGCACGACAAGTGGGCGGTCGCCGTGCTGCAAAAACTTTTCCCCACGCGCAAAGTCGTGCCGATCGATTGCCGCGAGCTCATCTGGGGGCTCGGCGCTTTCCACTGCCTCACTCAGCAGCAGCCGTCGGTGGGCTAGGACGTTGCGCGCCGCCGAGGTTCCGGGCAGGATTCGCGCCATGGTTCGTCGCCCGCTCCTCCTTTTCGGATTCCTCGCTGCCACGCGCCTCATGGCGGCTTCACTCGACCCGCTCGTGGGTGATGCCGGGCTGTGGGCATTGAAGCCGGCGGACCTCGACGCGAAGGCGCGGACGTTCGGATTTCGGTGGACTTCGCAGACGCGCGATTCGGCGCGGGCGACCGATCAGCTCTCGATCTTCGGCCTGCCCGCGGTCGAGGCGATCGTGCGCTTCGGAGGTGAGGCACTGAAGGAAGTGACCGTGACGATCTATGCGCGGGGCGACGCGGGATCGATGACCAAGGAGGCCTATTCCGCGCTGATCAAAAACGCCGTCGAAACGCTCAACCGCTCGACCGGCGTGAAATTCGCCGAACGCGGCAAGGACCCGAACAACGCGGTGAAAGCCGACGGTCTCATCTGGTCCACACCGGCCGCGCACTACCTGCTCGAATACAGCGCCACGCGCGAAGTGAAGTCGCGCGACGTCCCCTTCCGTGCGGAATTTGTGCGGCTCGAAATCACCCCGCCGCAAAAGACGAGTTCGCTCCTCAGCGCCGCGCTGCCCACCGGCGGCCGCGCCCGTTTCAACGGTCCGCAACACGTGAAGAAAGACGCCGCGGCCGGCGACGTGATAATCGCCGACGTGCCGATGGTCGATCAGGGCGCGAAAGGCTACTGCGTGGTCGCGAGCACCGAACGAGTGATGCGCTACTACGGCGCGCAGGTGGATGCCAACGAACTCGCGCAAATCGCCAACAGCGATGCGGAAGGCGGCACCAGCCTGACCGGGATGTTTGCCGCGCTGAAGAAAGTGAGCGCCCGGCTGAAAGTGCGCGTGCGAGCGCTCGAGGAGATGAACGTGAAGACGATCCTCGAACTCGTGAAGGACTACAATCGCGTGGCCAAGCGCAACGGCACCTCGGTCGTGCCCGACCCCGGACTCGAGATCGACATCGCGGCGATCTATCACCGTATGGACATCGCGACGCTGAAGGAAACGCGCACCAAGAGCCGTTCGGAGTTCGCCCGGTTTCAGCGCGAGGTGCAACAGTCCATCGAGCAGGGTGTGCCGCTGCTCTGGAGTGTGCAGCTCGGCATGGTGAAAGAGCCCGGCATTCCGCAGAATGCAGGCGGTCACATGCGGCTCATCATTGGCTACAATCTGAAGACGAACGAACTGATCTTCAGCGACTCCTGGGGCGCTGGCCACGAGCAGAAGCGGATGCCGCTCGACGACGCGTGGACGATCACCACCGGCCTCGCCGCGATCGAACCGACCTAGTCGAATCGAGCGCGTCCTCTGGGTCTTCAGCCGCGAAATCAGCTCGCCTTCTTCCCTTCGATCCATGCCGGACTCCGCGCTCCCGTCGTCTCCCCAGCACGGTCTCTTTCCCACCACCCACTGGAGCATGGTGGGCCGCGCCGGCGGGGGATCTCCCGCCGAGATGCACGCGGCACTCGCCGACTTGTGCCGCGAGTATTGGTATCCCATCTACGCTTATGTGCGGCGGCGCGGGCACTCGCCTCATGATGCGCAGGACCTCACGCAGGCGTTCATCGTCGATCTGATCGAGGGGCCGATGCTCGCGCGGGCCGATCGGGAAAAGGGCCGCTTTCGATCCTTCGTCATCGGCTCCCTGCGCAATTTCCTCGCGAACGAAAACCGCCGGCAGAACACCCAGCGGCGCGGCGGGCTCGCGGAAGTCGTGTCGCTCGATCAGGATGAGGACGAGGCGCGTTTCACCTGCGAGCAGACTTCGGAGCTGAATCCCGACGAGCATTTCGAGCGCAACTGGGCCTTCGCGTTGCTCGATCATGTGCTCGCGCGGCTCGGCGCGGAGTATGAGACCGCGGGCCGCGCGCCGCTCTTTGCCGCGCTCCAGCCCTATCTCGCCGGGCGCAGCGGGCAGGACGATTACGCCACGATCGGCGCAGCGCTCGGCCTGAAGGAGAACACCGTCGCCGTCTCCGTGCTGCGCATGCGCCGCCGCTACGGTGAGCTGCTCCGCGAGGAGATCGCGCGCACCGTCGCGTCGCCCGAGGAGGTGGATGAAGAAATCGCCCACCTGCTCGCGGTCGTCGCGGCCTAGGGGCGCGGCTGTCTGGCCGCGAAGATTTTTCAGCCCGCCGGTAAATCCCTCGTCATGGCGCGTCAGATTCCGTGGATTTTCGGTTATGCATTTCTAGCCGTGCTCGTGTCCGATCTTTATCTACCGCCGCGCCATCATGCCTGATGTCACCGCCACATCCGCGGTGCCGCTGGTCTGCGCGACGTGCGGTCAGGTGATCCCGCCGCGCGCTCCGGGCGGGCAGTGTCCGCGCTGCCTGCTGCGGCTGGGGAGCTCGCCGGATCTCAGCAAGCCGCCGCCGGAGGATCACTTCCTCGACGACACGCAGTTGCGCGACTTCGGCGACTACGAGCTGCTCGAGGAAATCGCCCGTGGCGGCATGGGCGTGGTCTATCACGCATGGCAGATCAGCGCCGAACGCGAGGTCGCCGTGAAAATGATCCTCGCCGGCCAGCTCGCCACGCCTCAGGCCGTCGCGCGCTTTCGCAACGAAGCCGCTGCGGCGGCGAAGCTCGATCACCCGAATATCGTCCCAGTCTACGAAGTCGGAGAATGCGAAACGCAGCACTTCTTTTCCATGCGCTTCATCCCGGGGAAACGGAACGTCGCCACCTGGGCGCGGGCGCTCCCGGCGGCGACACGCCTCCAGGCCATTGCGCTGGCCATGAGCGAGGTGGCGCGGGCGGTCGCCTTTGCTCACGAGCGCGGCGTGCTCCATCGCGACCTGAAGCCCTCGAATATCCTCATCGACGAAGCCGACGAACCGCAAGTCACCGACTTCGGCCTCGCGAAGCTGCTCGACGATCCCGACGCCCCCGCGCTCACCGCCACCTCCGTCATCCTCGGCAGCCCCAGCTACATGGCGCCCGAGCAGGCCGAGCCGCGCGGCCACGAGATCACCACCGCCACCGATGTCTACGGGCTCGGCGCGATCCTTTACGAACTCCTCTCCGGCCGGCCGCCCTTCACCGGGTCCACCCCATTGCTCGTCGCCCGCAGGGTGGTGGAGGAGAGGCCCCGGCGCCTCCTCGACGTGCCCGAGGACCTCGACACGCTCTGCCGCAAGTGCCTCGCCAAAAATCCCCGCGACCGTTACGTCTCCGCCGCCGCCCTAGCCGATGATCTCGAACGCTTCGCTCGCGGCGAGCCGGTGCTCGCGCAGCCCGAGAGCACGCTCTCGATGGTCATCTTCTGGGCGCGGCACAAGCCGCTCGCCGCCGCGCTCTCCGCCGCCCTGATC
>JANPHH010000029.1:0-3259 GCA_031424375.1 Chthoniobacter sp. | reverse complement strand
GGAGGTAGCCGTCGCCGCGTTTCCAAAAGGGCCACTTGGCGATGTCTTCGTTGGCGAACTGCGCGATGAGTTGGGGTGCTTTGGATTGCGCGAGGAGGTTCTGCATCTGGGCGGTCTTTTGCACAGCGGGGATCGGGATGCGGGCGGCGAGGGTATCGGCTTGGGCGAAATCTTTGAGCGCAGCGGCGGAGGCGGAGGCTTGTTCGAGTGCGGCGGATTTTTGGAAGTCGGTGAGCTTGCCTTCGGCCAGGGCGAGATAGGCGGGGAGGGACTCGGCGGGCTGGCGCAGCTTGGTGGCTTCGCGGAGGGCGATGACGAAATCGGTGACCGTGGAATCGGCATCGAACTGATGCGAGCGACCGTCGTAGAAATGCGCGAACTTCATCGGCTCGTGGAAGGTCGCGGTGCCGGTGGGTGAGAGGGCGCTGAGTTCGGTGCCGTCTTCGCGGATGCGCTGGCGGCAGAGGTTGATGTGCCAGGGCAGGCTCTGCGTGGGTTTGCGGCCAATGACTTGATGCAGCGGATCGTTTTCATCCTGCGTGACGGGGATGCGGATTTCGATGGTCCAATGGTCATCGGCGATGTGCGTGGCGACCTCAGCCTTCGCATCCCAGCCGAACCACTGGCCTCTCGGTGCGCCGCGATCGAGATCGACGACGGCACCGGAGGGACTCACGGCGATCGTGTAATAGGAGTGCGTTTCGGTGGCGATTTCGATCTCCACGGCATCGCCATACCACAGCGCTTGGTCGCCGTTCTTCGTCGCGGCGATGTTGGGTTTTTCGCCAGGGCGCTCATCGCAGCGGATGGCAAAGCAGACGTTGTTGGATTGCCATCCGGCTTTGAAGCTCGTGCCGAAGATGGGCTGGCGACCGGTCTGCAATTCGCGGAACTTGCCCGTGGCAGCCGCGGGGCACTTCTGCCAATACGGGTCGTCGAGTTTGCCATCGATAACGATGCCCGCCGCATCGCCGACGAGTCGCACGACCGGCACAGGCCCGCGCTTTTGACCGAGCTGCTGCGACTTCATGCGCATGCCTTTGAGGAAGTCGTCGATGAGCGCGATGCGCTTGCCATAGACGCTCGCGGCATCGGCTTTGGCCTTCGCTTTTTCGAAAAGTGCGAGCGCGGTGTCGGCCTTTGTTTTGTCTTCATCCATCGCGGCCCAGTTCGCTTCGCAGTAGGTGAAGAAGGCGAGCATCTCCTGCTCGGCAGGACCGTAGAAAAGCCGGCAGTATTCGCGGAACATTGCATCCACATCCGCGTCCTTGCCGCCCCAGTGCATGCGCGCGGTGAAATAGACGAGGAAGTGATTGAAGCCGATGCCGACCTTGTCGAAATCGTTGCGCACGGTGAGCCAGATGTCCTCGCCCTGTGACATGCCCTTGGTGGCGTTCACCGTGTGGCCGAGCGCGTGCGGCGCGAAGGCGGGCAGATACCAGCCGCGATCCGTGAAGGGATAGTTTTCGAAGATGAGGATCGGATTGTCCGTCTTCTTCACCCACGCGGCGCGGAGTGCTTCGGGCGCGGCCTCGCCTTCGGATTTCGCACCGCCTTTGTTCATCGGCCGGCGTCCGCCGACGATGCACACGACCACATTCGGCTCGAGCTTTTCGATCTTCAGCGGTGGCAAGGTATAGACGCCATACGCGCAGTTGAGCACCTTCGCGTGCGGATGCGTCTTCGCGATTTCCTTCGCCACGCGATTCACAAAATCCCACACGTAATCCGAGAGCAGGCCGCGCTCATTGCGCTCGGGCGAGTCCTTGCCTTTGCACTTCTCGCACTGGCAGATCGAGGTGTAGCCATCGGGCGGCATGATGGAGACGCTCTCGAACTTGTAGGCATCGAGCTGCGCCCGCGCACAGCGCACGGTCTCGCGGAAGAGTTCGTCATTCGAGTAGCAGAGCTGGTTCTTGCTGTAGCCAGACTTGAAGTCGCGCTTGCCGCCGTAGAGTGCGAACCACTCTGGATGCGCGGCGAAGGTCGCATCGTTCTGCGTCATCGTCGCCATGCCGTGGGCGATTTGCAGCTTCTCGCTGTTGCGTGTGCCGAGGCGCATGGCCCACTTCGACGTGTCAGGTCCAGCCGTGGCGAAGCGAATATTGAACTGCCGCAGCGCGAAGTCCGGGCGCGCGGTTTCATCGAGCTTCGGCAACGCGATCGTCTTCATCGAAGGCATCACCTCGCCCAGTTCCCCCGGCAGATACCAGCGCGCTCCGAGCTTGTGCAAAAAGCCGCACACCGCATTGAAGCTCCCACGTTCATCCAGCCCCCAGACATCGAGCGCTTCGTTCTTCGCCGTCACCGAACCATCCGGCTTGCCGATGTCGCCCGGCAGCCTGAGCCGATTCTTATACAAGCCCGTATTCGGCATGCCCCAAGTCGAGTGCGTGAGCGCCTCCCACTCCGCCTGCGCGCGTTTGATGTCGCTATTGTTCTGCGCAAATGGAGCGATGGGAGCGAAGTCGCTGTCATCGCCAATGAGCACCATCCAATCCGCGCCCGTCGCGATGCGATACGCGCCGTGTTGAAGACCATCAGCTTTGACTGGCGACTGCGCACTGGCTCCCACAAAGATCTGCACGGCTCTACCCGTCCGCTGCGTGACGATGGGCAACCGCGCACCGCTGATTTTCACGAGCTGATCCTGCAACTCCTGCGCCGCGACCCGCTGCATTCGCGTGGGATTCGCGGAGATGACAATCTCCGCACGAGGCTGGCCATTCTCGATGAGGAACGCTTCGACGGCTTGCAGTGCGGCGAGCGGGGTGAGCAACAACCCGATTAAGATGGTAAGCTTGCCTTTCATGGTGAGAACTCACGAACCAGTACGCAGATAGAGCGCGCTAAAACGAATCCCTGGGTTGCGCTTGCCTTCGAACGTGACGTGAACGCGGATGCGCTCGGGCAGGTCGCGAGCATCCGACTTGCCGCGCCACACGACGGGCGTTTGGAAACCGCTTTGGCGAATGATCGCCGCGTCCTTGCCGGAGTAGCCAGGTAGTGGCGCTTCCTTGTCGGTCAGCAATTCGATCTTCAACGCGGCGTCGGCACCGAGACCGTCCGCATTCACGAAGAGGAGATACGGCGTGCCGGCCTGCACCGGCATCGCCGCGGTGATGAATTCGCTGGTGATGAACGGCAGTTGGTAATCGCCGGGGCCCTTGCCGGCTTCCTCCACGACCAGATCGCCGAAGCGATCGCGCGGCACCGTGGCAATGCCGACGCCGCCGCGCGGGGCGCCGCGCTGACGCGG
>JANPHH010000028.1:0-3273 GCA_031424375.1 Chthoniobacter sp. | reverse complement strand
TATTGCACGCGCGGCGGCGGATTGCCGACCTGACGGCTTTCGATTTCCACGAGCGGCTGCCCCTTTTTCACGCGCTCGCCTTCGGTCGCTTTGATGTCGAGCACGCGCCCGGAAATACGGCTCGTCACCGCCGACGAGCGGCTCGGGATGGCCTCGATCTGGCCGAGCACCATGAAGGTTTTTTCCAGCGTGCGCAGTTCCGCTTCCTCGACGGTCAGCTTGAGATTCGTCTTCGCCTCGGCGGTGATGGCGATTGGCCCGCCCACGGCGCTTTCGCCTTCATCGCCCGGCGCTTTGTCGTGGCCTGCGTGCGCCAGCGCACGCGGCGCGAGCGAGAGAAAGAGCGCCGTGAGGCATGGGATGAGGAGACTTCGCTTCATAGATTACTTGCGGTAGCCGCTACGTTTGGACGGCGGCGCACTGCGGTCGGTGAGAAAATCCTTGGAGAGAAACGGGCTGCCGCCGCTCGCGGTTTCGAGTTCCACCAGCGCCTGCACATAGCTCGTGTAAGCCGTGAGATACGATGCGCGCAGCGTGGCCCGCTGCTGCTGCGCCTGGACGAGCCGGGTCGCATCCGCGAGCCCTTCCTTGAATCCCTTTTTCAACAAATCCGCCGTGCCCGAGAGCGTCGGCAACAGCACCGTCTGGTAGCGGCCAACCACGTCCCGCAATTTCGTCGCCTGGGCGATGCTCGTCGCGATCTCCGTGCGAATGGCAAGCCGCAGCGCCTCGATCTGCTGCCGTGCTTGATCGGACGCGGCCTCTTGCTCGTGGACCTTGCCTTGGTTGCGATTCCACAGTGCGAGCGGGATCGAGACTTTGAAGCCCGTGAAATTGTTCGACGTGAGGCCCACCGGCACGTCCACTGTCCGCTCATTCTCGTAGTCGAGCCCGAACGTCCAATCCTGCCACGCCTCGGCTCGCGCGAGCCGGATTTCCGCCTGCGCCCGATCCACCGAAAGCTCCAGCAGCCTGACATCGGGGCGATTCACCACCATTGTTGGCCGATACCTTTCGGGCCGAAACTTCGCGGCCAGCGCCTCGACATCGCCCTCCACTTCCAGCCGGCCCGCCGGCCCGATCCCGAGCCGCTGCTTCAGTGCCAGCTCACGGCTGCTCAAGTCCGCCTCCAGCACCGTCGTCTCCAGCTCCACGCGCTGCATCTCCACCCGAGCAAGGTTCACATCCACCTCGGAAACCTCGGCCTTCTTCAACCGTTCCTCGAAAAGAGTCACGAACTCGCGATTCACGCCGATGAACTCGCGGTTCGCCGCGATTTGCCGCTGGAGCAGGAGCGCGGCTAAATAATCACGCTGCACCTCGCCGATGAGCAGCCGCTCGCGATTGCGAATCTCCACCATCGCCTGCGCGACATCGACGCGCCCGACCTGCCGCGCAAACCGCAATCGGCCGGTGATCGGAAACGCCTGGGCAAACCCGACGCTCAGCGTCCGTTCGCCTTCGTTGCTGAACCCGCGATCCGTCCGTCCGCTGAACTCCAACTCCGGGTTCGGCCAGAGCCCCGCTTGAATCAACCGCCCACGCGCCTTCTCGACTTCAAACCGCGCCGCTCGCAGGTCCAGATTTCCCGCCAACGCCGCGCGCACCGCCTCGTCGAGTGTTACGGCATGGGCCGCACTCGAAACCATGCAAACCACGGCAATCGAGCCGAGGAAATGGAGCAATGCAGAGCGGAGGCCGTTCACTGGACGGCGGCTGAGATTCGAGCACATCATGTCTTCCTCCTTTATACGACGATGGCGCGCCGATCCCTCAGAGTTTCTGTCCGCGCATCCGTCGTGCCCGTGTCCGCCCAGCCCGATGCTCCTTGCTAGCGACCATTTCGCGCGGAATCCGCGCGGAACTCACGGTCACTATCATCGGCCAGTCGCCGGTGAATCTGCTCCAGAATGGCGGAGTTTTGGGCGATGATCTCGCTGCTCTTGGTCAGGGCCGCGACCATCTCGGCATTGGCCGTCTTGAGATGCTGCTCAAACTCCGTCCGGGTTGCGACGATCTCTCGCTGAAGCTCCTCGACCTGACGCATGAAATACTGCGCGAGGAACCGGATCGTGATCAGACCGATGACCAGTAGCGCGATGAACATCCAGCGGTCGTCCTGATGGGAGGCGTGGTCGATGGTCTTGAGCGTGTCGTCGAGCGGTGGCATGACGATGGGCGTGTGTCAAAGCGCGGTCGCGAGCGCGCTGTGTGCGCGGGCGAGTGAGAGTGCCGCCTGAGCGCGAGCGTTCGAGAAGAGTGAACAGGTAACCTTTGACGAGATCGAGTCCTCCACTTGGTTTAGGCGACAATCACTCCAATCCTATGAGGGGCTGTTTTTCGCGCTTTACACCTTTTCTCGGCCAAACCTGAGCCGATACGCGTTTCCCACGCGGCTCTCCCGGCCTTTGTGGAAGCGGGTTTCACCCGGATACCCCCCGCAGAATCCGTGCGGAAATTCGGGCTTCAAAGACTGTAAAGTAGGGCCGCTGCTTTACACCTGCTTTACAGCCATCGTTGCGCGGATGAAGGCAATGATGCGCTCGACGATTGGTGCCGTGATCTGGCGGTCGGTGAGGCGCAGGACGCACCAGCCAGCGAGGGCGGCTTCGAGATACTTCTCCGTGTCGGCGGCGAAGCCAGAGGCGCGATTGTGACGGCCACCGCCTGCGAGGAAGATGCCGCCTTCGATCTCGATGAGCGTCCGGCTTTCGACGTGCGCGAAGTCGGCCCGCCAACGGCGCGCGGGATCGAACCGAAACTCGGGCGTCAGCTCCGGGCCACCGAGGCCGCTCCAGAAGAGCATGAACTTTCGTTCAAGCCGGGACGGGGGAGTGGCATCGCGATGGCGCAGGAGCTTCACGCTCCGCGCCGGCTGTCAAAGCAGCTTCTGCTGGCGCGGGTCTTCGATTTCGCTCTCGATTTCGTCGCTGATCGTCTTGGCGATGCGGCACGTCACCTTCAGCTTCGTCGGCTGTGCGCCGCGGTCGAAGGTGGCCTTGAAGGCGATGCCGAATTTACCGTCGTCGTCCTGGGCGTCCTCGGCTTCGCGCCAGTGCGCGGTGAGCAGTTCGCGGATGTGGTCGATGGCTTTCTGTTGTTCGATGTCTGCGATTTCGGTGGTCATAGGGTTTTGTAGAGTTCAACGACGGGTTCGAGGTCGCGTTTGAGCGCGGCGCGCTTTTCGGGCGGGGCATCGTCGAACCAGCCACCCGTGCGCAGCTTGCCGAAGAACGTGACGATGCCGTTCACATGCGGATGCACGGTTTCGAT
>JANPHH010000027.1:0-10958 GCA_031424375.1 Chthoniobacter sp. | reverse complement strand
AAAGATAGCCTGTCATCCTGAGCGGAGTGTAACGGAGTCGAAGGACCTCGGATTGCGTGGAACTGCCCGATCTTACAAAAGCAGAGGTCCCTCGGCTCCGTTACACTCCGCTCGGGATGACAGAGCTCTTTTCGAGCCCGGTCTATCCTCTTCGCTTCCCACCGCAACCACTCGCACTCCGCGGAAAAGGCCCCCGGCGTCTGGCACAGACGCCCTACAGGCCAGCTTCACCCCTCCGCCCGGCGCTCGCGGAAAAAGGCCTGCAACATCTGCGCGCACTCGTCCTGGCGGACGCCGCTCGTGATCGCGCAGCGGTGATTCAGCCGCGGGTGCTGAAGGAGCTGGAGCAGGGAGCCGCCCGCGCCGTCCTTGTCCGACGGACATCCGAAGATGACCCGCTTCATCCGCACATGCACCAGCGCTCCGGCGCACATCGGGCAGGGCTCCTTGGTCACGTAGAGGTCGCAATCATTCAGCCGCCAGCCGCCGAGCACGCTCTCCGCCTGCGTGATCGCGAGCATCTCCGCATGGGCGGTCGCATCCTTCAGCGTCTCCACCTGATTGTGCGCGCGGGCGATGATACGCCCCTGATGCACGACGACCGCGCCGACCGGCACTTCTTCCGCCGCCCACGCCCGGTGCGCCTGCCGCAGGGCTTCGCCCATGAAATAGCTGTCGCTGTGCAAATCGATGAGGTCTTCTTCCATGGGCGTGGGGCGGTGAAAATTGGGTTGCGCCAGTGGCGAATCAAGCTATTACTCCCGTCCCTTTTCCCACAAACCAACCGATCTACCGGAGCACCGACCCATGTCTATCATCGCCAAAATCAATCAGGAACAAATGAAGAAGGACCTCAAGCCCTTCAACGTCGGCGACAGCGTGCGCGTGCACACGATCGTGAAGGAAGGTGAGAAGGAGCGCGTCCAGATTTTCACCGGCATCGTGATCGCGAAAAAGGGCACGCTGATCAATTCCACCTTCACCGTCCGCCGGATCAGCTATGGCGAAGGTGTCGAGCGGGTGTTCCCGATTCACTCGCCTCGCATCGCGAAGGTCGAAGTGGAAACCGCCGGCACCGCCCGCCGCGCGAAGCTGAACTATCTCCGCGACCGCAAGGGCAAGAGCGCCATGGCCGTGCGCGAGAAGGTGACGGCTGCCTGATCGGAACCGATCGCCGCTGAGTCCGGCGTATGAAGTGCAGCCTCCGGCATGAGCGTGAACTCCGCAGCCGCGGATTCACGCGAATCGCGGGTGTCGATGAAGCCGGTCGTGGCCCACTCGCGGGTCCGGTTGTCGCTGCGGCGGTGATTCTGCCGGAGAAGTTTCGGCACAAGAAACTGACGGATTCCAAGCAACTCGCGCCGGCCGTGCGCGAAGAAATCTATGCCGAGATCACCGTGCGTTCCGGGTTGTTGTGGGCGGTCTCTGTGGTCGACGTGGCCGAGATCGAGCAAATCAATATCCTGCGCGCCACCCATCAGGCGATGCGCCGCGCCGTCGCCGCGCTGGGTGCCGTTCCGGATCATGCGCTGATCGATGGATTGCCGGTACGACCCTTTCCGGTCGAGCAAACCGCGCTGGTCGGCGGGGACGGACAAAGCTTCAGCATCGCGGCAGCGAGCATCATCGCAAAGGTCACCCGTGACCGCATCATGGTGGAAATGGATCGATTGCATCCCGGCTACGAGTTTGCCCAACACAAAGGCTATGGAACTGCCCTGCACCTTGCTAGACTCCGTGCGCATGGGCCTTGTCCGATTCATCGGAAAACTTTTCTTCCCGTTCAGCAGGCGCTTTTCCCCTTCGCCTGAAACGGGCGAGAATGAAATGCAATGGCTGGGCCGGGAAGGCGAGCGGCTCGCGGCGAGGTGTCTGCGCCGCCGTGGTTACAAGGTATTGTATCGGAACTTCCGAGCGCCCAAGGGCGGTGAAGTTGACCTGGTTTGCCGTCATCGCGATGTCCTTGTCTTCGTTGAGGTGAAGACGCGGCGCGGATCTGACTACGGCACTCCCGCCGAGGCGGTGACTCTGGCAAAACAAAAACTGATCGCGCGCGGAGCGATCGCCTGGCTGCGACTCCTGCATCATCCAGAAGTCGTGGTTCGCTTCGATATCGTCGAGGTGGTGATGAAGGACGAGAACCTTGAATTCAACATCATCACCGATGCCTTCAAGCTGCCGGAGCCATGGATCTCTTGAAGCAAAAAGAAAGGGCGCCCGTCGCCGGGCGCCCTGGGGTTTGAGGGTGAGACTAAATCAGGAAGCGAGGCTGTAGGTCGCCGGGGCGATCTTCTTGAGGCCGGGTTGTTTCTTCCCCGTGGTCGCGAACCAGATATAGACGTTCTTGTAGCTCGAACCGAGCTTCTTGGAGAGGTCACTGACGGTGATACCGGAACTTCCGGCTGCCTTGAGGGCGGCGAGGATATTTGCCGACACCTGGCCGCGCTTCGATGGCTTGCGCTTGCCGCCGCGTGGTTTCGAAGCCACAGGCGTGGGCGCGGGTGCGGCCGCCGCGGCGCCGCCAGCGGGTGCAGATTTCAGCCGATAGTGTCCGCCTTTGATCTTGGTAATCGTCTTGTCCGTCTTCAGCGCGGAGTGAAACCATGAATGAACATTCACGGGTTTCGTGCCGATCGATTGGGCGAGTTCCTTGACCTTCACGCCTGCGGCGCCGGCGGCCCGCAATGCGTCAAGAATCTGCGCCTTGAGGTGTCCGCGTTTGCTGCGTTTGGCTGGCCGGGCGCTGACCGTGGTCCGGGGCTGCGCGGCCGGAGCGGCTGTGCTGGTCGGCGCGGAATCGCTGTAGAGTTGAATTGATAACTGGGTTAACTGCCGACCGAGAGAGTCCATTTCATCCTGGAGGGCCGCGCGCCGCTGCTCGAGAGTTAGCATTTGTTTGAGTCGATCGACTCGTGAGTTGGATGGCATAAGGGGTGACTCTTCCGATGCTGTCTAACTAGTCGCAAGGGAAAACTTTCAGGAAATCTCGTTCATCGTCCGGAAAACAGCCGTGCACGCGGGCGCAATCATTGCTTTCTTCGGGTTGTCGTTTAACCTCTGCCGCCTTTTCCATGTCCATCCCGACCCTTTGCCGACTGCTCCTTTGCATCCTCGTCGTGACGTTTCTCAGTGCTTGTGCCGGGCTTTCACCGATGAAACCTTTTTTCAGCACGAATACGGTACCGCAGGTGCCAGAGCCAGTGGCCAATCTGGAACCGCCACCAACCGACAAGCCGGTCACCTATTGGGATGGGGAGGGAAAGCCAGGCGCTCCTCAGATCGTGATCAAACTTGGTGAACAGCGGGGCTATTTCTACCGGGGAAAAAAGGTGGTCGGGGTAACGCGGATCTCGACGGGAAAGACGGGCTTTTCCACGCCGGCAGGCAGTTATCGGGTGATGCAGAAAGACAAGAACCACCTCTCGACGCTCTACGGAGATTTTGTCGGTGAGGATGGTTCCGTGGTGAAAAAGAACGTCGATACCTCCAAGGATCACCCGCCGGTTGGCGCCAGTTTCCGCGGGGCAAAGATGCCGCATTTTTTGCGGTTTCGCGGGGGATACGGTCTGCATGCAGGGCGCGTTCCAAACTACCCGGCGTCCCACGGCTGTGTGCGACTGCCGGCGGAGATGGCGCGGCATTTCTTCGAGAATTCCGAGGTCGGAACTCCGGTTCGGATCGAAGATTGAATTGGGGTTCGGTGCGGCTTGCCGGTCCGCGCCGGGTTGGTTAGTGTGCGGAGAGTCGGGCAGTTAGCTCAGTGGTAGAGCGGCTCGTTTACACCGAGTTGGTCGGGGGTTCGAATCCCTCACTGCCCATTTCCCCTTCAGAGCGATGGAACAAAGGGCCGTGTCGTGGATCGCGCGCTGCGCAGCGCGCCTTTCCCCCGGAGGCTGCGGGGGCCGATTGCACGATGGACCAGCGCGAACGGCGGGCGACGTCGCGTTAGGTTCTGTTCACGAATTGCGCAGCGGAGCAATCCACGCTGGAGCGGCGGTCTATGACCGTCGCCAATTTCGCTCCGGGGACGTGGCCTTTGCATTCGTCGCGCTCGCTCCGCGCCACCTCCGCCCACGGAAAAGTGCGGCAGACCGCCGCTACGAGTGGGGCAGCATTCGTGAACACGCGTTAGTTGAGTTTCACCCGGGACTGTCCCGGTGGCGCGGTCAGGGTGCGCACGACACGGTTGCCGGTGTCGGTCGCGATCCAGGTTTCGCCGACCCGGGTGGAAGCGGAGTAGCCGCCGCCCGGCTCGATCGTGGCCACCCAATTCCAGCGCCCGAGTGGATCGAGGTTGTATAGATAAAGCGAACGATAGCTCGTGTTTTCGAAACGCACCCATGCTTCCTCGCCCCCCGGCCGATATCCACCCCGGCCCGTTCCGGGCACCTCGGCAATCAGGACGTTGTCGCCGCTCGAGATGCGTTCGCGGGCCAGCACTCCGCCGCGGGCATCCGTGAGGACCCATTGCTCGCCCACCTTGCTGCGGAGGCTCACGGTTTGCCCACTCGCCAGGTCCGCCGCCCAAACCCACCGGCCATACCGGTCCACCGTATATGCGCTGGCGGGGCCACCGCTCCGGTTCACGAGGGCGAGGGGCGCACTCACGGGGGCGGCGGGTTTGAGGAAGGGAAGGTTCAGCAGTGGCTGCACGGGACGCAGACCGGGGATGCCTTGAAAGGTGAAGACTTTTCCATCCGCCACCGTGTCGGTGTATTCGCGCCCGTTCACCTCATAGACCACGAAAAGATAGTCCGGCAACGGACCCGTCGGATCGCCGCCCATCGAGCGTGCGCTGACGGGGAAGGAAAGCGTGTTATTTCGCACGTAGGCATCGAGGATCCCGCGGACATCTTTGTAGCCTGCGGTGTTGCCGTAGCGGGCTTTCTTGATTTCGAGGCCCGCAAAAGCGGAACCCGCGAGCGTAAGAAACGCGGTGAGCAGGAGGAGTGGGGTGCGCATGCGCGAATTGAAGCCAGTATGCCACCGAAGCGTCAAGGCGTGCCGCGCCCGGCAGGGGAGTCTTCGGAGTGGACCGCGGCTGATTTCCTACAAAAGATGTCGCTGCGACTCCTGGGCCGCCTGGATTACTCTCTGCGCAGCGACCCGCTCTATCCGCCATGAATCTCCCCGAAACTTCCCGCAATCGATCCTCTTCCCGTCGGATCGCCGCCAAGGCAGCGCTACTGCTGATCGGCAGCGCATCCGTTTTCATCGCGGCCGAATACAAGCCGATGGAGGATAAGAATCGCCCGATCGCGACGACGCAGTCCCTGCCACCCGAGGAGGCGGTGAAGAAGATGCACCTGCCGCCGGGTTTCAGTGTGCAGGTCGTCGCGGCGGAACCCGATGTGGTGCAGCCGATCGCCTATACGACTGACGATCGCGGCCGGCTTTGGGTCCTGGAGAATACCAACTACCCCGTGTGTCCCGGGGTGCCCAAGGACAAGATCCTCATCTTTGAAGATACCGATGGCGACGGTCGCGCGGACAAGCGAACCGTCTTCTACGACAAGCTGACTTTCTCGAGCGGGATCAATATCGGCTTCGGTGGCGTGTGGATCGGGGCTCCGCCGAATCTCCTGTTCATCCCCGATCGCGATGGTGACGACGTGCCAGACGGTGAGCCGGAGAAGGTGCTCGATGGCTGGGGAAACCAGGACACGCACGAGACGATCAATGACCTCACCTGGGGGCCGGACGGCTGGCTTTATGGCACGCAAGGCATCTTCACGAACTCCCTAATCGGCGCGCCCGGTACTCCGGACAGGGATCGCGTAGCGATCAATGCCGGGGTGTGGCGGTATCATCCGACGAAGAAGAAGTTCGAACTCTACGCGGAAGGTGCGAGCAATCAGTGGGGCGTGGACTGGGACGACCGCGGACAGGCATTCTTCGAAGCCTGCGTGATCCCCCATTCCTGGCAGTGCGTGCAGGGCGCCCGGTATCACCGGCAGGCGGGGCAGCACTTTAACAAGTTCACTTACGAAGACCTGAAAACGATCGGCGACTTCGAGTATGAAAAACGCGCGTATTGCGGGGCGATGATTTACCTAGGCGGCCAGTGGCCGGCGGACTTCCGGAACACATTTTTCTTCCACGACATCCATATGAACAAACTGCGCAACGAGAAGCTGGAGCGTCGCGACTCCGGCTACCGCGCGGTGCGCAACATCGATTTTCTCGCCTCGGACGACCCGTGGTATCGCGGGCTCAGCCCCCAGTATGGGCCCGACGGCTCGGTGTTTGTGAACGACTGGTACGACAAGGTGCCTTGCCACCAGCAACGGGACTTCACCGACCGATCCAACGGGCGCCTCTACAAGATCGTCTACGAGGGAGTGAAGCCGGTCGCCGTCGACCTGCAAAAGGCGAGCAACGCCGAACTGGTCCACATGCAGCTCAATGCGAACGATTGGTATGTCCGCCACGCCCGCCGCATCCTCATGGAACGCGGCCCGCGGCAGGATGTGCATGCGCAGCTCGGAGAGATGCTGAAAGACGAGAAGGACGACACGCGCCGGCTCCGCGCGTTGTGGACGCTGCATGCCACGGGCGGCCTCACGGATATCATCGTGATGCAGACGACGAACGAGTCCTCCGAGTGGCTGCGCTCATGGGTCGTTCAGCTCGCGTGCGAAGATGGAACGCCGTCCCAGGGCGTGCTCGATGAGTTCCTGCGCCTCGCGAAGACGGACCCATCGCCGACCGTGCGCCTGTATCTGGCTTCCGCGCTGCAACGGATTGACATCGCGAAACGCTGGCCGCTTCTCGCGGCCCTCGCGGCCCACGGCGAGGACGCAAACGATCATAACATCCCGCTGCTGCTTTGGTATGGAGCGGAGCCGGCCGTTGCGGCGGATCCGGTGCGGGGCGCGGAGTTGCTGGTGAAATGCGCGATCCCAAAGGTGCAGGAATTCATCACCCGTCGCATCGCCGCCGCAGCCAACGTGAAGAACTGAATGAAGACGAAATCCTTCACCCTCGTCCTCCTCGTCACTGCGGCACTCCACGCGCAGGAACCGGCTGCGCCGAATCCGCTCGCGATTCTCGTCCGCACTCTCGCGAAGATCGAAGCCCCGGCGGTGCAAGTGAACATCCTCAAGGGCATGAACGCCTCCCTCAAAGGCAGGCGCGACGCTCCCGCGCCGGAAGGTTGGGAGATGCTCTACGCGAAACTCAAGGACAGTCCGGACGCTAACGTGCGGCAGCAGGCACAGTCGCTCGCCGCGATCTTCGGCGGCGGTGCGGTGCTCGGCGAGATGCGCAAGACGCTCGCTGATCCGCACGCGCCGGCCGAAGCCCGGAAGTCCGCCCTCGATTCACTCGTCTCAGCCAAGGACACCGCGGCTGCGCCGGTCTTGCTCGATCTGCTCAAAGCGCCCGGTCCGTTGCGTGCGCCGGCGATTCGTGGCCTCGCGGGTTTCGACGATCCGCAAATTATCCCGGCTCTCGTAGGCGGTTACGCCGGCTTCGACTCCGCGGAAAAGCGCGACGTGCTAAACACGCTGCTCGTGCGCCCCGCCAGCGCCCGTGCGCTGCTCGCCGCGATCGACGCGAAGACGATCGACCGTGCTGCGATCACCGCGCCGTTGGCGCGCACCTTGCAGAGTATGAAGGACGCGGAGATCGACGCGTGGGTCACCAAGAACTGGGGTGCCGTCCGCGCCAGTTCCGGCGACAAGCAGGCGCAGATCGCCAGGCTCAAGCAGTTCCTCACCGCCGACCTTATCGCGAAGGCCGATGCTTCGCATGGGCGCGCACTTTTCACCCAGACCTGCGGCGTCTGCCACATGCTCTTCGGCACCGGTGGAAAGATCGGACCCGAGTTGCCCGGAGCGTTCGAGGACATCGACTATCTCCTACAAAACATCGTCGATCCGAACGCAATCATCGGGAAGGATTATCAGCAGACTTTTGTGAAGCTGAAGGACGGGCAGACGGTGTCTGGCATCGTCGCTGGCGATGATCCCGCGAGCATCACGCTCAAGACTCTGGGTGAGACGCTCACGGTCCAGCGCAGCGATGTCGAGGGCATGCAGGTGAGCGAGCAATCGATGATGCCCGAAGGGCTGCTCACCGTCATGGACGAGGAAAGCGTGCGCGACCTTTTCCTCTATCTCCGGCAGCGCAGCCAGGTGCCGCTGCTCGCCAGTGCGTTGAATGCGAATGATTTCTTCAATGGCACCGATCTGACGCGCTGGCAGGCCAGCGGCGAAGGCTGGAAGGTGGAGAGCGGGGAGTTGCTCGGGCGCGGGAATGCGCTGCGTCCCGTGGCGCTCATGAGCGAACTGGTGGCGAAGGACTTCAAACTCAGCGCGCAAATCAAAGTCACCGGTGCAGGTGCGGCGGCCGAACTGGTGCTCCACGGGGTCGCGCGGGATGGCGTTTTCCCCGGTTACTCACTCAGCCTCGGTGGAGGCGCGCCTGCGAATGTCTGGGACTACTCATCGAAGCCGCCGAAGTCTCTCCCGTTGCCCAGCCCTGCGACCTTTGCCGGTTGGACGCCGATCGAAGTCGCGGTCGCCGCGGGCAAGCTGCGCGTGAGCATCGGTGGCGCCCCGGCGACCGAATGGACGGTTCCCGCCGGGCGCACGGTGCCCGCATTCTACGTTCACGGCGCTGACTCCAAAGTGCAGATCAAAGCACTGAAGCTGGAGGTCGCGGAATAGCGGACGATGCCATCGCGGCAAGTCTCCCCGACTCTCGCGCCATTCGCCTTACTTCGGCGGCTCCACCACGATTTCCGTCTTCACGGAGTTCGCGATGAAACACTGCTCGTGCGCCAGGTGGTGCAGCCGCTCCAGATCCGCTGGCCCCGGCTGCTTCTCCCCGCCCCACGCAATCTCCGGGCGCAGCGTCACCTTGCTCACCCAGGGCACCCCGCGCTCGTTCTTCGTCATCGAGCCCGTCGCCACATCGCGATAGCTCTCCACCACGAATCCCCCGCGCGACGCCAGCCACACAAACGTGAGCATGTGACAGCTCGCGATCGACGCCACGAACGCTTCCTCGGGATCGACGCCCGCCGGATTCGACCACGGCGCCGGCACCACACTCGGCGAAGGTGAGGCGGCCACGGTCAGGCCGCCGTCGAAGCTCCAGGTATGCTCGCGGGAAAATTGCCCCTTCAGGAAATCGGGACCGCTGCGGGTCCATTGGATCGTCGCGAGATGTTCAGACATAATGCCGCGCATCCCAGCGCGAGACCGCCCGCCGGTCAATCTCAGCGACCTCGGATGGCCGCACTCCCGCGCGGCCCCGATCCCGCGGAAGCTCCACGCCGATCGATTCGCTCCTACTTCCGCGCCGATCCCGGCGGCACCCACTCCGCCGCCGCTGGCTTCTCGACCCGCAGCGGGGCCGGGTCGCCGCTCGCCCGCATCTCCGCCTCTAGCGCTTGCATGAGTTCCGCCACCTTCCCCGCATGCTCCGGTTTCTCTGCCACGTTCGTCACCTCATTCGGATCACTCGCCAGGTCGAAGAGCTGCGTGCGGTCGATCTGCGGATAGCGGATCAGCTTCCAGTGACCATCACTCACCGCGCGCTGCACATTGCGGTAGGCAAAGATCAGCCGACTCCGCGCGGGTTTCGCCGGGTCCGACAGCGTCGCGCTGAATTCGATGCCTTCACTCGTCGCTGGCCCGCTCACCCCGCACAGCTTGCCCAGTGTCGGGAGCACATCGAAGAGGTAACACATCGCTTTCGTGCGGCGACCTGCCGGAATGCCTGGTCCGCAGATGATCAGCGGGACGCGCATGGAATCCTCATACACGTTCTGCTTCCCGATCAGCCCATGGCCGCCGCGCGCCACCCCCGAGTCCGCGCTGAAAACCACGAGCGTGTTCTGCGCCGCCGGTGAAGCATCGAGCGCATCCAGCACCCGGCCGATCTGCGCGTCGAGATACGAGATATAGCGATAGTATTCTGCCAGCATCGCCCGCACTGCCTCCGGGGTGCGCGGCCACGGCAGCAGCTTTTCATCGCGGATCGCCATCTCCCCATTGTCCCACGGATGCTGCGGCAGGAAGTTCGGCGGGAGCGGAATCTTCGCGGCGTCATAGGCCATCGCAAAATCCGGTGGCACGATGTGCGGATCATGGGGCGCGTCGAACGGGACATACGCAAAGAACGGGCCACCCGTGTGCTCCTTGAGGAAACGAATCGCTTCATCCGCGAACGCCTCGCAGGCATGTTTCGCGGAAGCCCGCGCCGGCCCGACCTTGCCATCGGCCAGATCACGGAGCTGTGCTTTCATCGGGTCGGTCATCCCTCCGGTAAACATCGAACGCGCGATCTGAAAACTGCGCGCGAGGGACGCGTCGCCATTGTGCCACTTGCCACTCGCAAAGGTCGTATAGCCCGCGCGCGCAAACGCCTCCGGCCACGTCTCCGCTCGCAGCAGCTTTTCGTCGATGTGAAACAGATTCTGCCCCGAGAGCAGCATCGCCCGCGACGGCACACACGTCGCGCCCTGCATGCCGCCCTGCATGTAGGCCCGGTCGAAGGCGATGCCGCGCTTTACCAGTCGGTCGAGATTCGGCGTCTGGATGTGCGGATTGCCCAGTGCGGCGATCGTGTCCGCACGCTGGTCGTCCGCAAAGAGGAACAGCACATTCGGACGCCCCTCCCGAGGCTCGGCGGCCCGGAGCGCGGCCACGGGAAGGAGCAGCAGGGCAATCAGGGTGAGGCGGGAGGTCATCGGGCGAATGGGAGGCAGGTGATGCAGGTGAGGTAGCGGGCGGCTAGTTGTTCTCGGCCAGCCCTTCGGTGTGGCCGAGGTTTTTCACCGGTTGGAAAATCGCCAGCACTTCCGCGAGCAGTTGCTCGTCGAGTGGTTCGGCCGCCCACTTGGCCCAGTTGCGAATGTTGTTCGGATTCGCGCTGCCGCTGACGGTGGTCGTGATGTCGGGATGCGCGAGGCTGAATTGGAGCGCGAGCTTGGCGATGTCCACGCC
>JANPHH010000026.1:0-3981 GCA_031424375.1 Chthoniobacter sp. | reverse complement strand
TGAAGGAAGCCGCGTTCCTCGTGGACATGATGCTCGCGAAGCGGCCCGATGTGCGCGCGGCGATGATCCAGAGCGGCGCGCGCATGTGCATCATGGCACACGACGAATACACCACCGACCTGCCGGAGTTCGCCCGCATGGCCGATGAGAAGGTGGATGGGTTTTCCGGCATCCCGACGAAGGACTATTGGGACGCGCGCGCCCGCGGGCTCGGCGGCAGCGAGACGGACCCGCTTTGCTCGGTCGCCGAGGAGAACGTGCTCTGCTTTCCCGGCGATCCCTATTCCACGGAATGCATCCTCATCCACGAGTTTGCGCACAACATCCACCTGCGCGGCCTGCTGAATGTGGACCCGACTTTCGACACGCGACTGAAGACGACTTACGCCGCCGCGATGAAGGCCGGCTTGTGGAAGGGCAAGTATGCGTCGATGAATCGTTACGAGTATTTCGCCGAGGGCGTGCAGTCGTGGTTCGACAACAACCGCGTGAACGACCACGACCACAATCACGTCAACACGCGCGCGCTGCTGATCGAATACGACCCCGGCCTCGCCGCGATGTGCCGCGAAGTCTTCGGCGACACCGAGCTGAAATACACCAAGCCCACGACGCGCCTCACCGGTCACATGGCAGGATACGATCCGGCGAAGGCACCGGCGTTCGTGTGGCCCGCACGACTCGCGGCGGCGAAAAAGCAGATCAAGGAAGCGGCGGAGGCACGCGACAAAAAGGCAAACGGCGCGAAGGGTCCCATTCAACGCGAGGTGCGCGAAGTCTCGGGATGGAAGGTGAACATCAACAAGTCGCTGCTCGATTCCCAGCGGGCCGAGACCGAGCGCGCGCTGGAGCTTTTGAAGAAGATGCTCGATGAAATCATCCGCGTCGTGCCCAAGGCTGCGGTGGTCGAGTTGCAGAAGGTGCCGCTGTATTTTTCGCCCCAGTATGCCGGCAAGGGCAGCGGCGCGGAGTTTCATCCCGATGCCGGATGGCTGCGCGACAACGGGCGCGATCCCATCATGGCGAAGGGCGTGGAGTTTTCCGGTGTCGCCGACTTCGAGCAGGAGATGAACCGCATGCCGAACTTCGCGCTGCACGAACTGGCGCATGCGTATCACAACCGATTCGTGAAGGGCGGATTCGACAACGCCGAGATTAAGGCCGCCTACCAGCACGCTAAGGCCTCCGGCAAATACGACCGCATCGAGCGCTGGCACGGCAACGGCAAGCCGAACACCTTCGAGCGCGCCTACGCGATGTCGGACCCGATGGAGTATTTCGCGGAGAACAGCGAGGCGTTCTTCAGTCGCAATGATTTCTTCCCATTCACGCGCGAGGAGCTGAAGAAGCACGACCCAGAGATGTTCGCGCTCGTCGCGAAGTTGTGGGGAGCGGATGTGGCACCAGCGGCGTTGGAGAAGAAATGAGCCGCTATTGCTGGTGCACGAGTTTCTCCATTTCTCCACGACCGATGTGCGCCGCGTTTGCGCAACTCTCTCGCGCCGTCACTGACGTTTGGAACCGGAAACCCAGCGACACCGGGCGATTGTCCGAATTCGGCGATGCCACGATGTTTAGTCTCCAACCCCTGAGCGCAGCTATTGTCCGCATGCATTGACTCGGATTTTCCGAAGCCCGCAGAATGAACGTGACCGGCGGACGCAGCAGAGGCCCGAAGAAAAACAAGAACCAGAAACACACCGACACCCCAGAAATGAAAACATTGCTCGCTCTCACATTCGTCGGGCTCGCTTTCGCAGCCGCTGCACAAGCTGCGAACGAACGCCCCAACATCATCTTTGTCCTCTTCGACGACATGGGCTGGGGCCAGCCGCAGAGCTACAATGCGACGTCCGCATTGCGCACGCCGAACCTCGACAAGCTCGCGACGCAAGGGATGCGTTTCACGGATGCACACACGGCCGCCGCCGTCTGTACGCCGACGCGGTATGGCGTGCTCACGGGTCGCTATCCTTCGCGCCTCGGGCAGTTCGGTGTGCTCACCACGTTTTCGAAGCCGATCATTCCGCCCAGCCGCGCCACCGTGGCGTCGCTGCTCAAGTCGCAGGGCTACACGACGGCGTGCATCGGTAAGTGGCACCTCGGCATGGATTGGGTGGATGGAAAGCCGGGCAGCGAAAAGGAAGTGCCCATCGGCGCAAAGATGACCGGTGGGCCGAATGCGCTGGGGTTTGATTTCTTCTATGGCTTCACTCACGCGCGCAACATCGGCACGATCGTCGAACAGGATCATGTCGTCGCTCATGTGGAGCCGGTGGAGAATCAGCCGCTCATGGCGAAGAAGGCGGTGGAGTGGATCGATCAACGGAAGGCCGGCGAGCCATTCTTCCTCTATTACCCGCTCGGCATCCCGCATGAGCCGATCGTGCCATCGGATGAGTTTGCCGGAGGGAGCGGTGCGCAGGATCTGGTGAAGAAAGACCCGAAGTATGGCGACTGGCTTTATGAAGGGGATGCCTTTCTCGGAAAGATCCTCGAAGCACTGGAGCGGAATCATCTGGCCGAGAACACGCTCATCATCGCCACCAGCGACAACGGTGCGGAACATCGCGCTTATGCGCCGCTGCGCGAGTCCAAGCGCAGCATCTATGAAGGCGGGCATCGCGTGCCATTCGTCGTGCGCTGGCCTGGCAAGGTGAAGCCCGGCTCGGTGAATGATCACACCGTCTGCCTCAACGACCTGATGGCCACCGCCGCTGAAATCACCGGCGCAAAGATTCCCGACGGCGGCGGCGAGGACAGCGTGAGCTTGCTCCCGGAGCTGCTTGGCACCTCGAAGGACGGCGCGCGCGAGGCTACTGTTCATCAGTCGGCGGCTGGCGATCTCGCGATTCGTCAGGGCCCGTGGAAAATGATCTACCACAAGAGCGGCCAGCGCGAACTTTACAACCTCCAGACTGACTTGAGCGAAACGAAGGATGTCCTCGCTGCGAACGCGGAGGTCGCCGGGAAAATGACGACGCTCATGCAAGGCTACATCGACAACGGTCGCAGCACCGCAGGCCCGGCGCAGAAGAACGACTTCGACCTCTCCATCACCGGCGGCGATAGCAAGGGCAAACGGAAGAAGAAGGACAAGAAAGCGGAAGCCGCGGTGAAATCGCCGGCCGAGCGTGCGCGCGAAATGGCGCTGGCGGCGGATGCGTCATTTGATTGAGCACCAACCTCGAACACGAAAAATGAAAACGCGAGCTCTCCTCGGGATCATCTGCGCCTTTGCGGCGGCGAATGTCGCTGCCGCCGACACGCGTCCCAACATCATCTACCTCATGACCGATGACCAGACCATCGGCGCGCTCGGATGCTATGGTAACAAGGACATCATCACGCCGAACCTCGACAAGCTCGCGAGCGAGGGCGTGCGCTTCGCGAACCACTACGACACGACGTCCATCTGTATGGCGAGTCGGAGCAGTGTGATGACGGGGCTTTACGAGTATCGCCACGGTTGCAATTTCAGCCACGGCGACATGTAGCGGCGCATCTTTGCGGGGACGTATCCGGTGAAGTTGCGGCAGGCTGGTTACTTCACCGGGTTTGCTGGGAAGATTGGTTACGTCATTCAAGGCGAGAAGTTCGAAGCCTTTGAAAAGGAATTCGACGTGTGGGCGGGCGGGCCAGGGCAGACCAACTACAAGACGGCGCAGAACACGGGCATCGCGAAGTATGCCGACAAGTATCCGCACTGCTCGCGTGCTTACGGTACGTGGGCGCAGGATTTCCTGAAGGCGGCGAAGCAGAGCGGGAAGCCGTTTTGCATGAGCATCAGCTTCAAGGCGCCGCACATGCCCTTCACGCCCGACCCCATCGACCTGAAGCTCTACGAGTCCAAGAAGACCTTCACGCGTCCGCTCAACTACGGTGTGGAAAACGGCAAGCACCTCTCGGCGCAAGTTCACACCAGCCGCGCGGCAACGGGTTATCGCGAGTGGGTGAATGATTACGACAACACGGTGCGGC
>JANPHH010000025.1:0-3274 GCA_031424375.1 Chthoniobacter sp. | reverse complement strand
GTCGAGCACTTCATTGACCAGGTCGAGCAGATGGCTGCCGGCTTTCAGGATATGCTCGGCGCACTGCCGCTGATCGCCGGTGGACTCGGCTTCGAGGATCTGGCCGAAGCCGAGGATGGCGTTGAGTGGGGTGCGGAGTTCGTGGCTCACGCGGGAGAGAAATTCGTTCTTGGACTTGTTTGCCCGCTCGGCTTCTTCGCGGGCGGCGAGGACTGCTTCGTGGGCGAGTCTGCGTTCGGTGATATCCTCGGTGATGCCGACGACGCGATACACGCTGCCCGCGTGATCGCGCACCGGGAAGGCGCGGTCCTGCACCCAGCGGATGGTGCCATCGGGATGCACGACGCGGTATTGCTCGTCGTAGGTGCCTTCGCGTTGACGAGGGAGCGCGGCGAGGACGGCGGGCCGGTCATCGTCGTGGATGGCATCGAGAAACGACTGCGGCGCGGCGTAATGGCTCTCGACCGAACGACCCCAGACATTCTCGAAGGCAGGGCTGATGTAGAGGGTCTGCGTCTTTTCCGGATCCTGCATCCAAAAGACCTGATCGATATTCTCCGCGAACTGGCGGAAGCGCTCCTCGCGTTCTTCGAGTTCGGCATTGGCCGCGTGCAGCGCCTGATGGGAGTGGCGCAGGCTTTCGCGAGCCATGTCGAGGCCAGCGGCGGCGCGCGCGAGCTCGGCCTGCATCTGGTTGAAACTCGCGGCCATCCTGCCGAGTTCATCGCCGGAGCGGATCGGGAGCGGGGTGATCTCGGCGGCGACGCGGGCGGCGTCGAGGTCGCCGCGATTGAGCGCATCCATCGCGGCGCAAAACTCCGCGAGCGGGCCGTCGGCGAGGCGCTTCGCGGCATGGGCCGCTTCCGTGGTGGCGTGGCCGATCATCCCGGGCAGGACGAGGCCGACGCTGATCGTGAGCAGCGCGACGAGGACGAAAATGTCGGCGAGGATTTCGACGAGGACCGATTTGCCGCTGATGTTTTGCACCGCAATGAGGTAGCCGGCGCCGTCGAGCGCGAGCACCGCGAGCATGGCGCCGGTGAGCTTGAGATGAATCGTGTTCGCCAAGCCGGGCAGGCCGAGGCGGCGGCGATCGGAAAATTTTCGCCACGCGTAAAGTGCTGAACCCGAGTAGGCGAGCCCCACGCCGGCGACCACCGTGGGCAGGCCGAACTGCTGAAAGCCGAGGATCGTCGAAATGCCCCAGACGATCGCGGCGACCGCGCCGAGGCGGATCATGGTGGTCGAGGCGCGGTAGGGTCGCGGCATCTCCGGCGCGTCGCGGCGGAGCAGCCACACGGCGATGCTCGGCATGCCGATGCCGATGAGGTAGGTGAAATTCGCCGCGGCGATGATCCAGATGGGATCGCCGAGGAGGAGGAAAATGATGGCCATCCCGGCGGTGAGCAGCGTCGCGGCGAGCGGGGCATCGGCGCGGTCGCGTTGCGCGAGGAAGCGCGGAAGGAGCCCGTCTTCGGAAAGCTGCGAAAGAGTGCGCGCGGCGCCAGCGAGCGGGGCGATGGTGCCGTGAAACATGTTCAGGGTCATGAACCAGATCGCGGCGCCCTTTGCCGCGCTGCCGAAGAGCGGCGCGAAGGTCGGCCCAAGGACGAGCGCGAGATCGCGCCCGAGCGGCTCCGGGCCGAGCACGCCGAGCCAGACGACGGGCAGGATGGCGAAATAGACCGTGGCCATCGCCGCGCTGGCGAACATCGCGCGCGGGACGTTCTTATTTTGATCGATGGTCTCGCCGACGTGACACGCCGCCTGCTCGAAAGCGGGCGCAGCGAAGCCGATCAGGTAGAGACCGGCCATGGCGCTGGTGATCTGCCCGAAGAGGCCGGGAAAAGGCGTGGTGAGATGAAAGGTCGTGGCCTGCTGCCAATCGACGTGACCGGTGAGCACCGGGATGAGCGCGGAAAGAAACGCGAGCAATCCGGAGCCGGCGGCGATGAGCGTCGAGAGGCGGGTGGCCCAGTGGATGCCGCAGAGATTGACCGCGGTGAAAATGAGGACGAGCGCGACGGCGAGCGCGGGCACGGGCACGCCGGGCAGATACCATTCGTGAAGCGCGGAGGCGGAGAGCAGCGCGGTGAGCCCGCAGGTCGGGATCCAGCCCCACCAGTAACAAACGCCGGTGAGATTCGCGAGCACCGGGCTGTAAGGGCGGAAGGCTTCCGCGCAGGTCGCGGCGATGCCGCCCACGCGATTCGGCCACATCAGGATCAGTTCGGTCCAGCCAGGGAGCGCGAGCCAGCTCAGGATCAGACCGACAATGAGCAACGGCACCGCCGCGCTGCCCTGCCCGGGGATGTTTCCCTGCCCGACGAAGAGTGCGGCGAGGAGAAAGAGGCTCTGATTGCTGCCGCCCATCGCGAGAGCCGTGGTGCCGATCCAGCCGATCCGGCGCGGGTGTGGCGCGGCCGGCAATGAGTCACTCGTTGATTCGACGGTTTGCACGTAAAATACAGAAGGCGCGACGTAACTGGCAGTGACCGCGTGGAATGTCGAGGGTCCATTCCCAATTCCAGATGCACCGCGCCGTTCGCACTCGAGGGCGATGCGCAATCATGGCAGCGTGCCGCGTCATGAATGCTCAGGAAGTTCTCGCCGCCGTTGCCGCCCTGCCCAGCGAGGAATGGATGAAGGTCCAGACCGGGATTGCCGAAATGCTCGCCGCCCGGTTTTCCAGCGAGGAGACCTCGGTGATTCACGAGGCGCTTTCCGAAACCGAGGCGGAGTTCGCCCGCGGGGATCTCTTGCGGGAAGGCGACGTGCGCCGGCATTTCGGCCTGCCGTGAGGCGCGAACCCAACTGCACGGATGCCCAAGGCTCATTGTTCCTTCTCTTGTCACCCATCTTTGATATTTTGAAACCATGAGCGAAATCATTTTTCAAATCACTCAGGACGAAACCGATGGCGGGTTCATCGCCAGCGCTCTTGGCTACTCCATCGTCACTGAGGCCGATACATGGGAGGAACTTCGCACTAATGTCCGCGAGGCGGTTCTCTGTCATTTCGATGAAGGCAAGGCCCCCGCAGTCATCCGCCTGCACCGCGTCATGGATGAATTGCTCGCCACGGCGTGAAGCTGCCGCGCGACCTCTCCGCCGCTGATCTGGAAAAAGCGTTGCGCCGCGCTTTCGGCTACCAATTTGTCCGGCAGCTTGGCTCGCACCGCCGCCTCACTACGCAAACCAAGGGTGAACATCACCTCACCATTCCCAACCACGATCCGCTCCGTCCCGGCACGCTCCGCGCCATTCTTGGCGA
>JANPHH010000024.1:0-3030 GCA_031424375.1 Chthoniobacter sp. | reverse complement strand
TGGAAACCATCGCGTCCTCCCGCTGGCCTTCCGGCAGGTGCTTCACCAGCCCTTGAATGTGCTCTTTCATCTCAGGGTTCTGGTCGAGCTTCGTCAGCACGCCTTCGCGCATTTTCTCGCGACGGTCGAGCTTCTGGATGTCGTTCAAAACGAGCGCACGCGCCATGCGCTCAGGCGGCATGGATTGGATATAATCCCACTGCTTCGGATTGTTCTTAATGTATTCGTCGATCCGCGCATTGACCTGCGCGTTTTCTTTGAACTGCGGTTCCGCTGCATCAGCTTCACCGGATTGAGGCTTGGGGCTCTTTTTAATCATGGTCGTTGTGGGTTGTTAGTTGTGCAAATGTCGGATTCCTCGTGTTTCAAGGTTTCTCCAAAAGGATGCGGCAGTAGTCATCGGCGAGTTCCGTCGGGTCTTCCTGCTCGACGACAAGTGACATCAAGACTTCGGCGCCGGGCGCCTGGCCCAGCCGTTTCTCAATCTCACGATTCGCTTGGATATAGAGTTCCGCGGTTTTGCGCGGGATGCTGATTTCGGTTTGTATGTTGTTGCTCATAGGTTGTGGTTGCTTGTTACCAGTCGGTTTTGTCGTCTTTGGGTCTGTCGTTAGGTTGCGGCGCTCGCGCCGTCCGCTGCTGCTTGCGCAGTTCTTCTTCGAGCGCATCGAGCCGTTGTTTAGCCGTGTTCACCTCCTGCTTTAGCACGGCATTTTGTGCGGCGATTTCCTGCGTCTGTTGCATCTTGCCCGCGAGTTCGCCGAGCTTTTGCGAAACCGCCTGTCCACCCTGGACAATCGCTTTCGTCGCCTCCTTCTGCTGATTCAGTTGGGCAACTAACTCATCGCCAATGGGCGCAGTTGTCCGGGCGCTGTCGCGGACATGAACGGGGCCGAGCGGCATGGACACCGGCTCATTCGGATGCAGATCCCATTTTGCCGTGGTCTCGACGCGATAGACGCTGTGCCCCTCGTGCATGATCCGCGAGTTGTTGGGATCGACGTAGCGGCCGAGCGGATACGCTTTGATGTTTTCCGCGTAACGCACGCTTTCAACACCGTCGGTCGATAGCGTCGTGCCTGGCACAGCGCGCGGGCTCGTCTCCACGAGGCGAACGGGCTTCGTAGCGCAGGCGACAAGCAGAAAGGGAAATGCAATGAGCAGTGCGAGTTTCATCAGCGGGTCGTGGTTTGCGGTGAAAGGGCGGCGGGCAACGTCGGACGAAATGGGGTGGCCGATTCGGTGGCGGGGACGGAGAGGCGCTGCAAATTCCTGCGAAGACGAACCAGCGGATCATTCGGGTCTTCCTTTTCATCGTTCGCGGTTTTGATCGCCGCGAGCCGCGTCCCGCCGATGATCGCTTTCGACCGGTCCATCGTTTGCGTCACGTAAAGGTAGAACTGCTTGCCTGCCGCAACGCGGACGTAAAAGCCGTCGCGCTGAATCGTTTCGAGGATCTGCTTGGCATAGGTATTGAGAACCTGTTGCGCGCCGACGAGCGGGGCGTTTTGCAGGGAGGGCACGGTCTGGCTGCCGAAGATGGTTCGCTCCTTCTCGGTCAACCCACTCGCTGCACCGCTGAGGAAAGTCGCCGCGAAAAGTTTGATCTCTGCGAGGTCATCACTCTTGAGCAGTTCGCCGCGCAATCCGGCGCTGCCATCAGTGATCCCCCACCCGGTGCCGTCTGCCTGTTTTTCGCGATCGAGCGCCAGACCCGTGACCATCAGCTCTTCACCGCCCTGCCATACGAGCGTCCAATTTCCGCTGCTCGCGATGCGCTCGCGGACACGATCCACTTTCGCCGTGCCGTGAACTTCGGTGCCCGCCGGAATGATAAGCCGCCCATTGTGCCAGATGTCATCGGTAACTAAGCCGATGATCGGCGTATTGATCGACGACGAATCGACGGTGACGATCAACTCGCATTGCACTAGCCGGCCAAACGGCGCGTACTCACTCCCGAGCGTTTCCACTGGCTTTTCCGCGCTGGCAGATTCCGCGTAAAGACTGATTGGCGGCAATGCCGGGGGTTGCTCCGGTTTCTTTTTCTCCGGCATCGGCATTGGCGTCACCGGTGTCGGTGTGTCCTTCGGTGGACTGAAAACCGTCATGTCGCGCGTCACCGTTTCGACCACCTGCGACTTTCTTTCCGTCTTATCCAGTCCTTTGGAAAGCGGCTTCGCGAGCACACTCATATCGGGTGCCTTGAAGCCATTGACGAGGACGTAGCCGATGCCCAGGAGCAGCAGAAAAAGCAGGAACGCACCGGTGCGGCTGCGAAAGAAATTGAGCAAGCCGCGCGGAGTCATTTCGAGAATCCTTCGCGTTTTCCAGCGGAAGCCTTGCGGTCTTCTCGCGGTGCATTTGGCACGGCTTTCGACTCCGCTTTTTCGATCGTGGTGAGCAGCACGGTGAAATCGTTCTTCGTCGAGACATCATTCCGCCCGCCGCTCGGCGACCCGGTGATTGCGAAGTAGGCCGGAGTATCGCTCTTCGGCGGCATTACCCCGCTTGCATCGCCAATCGACTGTGAGTAAAGCCGTTCACCCACGCGCAGAGAGAACCCTTGCGGCTGATAGCGAATCTCTTTGTCCGTCTTATTCCGCAAAACGATGCGGAACACGAGCGTGTCCTGCGGATCGAACCGGAAAACCTCTTCCATGCGAACTTCGTAAGCGTTGTAATCCATCACTCGCGGCGTCTCGCCGTAGCTCACGTAGTCCACCTGTTCAACCGCTTGGGGATGGCTCGCTTTCAAGACTGGATATGCCTTCGCTTTGTCGAGCAAACCGACGAGCGAACCAGGCGTGACGAGCCTTTTCGCCAGCGAAGATTTTCCGGTTTCCACGGGATACTTGAAGATCAACGAAAGCTGCGGTGTCGTGCTGTCCTGTAATTCCAGCACAAAGGTCTTGTTGTTCCAGCGGACGTTGACGTTGGTCGTCGCACCTTTCACCAGGCTTCGCACCGAAAAGAAGTAGGAGCCGGGTTTGTGTGCGAGTTGAAAGAGTCCCGGAATCCTGCCGTCCG
>JANPHH010000023.1:0-1781 GCA_031424375.1 Chthoniobacter sp. | reverse complement strand
CATCGGCAAACACGATCTTCGGATCATTGACCAGCGCGCGGGCAATGGCGGCGCGCTGCTGCTGCCCGCCCGAAAGCTGCATCGGCCGGTGACCCGCGCGATTTTCCAGTTCCACCATTTGCAGCGCCGCCATCGCCCGCTCCCGCCGCTCGCGGGCGCCCGCGCCGGCATAGACCATCGGCAACTCGACGTTTTGCAATACGCTCAGCTTCGGCAGCAGATTGAAGAACTGAAAGACGAACCCAATCTTCTCATTCCGGATCCGCGCAAGCTGGCGCATCGAGCATTCGGAGATCTCCGTTCCATCGAGTTTGATACTGCCTTTGCTCGGAGAATCGAGGCAGCCGAGGATGTGCATGAGCGTGGATTTGCCACTGCCGGAGGGCCCGATGATCGAGATGAATTCCCCGCCTTCGATGTCGAGATCCACACTATCCAGTGCGCGAATTTCTTCGCCACCGAGGTGGTAGATTTTACTGACCGCGCGGAGTTCGATGAGCGCCATGGCTTTGCGGAAAAAGTGCTAGCTCGGCCCGCGGCGCTCTCCCCCCGAAGAAGGTGGTCCCCCGCGCGGAGCGCCACCGGCGGCGGGCGGGCCGCCCTTGCTGCCACCCGACCCCTTGGCCCCGGCAGCCTTGGCGCCGCCCTTCGCCGCCGCGCCGAAGGCTTGCTGCACTTTGCCGGCCTCTTCGGAAGGTGTGACCAGCGAGACGGTCTCCCCGCCCTGCAACCCCTGCGTCACTTCCGCAAAATCGTAATCGCTCACGCCGATCATGATCGGCACGCGGGCAAACTTGTCGCCCTGCTGGACGTAGGCGAAGCGATTGCCCTGGTCCGTGAACACCGCGGCCAGCGGCACCGCGACGACATTGTCCGCGGCTTGCAGTGGGATGTTGAGGTTCGCCGTCATGCCGGGACGCACCCCCGAGCTCTCGTCGTTTTTCACAATAATGCGGGTGGCGAAACCCTTGATGCCGTTCCGGATCGTCGCCTGCGGCGCGATGCGGTCGAGGCGGCCAATGAGCTTCAATCCCGGAACGGCCTCGACCTCGATCTCGACTTTTTGTTCGACACTCATCCGGGTCACATCGGCCTGATTGATGTGCGCGTTGATGATGAGTTCGCCGAGGTCGGCGATCGTGAGCACCTCCGTCCCGCTATTCACCCCGCTCGCACCCGAGACGGCCTGCCCGACGGAGACCGGTCGCGTCAGGATCGTGCAGTCGAAGGGTGCGGTGATCTTGGTTTTCGCGAGCTTGTCTTCGACGATCTGGAGCGTCTTCTGCGCGCGCTCCAGACTGTTCTTCGAGATCTCGTACTGATTGCGGGCGACATCGAGTTCGAGCTTGGAGTTATCGAAGACCTCGTGCGACAGCAGTTTGCGTTCGTGCAGTTCCTGGGTGCGATTGAAATTGAGTTCGGTCTTTTCCATCGCCAGCCGCGCTCCGGCAGATTGGAGCTTCGCGCCTTCGATCTCGATCTGCCGCTGCGATTTTTCCGTCTGCAGGTCGGTGTCATCGAGGGTGAAAAGGATCGCGCCCTTTTTGATCCGATCTCCGATATCCACCGGCAACTGGTCGATCCGCCCGCTCACCTCGGGCCGCACGGAGACTTGTTCCGCGGGAGTGATTTCGCCCGCGGCGCTGATTGCGAAATTGATGTTGCGCGACGCGACGACGGCCGTGGTGGAGCGGGATGAATTTTTCCCGGCATCCGCGGACGCCGATGATTTCCAAAACATGAGGGTCGGCCATTTCCACGCTGCAAGAGAGGCGACAAGG
>JANPHH010000022.1:0-4785 GCA_031424375.1 Chthoniobacter sp. | reverse complement strand
CGTCGCCGGGCCGGGGATCTGCGTCCACATCAGGTTCGTGTCGAGATCGGAAATCGTGCCGTCGCCGTTGTTGCGATAATTGTGTGCGTTGGTCGGCTTCGTGCCGCGCACGTAGCGGGCGTGATACCGGAAGGCTCCGCCGGCGCTGATCGTCTCCGCCTTTGGCTTGCCGCCGAGCCCGCTGCCGGCGTTGGCACACCACACGCTCGTTGTGCTCGTGCCATAGACATCGCTTGACCACCAGTATTCGGCGACTGGCGACGCATTTGGGAAGAATGTGGTATTGAGCGCGACGGGGGCGCCGTTGTTTTGATTGAAGATGCTATGCAACTCGCTCGGCGTCGGCAGGCGCCAATCGGTATAGCCGCCGGTGGTTACGGTCGGTGCATTGGCGACGGCAGTTTCCCAAGTGGATTCTCCGTTATCGACCTTCTGCCACATCAGGCCCGTGATGTTGTCGGTGATCGTGCCGTTGGCATTGTCGGTGAAGGACTGCGCATTCAGCGTGTAGTCCGCGTCTTCGCCGAAAGTCGTCGTCGTATCGGTGACCTGGCTTGTGTCGGGAATCTTCACCTGACTCGCCGCTGCCATGCCATAAGGCGCGAGACGCGCGATGGCCGTTGCATTGCCCGGTGTGTAAGTCGTGGTCGTCGTCGCGCCGGCGAGCCGCCAGGTGATCGTGAGGGTGCGCGGGTTGACGCTGCGATTGATCTTCCAGCACTCATCGTAATCGACGCCGCCAATCCGCACGCGCATGAGAAAGGAGTCCTGCGATGGCGTGCCGCTGGTGTTTTCCACCAAATGCCCGGAGCCATCCGTCGAAAGCGCGACCGGGTTCTTGAAGGCCGTGATCGACGCACCAGCCACCGGTTGGGCGGTATAGCCGCCGGTGTTGTTGGCGCGCAGCGCGCCGACCTCGGGTTGGCCATCCACCTGATTGCCGAAGTTTACCACCGTGCCGCGGAAACTCGTCATGGTGTAAGGCGACTGCGGAGTGCCGAAAGGATGCGTGGCGTCCACGGTGTTCGTGCCGATCGCGTGGTAGTGATAGCCAAGGCTGTTGTGATCATGCCCGCCGTTGGAATCGAGCGTTTGCCGAGGCGTGCCGTCCGGCTCGACGTAACCGTAGATCGGGTAGCCATCGAGTGCCCACGCCACTGGCTTGTCATCGGTGAGCGGTCCACCGAAGCGCGAGGACAGGTGCATCGGGATGATGTGATAATGGTAGTCATCCGCGAGGCCGCAGTGACCGCCATACGTATCGAGTTCACCGATCTCGTAGGACACCCGGCCCGTGTTGTTCGCCGGATTGAAAATCGCGATACCGTTCGAGGCGAGCGCGATGGCACCCCGCTGAAAATTATTCGTCGTCGATCCCGGCGTGAAGATCAGCGTCGGCGACGCCGCGACGGTTGGCACTAACGGCAGACGCCAGTAATTCGGCTGCCCAAATCCCAGCGAACCCGACGAGTTCTCCGGATTCGTCACGCTGGCAAAGTAGGCCGCGGGCAACGGCACCTGCTGCTGCCACGACGTGATGCCCACCATGAGATTCGGCATCATCGTATTGTCCGGCATGTTATCGGACTCTTCGTAGAATGTGGTGCTGTCCCAGAAGAAACGGACGCGGGGCTTGAACGCGCCGAATGAGGCCGCCATCAGCGTGCCGTTGCCGGATGGAGGCGTATACAAATTCGAAACCACTCCTTCCCCGCCGAGTGAAAACGCAGACGACGCCGCCTTGGCGAAGAGCGCGCTGCCCGGCTTGGCCGTCGGCGACGATGCGGCCAGTTTCATCGGAAGCGCGCGGGTGGTCGTGGAGTTGGCCGCGGTTTCCGCGAACCACGCAGGAGCGCCTGTGCCTTCGACCGCTTCCGGGAACGGTCCGGAGGTAGACAGGTAGCGTTCGGTCAGGGCTTTGACGGTGCTGCTGTCCGGTGCAGAGATCGCCGCGCTTCCTCGAATCAAATCTACGAGCTCCACTGGAGGCGCCGCCGCGCGGTCTCCGTGAGGTGCACCGAGGTCGTGAGCCGCCGCAGTGAATGCGCTCGCAATGCTGCAAGCAACAAGGAGAGCGGGGAGATGGATTTTCATAGGAGAGATGGGTAGCAGCGGGATTTCGGCGAGACGCTACGACCCCTATGTCAGCGTCGTGTGCGATTCGAAGCGCAGAATTGTCAGCAATCGGTAAAACTCGGAGCCTCCAGCGGCGGCGAGGGTTAATCTCAACGTCAGAAACTCATGGTCCCGAGCGCTCCATCCCTACACCCCGCCGGCCGCGATGGCTTGCGCGTGCTGGTCATCGACGACGACGAGGATCTCTGCCAACTCACGGCGGACTACCTCGCGCCACTCGGCTTCCGCGTGGAGATGGCCCACACGGGCGACGCAGGTGCGAAGCGCGCCATCACGGAGCCGTGGCATGCGGTGATCCTCGATGTGATGATGCCGGATGTGGATGGATTCGAGGTGCTGCGACGCATCCGGGAAAAAACCAAGGTGCCCGTGCTCATGCTCACGGGACGGGGTGACGAAGTGGACCGGGTGGTCGGCCTCGAACTCGGCGCGGACGATTACCTGCCGAAAACTTTTTCCTCCCGCGAACTGCTGGCTCGCCTGCGCGCGGTCGTGCGTCGGGCGGGCTGGGTGCAGGACAGCCCACCCTCTTTACCGATGTTGGAGGTGGTCGCCGGACCACTGCGGATTTCCTCCGACACGCACACCGCGATGCTGGGGGACCAGCCGCTCACACTCACGCGCACCGAGTTCGAGCTGCTGCTCGTTCTTGCGCGAGCGAAGGGACGCGTGAAGTCGCGCGATCAGCTCTTCGAGGAACTGCGCGGCGGCGAGTGGGAAGTCTTCGATCGTGCGATCGACATGCACATTTCCTCGCTGCGCAGAAAACTCGGCGACGACCCGAAGGAGCCGCGCTTTATCAAGACGGTGCGCGGCGTGGGCTACATGCTCGTCGTTCCGGAAAGCTGACCCCATGCGCCTCCGCATTCCGCTCTACGGCAAGGTGATGTTTTGGTTCGTGGTAAACCTCGCGCTGGTGGCTGCGCTGGCCGCCGGGTTTGCGCGAATGCAATTCCGTCTCGGCCTCGACTGGCTGCTCGCCGGGCCGGCGCGGCAACGGCTCGAGGCGATGGGCGAAGTGATCGCCAGCGAGCTGCGCGACAAGCCGAAGAAGGCAGTCTGGAATCGATTACTCGCCCACTACGAGGCTGCCCACGGCGCGAGCTTCACCCTTTTCCGCAATGACGGAATCCAAGCCGCGGGCGAACCGCTGCAACCGCCGCCGGAACTGATGGATAAACTGCGTGATCGCCGCGGTCCACCCTCGCAGGCGCAGCGAGAACTCCGCCCCCCGAAGGGTAACCGCCCGCCAAACGATAACCAGCCTCCGCCCGAACTGCGACCACGGCGCGAGGAACGTCCGCCAGAGGAAAAGCGCGACGGTGGTCCCCCGCCCGCTCGCACGTCCTTCATGCTCCGGACCGAGAATCCGGTGCGCTACTGGGTGGGCCTGCACATCGGGCTCACCCACGACGGTCCGCCGGATGCGCGTCCGGTGACGCTGCTCATCATGTCCGAGCGGATCACGGGCGGCGGCCTGTTCTTTGACCCGCTCCCGTGGCTCGGCCTCGGCGCCGCCGCGCTCGTGCTCTCGGCGCTGGTCTGGCTGCCCATCGTCGGCGGCATCACCCGCGCGATTCGTCGGGTGAATACGGCCGCGCGCAGCATGGCGGTGGGCCGCTTGGTGGTGCGGGGGCCCGCGCCGCGCCGCGATGAACTCGGCGAACTCGGCGGCTCGGTGAACGCAATGGCCGCGCAACTCGGCGACCTTGTCGATCGCCAGCGCCGCCTCACCGCCGATGTCGCCCATGAACTCTGCTCGCCCATCGCGCGCATGCAACGCGCCCTCGGGATCGTCGAGCAACGCGCCACTCCCGAGCAAGCCAGCTACATCGCGAAGCTCGACGGTGAACTGCAACACATGGCGCGCCTCGTCGAGGAAGTGCTCTCCTTTTCCAAATCAGCCACCCTGCCCGCGCTGGCCGCGCCGGAGGATTTTCCCCTCGCCGATCTGGTCGCGGAAGTCGTCGCCCGCGAGGGCACCGACGCGCGGGTCGAGGTGCGGATTCCAGCCGCACTTCACGTCTGCACGATTCGGGAGTCCCTCGATCGCGCGCTTTCCAACGTCCTCCGCAACGCTGTCCGCTACGCCGCCCAGGGCGGGCCGATCGAGATCCACGCTCATTCCACCGGCGGTGCCACGGAGATCGCGATCCGCGACCACGGCCCGGGCGTCCCGACCGAAGCGCTGGAAAAAATCTTCGAGCCTTTCTACCGACCCGAAGCCGCCCGCCAGCGCACCACCGGCGGTGCCGGACTCGGCCTCGCGATCGTCAAGCGCTGCATTGAAGCCTGCGGCGGAAGCGTCGCCGCCGCCCTCGCTGAGCCCGGCGGCTTGTCGGTGAACATCCGTCTCCCACAACAGCCCTGACGCTGGAGGCTGCCTCGATTCGCGAACGCATCAACCTCAATCCGGAAATAGGAACCACGGATTGCACGGATGACACGGATGACACGGATTGCCTGGCACTTGCAGCGATCGTCACGTTCACCCGTGGGATGATCGGTTGAGAAAGTGGACGACACCCACCCATCTCCGAATCCGTGTCATACCAAACTAAGTTGAAGGCCGGACGATTCGGCCCGGCAGGGCTGAAAGAAATTAGCCGGTGGCGTCAGCCACCGGACTTGAGTCACAAAGAGACCGAG
>JANPHH010000021.1:0-2267 GCA_031424375.1 Chthoniobacter sp. | reverse complement strand
TCACATCCTCCTCGCCCGGCCAGAGCCAGCGCACGCCGAGCTGTTCCTGGATGAAGGAATACACCGCGTTCGCCGTGCCGTATTCCTGCTGGATACCCGTCTTCATCGCCAGCCGCCCCTTCGCCTCCATGTGCGCCGGATCCCACCGATCCCGCCCCGCGATGACGAGATGCTTTTCGTTCGCCACGATGAGCGTCTCCTCGGGATGCTTGAACTCGAAGTCCGTCTTCGGAAACAGCGTCTTCACCACCGGCTGCAAGCCGATCCAAATCGCACGCTCCGGCACCGGCTTCGGTTCACCATCGAGGATCGCAGGCTTCTGGCCGCTGATCTTTTCAATGTATTCCGCCAGCGTCACCGCCGCATCGCGAGTGCGAGGCGGCGCGTCTTTGAAAACGATGATCGGTGCCGGCGCGACGCCTTTGTCCGCAATGATGAAGTCGGCGGCGTGCAGTGCGGCCAGTGGAGCAAGCAAAAGAGCGGTGAGAAGGTTGGGACTCATAGAGTGATGCGGCTGCAAAGTGAAGTTATGGCTTCAATCGTTCGATCCCGTGACCATGATTTCATCGAGATCAAAACTCTCCTGCGCACCGGCGGCCGTGGGCAGGATCACGAGCTTGCCGACGTTTTGGATCGTGTCGGACCACGAGAACGCACCTGATGCTCGTTTCCAGCCGGCGGCTTTGGCTTCCTCATCACTCCAGTCGTAGCGCAGCGCGGCGAGGGCTTGCGTCCAGTCGTTGGTGATGGGTGCGTTGGTCTCGATCGACCATTGCGCAATGTCGCGGGCAAAGATCTCGATCACGACACGTCCGGCCGCTTTGGCGGAACGGACTTGGCACGTGATCCTCGCGCCTTTTCCACCTACCAGCGTCCTCCAATCGCCAGCGAGGGGAGAGTCCTTCGCGGTGGCAGGCGACATGGCAATGGGCAGCGCACGACCGCTGCGGGAGATGCGGACAAAACCACGCTTGGCTCCGCCATCGCGGTGATGCTCGATCTTATCCACGCCCTTCCATCCCTGCACGTCGTCATTGAACGAAAGTCTCTTGCTCGAAATCGGGTGCGGGGTGCGGACCGATGCATCCGATGACTGGGACGGCTTCTTCATCTCCGCATGAACCAAATCAACGCCACTGATCGCATAAAGCCGCGCATGATTGAGCCGCACTTCAAAGCGCACCGCCTTGCCCGCCACCGCGCCGCGCTTCCATCGAAGCGGGGCATCCGTCACATCCGTGGTGATCGCCTCGGCTTCGTCCACGAGAGTATTTTGATCATCCAGGGCTTTGATGTGAATGCTGCCAGAGGCTGACACATCGGCGCTGACGGATACTTTCTCGGCCCGCAAAGCACTCGTGATCACTGTGGCCGGCTTGCCCGCATCCATCGCCTCGTAGCCGGCAAAGCCATCCACCCGCAGTGTGGCTAGGCTCGGCAGGCAATGGCGCTTCCAGCCAGTGTGCGGAAAGTCATCGCCACCGTAGAAAATCATGAGCTTGCCGTCTTTGATGATCGGCTCTCCGGCCATGGCATAGATGCACTCGCTGTCGTAGCTGCCCTTCGCGCCGCGTGGTATGAAGGGCGTGCCTGGGGCCACCCGCTGCCATTGCAGGCCATCATGGCTCCAACTCAACTCACAATCGACGCTGCGACCGCGCCCCACGTTATACATCATGACATAGCCCAGATAGATGCTGCCGTAGCGGAAAACCGGCATGCAGTAAGTCTGGCTGTCCCGGCCTTCTTTGACGGTGGAGCGCAACACGAGGCCGTTGTTCTTCCAGGACATGAAGTCATCGCTCTCAAAGCGCGCCACCAGCCGCTCGCCGAGGTAGAGCTTGGTGAACCAGAGATACTTGCCGCTGCGCTCATCCCAGAAGGCGTTGTTGTGCGTATCGCCGTTCTGCGCGCTGAAGCCCTTCACATCCATCGCATCGCCCCAGTGGATGCCATCAGCCGAGAAGCGCACCTGCGGCTTCCCGAGGCCCACATCGCTCACCATCTTGTAGCGGCGGCTCGCATCCGCATCATGCAGGTCTTTGAAAACACCCACGTTCGGGCAATCACGCGCCACGATGTTGTTCGCCGCACTGCCGGCGAACTTGTGAAGCCCAAGCTCGGGCTTGCTCCAGTGAATGCCATCCTTTGACGTGGCATAGAGCAGATACCAACCCACGTCATGCACTGTGCTGGGCCGATCCATCTGCGCGATCACTTCCTTATCCGCCAACACGCACTTATACCAGAGCTTGAAGATCTTCTCC
>JANPHH010000020.1:0-20712 GCA_031424375.1 Chthoniobacter sp. | reverse complement strand
TTCGGCCGGCGCCGTGCCGGCGTCGCGCGCCTGCACACGGTCGATGTACCAAAAGAGATCCTCCCCGACGTTGAGGATCGGATTGATGATCTCCACCTGCTCGACCTGCCGCCGCCACAACCCGGCGGGCGTGAAGCGAATGAAAAGCGTGGGCAGCTTCAGCACGGAGGTGAAAGGATCGAGCGGCGATTGCAGCGCGAGTTGGTGCAGTTCGATCGTTTGCAGCGTATTGCGCAGCGCGTCGCCTTCGAGCGAAAGCGCGAGGTCGCGGAACGTGGTCGTCAGCCCGAAATCGATCGGCGGCAGCCCGAGGCCGAGATCGCGCAACGCCACGCGGCCGTCGAAAAGCGAAAGCTCGTCCACGTGCCATGCGCGCTCGGGGGACGTCGTCGGTTTCGCCTCGCCCGCCGCACCGCTCGACAAAGCGCGAGTCACCGATGGATCGAAGCGCAGCTCGGGCTGCTCGATGCGCACCAGCCCGAGCCGCTTTTGCGCGAGCAGTCCGCGCCAGGTGAACGTGGTGTAAACGGCGGGAACCCGCAGAAACGCCGTCGCCGCGGCATCCGGCGTGAGCAGCGCGAGATCGCGGATCGCGAGCGCCTGCTCGGCCTCCGGCAGCTCGCCCGCCATGGGGCCGAGCGGTACTTCGGTCATGCCGCCATCGGCTTCGAAACGCGCGGCCGGAATGCCCGGGGCGACGCTGCCGAGGTCGAACGAAGCGCGGCTGATCTGCATCACGCCGATGCGAAACGGGTCGCGCTCCGGCGGGCCCGGCGCCGGAGCGGACTCCACGGCGGGCGGGGTGAAGGCACGCTGCAAGCCAGCGTCCCAGTGAATGCGAGGGCGATCCACTTCCACCGCAGTGATCCAGCGGTCCGCCAGCAGTTCGCGCCAGCGGAAACGCGCGCGGAGCAACGGGGCGCGGGCGAACGGCTCGCCCTCGCCGCCCGGCAGTCGCACCTCGAGTCCGCGAATCGTCACGATCTGGATCTGTTCGGCATCCGCGGCGGCGTCGCTGCCGAGCGGAACCTCGCGCAGTTCCGCATCCGCCCCGAAGGCCACGGCGGGCGCGCTGGCTCCGAGATCGTCGAGCCGGACGCGGGCGCCGACGAGTTCGAGCTGCCCGATTTGCCACGGCGGACCCGGCGCGGCGGCTGGCGAAATTCCCACCGGGGCCGCGAGAGTCTGCCCCACCGTACGATCGTAGCGGATCTCGGGATTCTCGATGTGCAGCTTCGCGATGCGACGCGTGTCGAGCAGCTCGCGCCAGTGGAATGTCACTTCCACGCGCGGCACGCGGATGAAATCTGCGGCCGGCGTATCGCGCGTCTGGAGATGCAGGTCGCGCAGGATCACGCGCTGTTCCAGTTCGTCGCCGACGCCCGCCGTGCGCACGCCGGTGAGCTGCGTGTCGAGCGAAACGGCGAGCGGCGGAACGCCCGCGATTTTCACGCCGAGCTGGCCGCGGTCGATACGCAGCTTCTCGATCGTCCACGGCGCGGAACCACCGCCCGCCGCCTCGCTCATCGTGCCGAGGGCGGCGAGCAGGGCATCGCCGATCCGGACCTCGGGCGCGTCGAGTCGCAGTTCGCGAATCCGCCGCGCGGACAGCTCGCGCCAGGTCGTGACGACATCGACTTGATCGAGGGTGAGGACCTCACTTTCATCCGCTCGAAGCCGCACGCGCAGGCCGCGGATTTCGAGGTGATCGAGCGAGCGCCGCCGCACGCTCGTGGCTTCGACATGGAAGTCCGGCAGCGCGCGATTCGCCATCGTCAGCGCGATCTTGCCGAGCGTCGGCTCATACCACCACCAGAGTCCGGCGAGAAAGAGCGCCGCGACGAGCGTGCCGAGCATCATCCATCGCAGCCATCGTCGAAGCCCCGCTGGAGTGGCGGAAGAACGGAGCGAAGGCAAGCCCGAGACCTAGCCAGCCAACCGCCCCGGCTCAAGCCACAAAGTCCCCAGTCGCGCAACCTTGACCCGATCGGCGCGGAGCGCCCCATTCAAAAACCTGTCATCCTGAGCGGAGTTCCTCGTGGGAAGGTGGGGAGGAACGGAGTCGAAGGACCTCTAACTTTTTCCCGATCCAGCCTCGCGGACGGGTGTGATTAAAAGTGGTGCAGCAAATCTGCGGTCCCGGAGGGACGTTGGAAATTAGCCGGTGGCGTGAGCCACCGGAACCGCACGCCGAGCGCACCCGCCCTGGAGGGGCGGTGGAACGGCCCCCCAGGGTTGAATTCCAACGCCCCGCTGGGGCGGATTCATCATTTCCCGTGATCCGGTGGCTCACGCCACCGGCTAAATTCCGCTGTCCCTCCGGGACTACAAAATTCGTTGCACCGCATTCAATCACACCCCTCGCGGACTTAGCGGCTCTGCACCGCTTGCGCCTGAAGAAAAAGTTGCTCGCCCGAAGGCACCTGCCGCCCCTTGTCCCGTACGCCGCCGCCTCGGAGATCCTTCGACTGCACTCCGCCCACCTTTCCGCCTCCGCTCCGCTCAGGATGACAACATTTTGGATGGGGCGCGTAGCGCCTGAAGCCGCGGGTATCACTTCAACACCACGACATCGACAAACACCCCTGCGACGAAGACCACGCCGACGAACGCATTGCTCGTAAAGAACGCGCGGTTGATCGCGCCGACATCGAGGCGCCCGGCGCTGCGGTGCTCATACACCAGCGCGCCCGCGACCAGCGCGAGGCTGGACCAAAACGCGACGCCGAGCCCCGCCACCCAGCCAAACCAAGCGAGCACGGCGAGCATGATCCAGTGCAGCCGCTGCGCCCACGAGAGGCTGCGCGGCACCCCGAGGCGAACAACGAGCGAACGCAGTCCGGCATCGCGATCGAAGGCGTGATCCTGCGTGGCGTAAATGATGTCGAACCCAGCGACCCAGAAGAGCACCGCAAGCGCGAGGACGAGCGGCGCAAAGGCAAACTCCCCGCGCACAGCGAGCCACGCGCCGACCGGCGAAACGGACAGCGCGAGGCCGAGGAAGAAGTGGCTATACGAGGTGAAACGTTTCGTGAGTGAGTAGAAGAAGACGATCACGAGCGCGACGAACGAGAGCCAGAAGCAGAGCCGATTGATGAACCACGTGGTGGCGACGAACGCCGCCGCATTCACCACCACGAGTCCGATCGCCGCCGGGCGGGAAACGAGTCGATGACGATCGACCGTGCGCGGATTGCGCTGATCGATCTCCCAATCGGCGACGCGGTTGAAGGCCATCGCCGCGGTCCGCGCGAAAACCATCGCGAGCAGGATGAGCAGCACCGCGCGCCATGACGGCAATCCCTGCGCCGCGACGAGCATCGAGCCGAGCGCGAAGGGCAGCGCGAAGATCGTGTGGGAGAAACGAACGAAGCGAAGGACGCGCGCGATCACGGCCGGGCTTCGGCCTGTGGCTTCGGCTGGTCCTCCGGCGCTTCGTCGAAGATCCCGTTGAGCTTGTCGTCCACGCGAATGTCGATGAGCCGCCACTCGGCGTCGGCCTTGTAGAAATAGAAACGCCAGCGGAGCGGTAACTCGTGGCCGAGCGAAAGATAGGTGGCCCGCATGAGGCGTTCGCCGACCGGCTTGATGTCGATGAGGTCGTAGCCGTGGATCGTGCCGAAGATCTCGATCGCCTGCCGCGTCTTGGTCTTGAGCGACCGCACCTCATCCGGACGCTGCGCGATGTTCGAGCCCTTCATCAACCCCTCGTAGGCACCGTCGACGTCACCTTTCGCGAGCAATCCAAAAAAGGCGCGGGCGATTTGCGACGGCTCCGGCGGGACCGTGCTGGTCACCACCGCCGGCGTGGCTTCTTTTTCGGGCGCGCGTTCGGGTGCTTTCGCGGGCGGCTTTTCCGCGACCTTTTCGACCGGCTTTGGCGTCGTTTTCGGGGCAGGTTTCTCCGGCGGTTTGCTCACGGCCGCCGCCTTGGGAACCGCGCCGGTGGTGCCGGTGGAGGGGAATGCGAGCGGCTTCTGCACCGGCTTCGGCGGCGCGTCCTGCGCCACCAGCGGGAGCGACAGCGTGGAGGCGGCGAAGGCAAAGGCGGGGATGAATTTCATGCGAGCAAGTCGGCGAGACGCCGCCGGGCGTGGAGCGTCAGCGGAAGACCGTGGGCGAAGGTCAGAAGTTCGAAATTAAACCGCAAGAGTTTTCCCAGCGACTCGCGCATGGCGTGCGGATCGGCGCAGTATTTGTCGGGCAGCAGGGTGAAGCCAAGCGGATCGAGGTGAATCAACGCATCGCCGAGATGGATGATTTCGTCGCCGATCAGCGCGATCTCTCCCGCGGGAGCGCCGCCGATTTCCACGACGCTGAGCCCGCCCGGCGCCGCATCACCTTCCGCGAGCGAACGATCCACCGCGATCCCCAGCTCGGCGACGGCTTCCGGATGGGCGCAGACCGGGATGCCGAAGCGCTGGCGATACCACTCCGCGGCGCGGGCGTGGTTGCCATTGGTGAGAACGATCGCGGCGGGTCTGGCGTGCGCGGTGAGTTCGGCGAGCGCTGCGGCGGCGAGCGGGATCGGGTCGATCAAGACGAGTTCCCCGGCAGCGAGGCGCGCGCAAGAGGAGAGGTCGCACTTCACCGCCGGCTCGTAGGATTGCCAAAAAGCGAGGTGTGGGGAGACGAGTTGGAATTCTTCGGCGGAGGGCATGGAGGGAATGTCGAATGACGAATTCTTAAATGACGAATGAATGTTCGAATCACCAATGACGAATGACGAAACTAAACCGTTCGCGCGGGAGCTTCGCTGGTTTCGTCATTCGTCATTCGGGTTTGATTCGTCATTCGGATTTCGTCATTCGTCATTTCATGGCTCCTCCCCGCATCCGCACCACCACCGTCGGCTCCTATCCCGTTCCCGAATGGCTCGTCGCGCTCCCGAGCGAACAGGCGCGGCTCGATGCGACGCGCGTCATCTTCGACCTCCAGCGCCAGGCGGGCATTGATCTTCCGACGGATGGCGAGCTGTATCGTTTCGACATCAATCATCCGGACACGAACGGGATGATCGAATACTTCATCCGCCCGCTCGCCGGCGTGAGCCGCGCGGTGGGGGCTTCCGCGTGGCGGCGCTTTAGCGCGCAGGAGACGATGAGCTTTCGGCGCAAGCCGGCGGGCATTGTCGTCGGGCCGCTCGGCGAGGGTTCGCTGAATCTCGGGGAGGATTGCGCGATGGCGGCGACGGCGGCGGGCGGCGCGTTTAAGTTCACGGTGACCAGTCCCTACATGCTCTCGCGCACGTTGCTCGATGAGCATTACCGCGACTTCGAGAAGCTCACGCTCGTGATCGCCGACGTGCTCGCCGCGCAGGTCGCGGAGTTGCCCGCGGCGTGCATCCAGGTGGATGAGGCGAATGTGACCGGCAATCCCGCGGACGGCGCGCTCGCGGCAGAGGCGATCAACCGCATTCTCGACAACGTGAAGGTCGAGCGCGCGGTCCACTTTTGTTTTGGCAACTACGGCGGGCAGACGATCCAGCGCGGCGAGTGGAAGCCGCTCATCGATTTCCTCAACCGCCTGCACACCGACCACCTCGTGCTCGAGATCGCGCATCGCCCGCCGAACGACCTCGAAGCGCTGCGCGACGTGGATCCGAAAATCAAACTCGGCATCGGTGTGATCGACGTGAAGGTGAACCACATCGAAACGGCCGACGAAGTCGCCCGCCGTCTCGAAGCGGCGGAGCAGGCGCTCGGCGAGGGCCGCGTCGGCTGGGCGCATCCGGACTGTGGCTTCTGGATGTTGAAGCGCAGCGTCGCCGATCGAAAGTTGGAGGCACTCGTCGCGGGCCGGGACAAATACCTCGGCAAGTCTTCGGAGCGGGCGTAAGCAATCAGCGGTGGTCGTCATTCGTCCCCACACCGTCCGCCCCGCCGCCTCGGATGCTGAGTGAGCATTTGTGCCGGGCCGTGGTCCAACCGATCCTTCGTCTCCATGATGCATCTTTATCGTCTGCTCGTTTTTCTGCTGCTCACCGTCGGCGCTGCCCGCGCGCAGGTGTCGCCCCTTCCTCCGCCGGGCACGGAGAAGGTGCTCGTCGTCCCGAGCCTGATCGCGGACCGGACGAAGATCGAAGCGGGCAAACCATTCACCGTGGGCGTGCGAATGGAGATGGCGCCGAAGTGGCATACCTACTGGCAATATCCGGGCGAGGCCGGTGGCGCGCCGAAGGTAACGTGGGAGCTCCCGCCGGGCTTCACCGCAGGCCCAATCCGCTGGCCGATCCCGCAGGCGCGGCTCGATGAAGGCGACCTGCTCACTTACACCTATGAGGGCGATCTGATCCTTCCTGTGGAGATCACGCCGCCGGCTTCACTCCCTGCGGGGAATGTAACGCTCAAAGCGCAGATCCGCTGGCTTGTCTGCGATCAAACGTGCATCCCCGGCGAAGGCTCCGCGGAACTCACACTCGCCACGGGCACGGGCGGCGAACCCGCGAACGCGGAACTCTTTGCGAAAACCAGCGCGCTGCTGCCGCGAGACGCCGCGCCGCTGTTCAGCGTCAAATGGGAAACGACGGCGACGGCAGTGACCGCCAGACTCTCGGGACTCGCTGCCACCACCAAAGCCGAGTTCTTTCCGCTACCGCCACAGGGCGTCACGCCCGGTCACCCGAAGACCGGCGACATCGCCGCGGATGGCTCGCGCACCATCACGCTCCCGATCGCCGAGGGCGGAACCGCGTTGCTGCAACTGCCGGGCGTCATCGTCACCACGAAAGCCGACGGCACGCGCGAAGGCTGGGCCATCACCCCGTCCGCGCCTGCAATTCCGGCCACTCCGAAGCTCACCCCCGCGCCAGCGCCGGGTTCCTTCGCCCTGAAGCTGCTGCTCGCCTTTCTCGGCGGTATGATCATGAACGTGATGCCCTGCGTGCTGCCGGTCATCGCGCTGAAGATCTTCGGTTTCGTGGGCCAGGGAAAACAGGAACCCGGGCGCGTCTTCCGCCTCGGGCTCGCGTTCAATGCGGGCGTGTTCGCCTTTTTTCTCGGCCTCGCGCTCGCCGTCTCGCGACTGAAGCTGGCGTTCAACTTCGGCTACCAATTTCAAAATCCCTTCCTGCTCGCGGGCATCATCGCGCTCGTCTTCGTCTTCTCGCTCAGCCTGCTCGGCGTGTTCGAGATTTCGCTCGGCAGCGGAGCATCATCGCGGCTGAGTGAACTCTCGGGTCGCGAAGGTTACAGCGGCGCGTTCCTCCACGGTCTCTTCACCACGCTGCTCGGCACCTCCTGCACCGCGCCATTTCTCGCGGGCAGTCTCAGCTACGCGGCCACGCAGTCGACGCCGGTGATTTTCCTGCTCTTCACGGCGATCGCCGCCGGCATGTGCACGCCCTACTTTCTCCTCACCGCCCGCCCCGCGTGGCTGCGCTATCTGCCCAAGCCCGGCGCCTGGATGGACCGCGTGAAGCAGGGCATGGGCTTCATCATGCTCGCGCTCGCGGTGTGGTTGTTCAGCATTCTCGGGCTGCGCGGTGCGAGTGTCGTCGGCGGAATGAGTTGGTTTCTGTTCACGCTCGCGCTGGCCTGCTGGATCTTCGGCACCTTCCGCGAATCCTGGACCGCGCGCATTCTCACGCTCGTCATTCCGGTGGTGGGCTATTTGTTTTTCCTCGATGGAAAGCTGGGCGCTGCTCCCACCGGCGCGGGTGGCGCAGCGAAGCACCGCACCGGCTCGATCGAGTGGACCGACTACTCCGAGGAACGCCTCGCCGAAGCGCGCAAAGCGGGGACACCGGTGTTCATCGATTTCACCGCCGAGTGGTGCATCAACTGCAAAACCTACGAACGTCTCGTGCTGATGAACGCCGCCGTCGGCGCAAAATTTTCGGAGAAAAAAGTCGTCCCGCTCCGCGCCGACTGGACGAACACCGAGGATCCCGTGGTGACCCGCGCGCTCAAGAGCTACAGACGCGTCGGCGTGCCTGTCTACGTGCTCTACCGGCCGGGCGAAGATCAGCCCGTGGTGCTCGATGCGCTCACCACCGGCACGCTGGTCGCGGAACTCGACCGGATCAAAAACTAACCGCCGCGAGCACTCGCACCGGCGACGGCGCCACGGCAACAAACGCGCGCACCTGCTCCAGCGGCGCCACTGCCGCCAGCGTGTAGGTCACTGCTCCCTCGGCCCACGAAGCGAAGCTCCATCCATCGATCTCCCGCGTCTGGGGTTCGCGGCCGCGGGGCGCATCGCGAAAATGGTCGCTGCGCACCGCCAGCAGATGAATCAGTTCGCCGCCGCTCCCATCGGGATTCTTCTTCCGCCAAAAGCACGTCAGATACGCTGGCTGCCCCTGCACATCGACCACGCTGCAACCATAACTCTCGAGCGTGGCCAGCTTCGCCGGGATGGTGAATTCCGGAGCCCCTTTCGCGAGCAACCACTCGTGCAATGCGGCTTTGTCCTGGGAGATTTTCGGAAGCGTCGGTGCCCCACCGAAGAAGTCGATCACCCTCGGCGCCAGCGCGGCGAACGGCACCACCGCGGGACGCTGCGGCACGACCAGAAAGACGAGACCGATAAACATCGCCACCGCCGCCGCGAGCGCGAGCACGCGCGGCCAGCGCTGAAACGCGATCACCTTCGGCGCATGCTCCCCCGAGACCGCATCCCGTCCGGCCCGCAGAATTTCGTCCGCCCGTTCCGGAGAAAGGGTGTGCGCGGCATAATAGTCGCGGATTTGTTGGCGCAGGCTCGGCATCTTTGGGTTCAAAGAAAGGAAACGAAAAAGAAGAGCAGTTGATTGCAAATGCCACCGCTCGGCGGCCGGGTCAGGCTCTCGCGCATCCGCGCTACGGCACGGTGAAGAAGGCTCAGGACGGTGCCGCGCGGCTGGCCCGTGAGTTGGCTGATTTCCTCGGCGGTCCGCCCCTCGTAGTAGTGCAAAAAGATCGCCTCACGTTCCGCCGGCCGCAGGATTCCGAGGAGCGCAGCCATGTCCCCCACGAGTCCAGGCTCCTCACCCTCCAGCGGCGGGAGCGCGGGTCCGTCGGGCTGATCGATCGATTCGAAATGCACGATCTTTTTCCGACGACACTGATCGATGAAAAGATTCCGCACCGCGGTAAAGAGCACGGCGCGCGAGTCCACCCGGCCGTACCGGCGGGAAAGATTCAGCCAGGCCTCCTGCACGCAGTCCTCGGCGTCCTCCGTCTGGTGCGTGAGGGAGAGGGCGTAACGATAACCAGCCTGGAGCAGGTCGCGTTCGTTGGAAGGTTCGTCGGGCACTAAGCGGAGCGGGAGCCATGGTCTACCGCATCCGCGCCCGACCGTGCAACCAGCCACTCGCAACGCCATCAAATCGCCGCTTGCCCATTGGAACCTCCGCGCCATGATCCGTCTTCGTGAACGCAGCATCCCCCCAGGACGCCGGCAAATCCAACGGTCGCGAAATCTTTCGCAATCAATTTGTACGTTCACACGTCACACACGGCACACCATCCACTCCTGTCGTGAAACGCACCGAACTTCCTTCCCACTTCTCCGCCGGTCGGCGGATCGATTGGGGCAGTCATACGCTCCAATCAGGGCGGTTGCAGTTCCTGAGATCAAACGCAGCCGCGGCCCGCGCGTGATCCGTTTTCACAGCACCCAGATTTCTCCAACGAAGAAAACCCTTTTGCCGGCTGCGGCCCCCGAATGACTCGGAAGCCCGGCCGACAAAAACCAGAACCAAAAAACAAACAGACCATGAAAATCACCACCACTAAGTCTCTCCTCGCGGGCGCAGCCATCGCGGGCATCATGTCCGGCGGACTGCTCACGCCGGCCAAAGCCGCCACCACCGGCGGTCTCGTCAAATTCCAGAAGGCCTCCGCCGAAGCCGGCGTGCTCGCCGACAAGGAAAAGGGCGACACCCACGACTGCAAGGGCAAGAACTCCTGCAAGGGCAAGGGCGGCTGCAAGAGCGGCGAAAACGGCTGCGCCGGAAAGAACTCCTGCAAGGGCAAGGGCGGCTGCGCCATGAAGGACGGCAAGCCCGTTCATAAGTAAGATCGTTTGAATTCGCGGGGCTCCGGTCGTTCGCGGCCGGAGCCCTTCGCGTTTCCGGTCAGGGCTCCTCGCGAAGCAGCCGCCGCAGCGCTTCTTTCGCCGCCTCTCCGAGGTCGTTTTGAGGGTCATGCCCGGCGCGGCTATCGAGGAATGGGGCTGTCCGGCGGAGCAGAACAAGGTGTTCGCGGACTCGGCAACAAAAGCGGCAATAGAGGAAGTGAAGGCGCATCCGGATTCGGGTCCGCCGCGGGAGCTGGCGATCGAGTGATGCAGAAATCAGCCCCGTCATGTCTTCGCACGTCGGGCTCACAACGCGGAACAAGCGCCGAATGATTCCATGACCGGTGGCTCCAGTGGACATTTCAAATGAATACGGGCGAGGCCAGGCTACCGCGGGTAAATCGGTGCATCGCACTCTCAATGGACAGTCGCTCGTCGGACGTGATGCTTACACTCCCGCAGCGGATAAGATTCACGAGTCTCGATCCGCTCGCCCATGCGGACTGCGAAGTCGCTCTTTCATTCGCTGCTTCACCGCGTCATCGAGTGGCTCGGACGTCGCCTCATCAATGTGTTCGGGCAGGGCGATGGTAAACCGGCGCAGCCGATGCAACTGCTCCGCATACCTCCGGCAGTAGCAGCACACGAGGTAGTGCGTGCGCAACGTGACGCGAGTGCGCAAGTCGGCCGGACGATCCATCGATTCCGAGATCATCCGGACCACCCGCTGGCAGTTCGGCGTGACCTGCGCGATCCACCGCTCGATCCCTGCGGAAAACCAATTGCGCCCTTGGATCAGCGAATCATCCTCACTCGTCCGCGGGTTGGGAAGCGGCTCGGACATTACTTCGGCTCGGTCGGCGGACGGTCAAACCAGTTGATCTCCAGACACTCGCGCAGCCCCATCCGCGCCCGATGCAGCATGACCCAGAGATTGTTCTCCGAGATGGACGCGAGGTTGCAGATCTCCTTGCCCGAGATGCCGTCCACCTCATGGAGGATGAACACGTTCGCCACCCGCTCGGGCAGCTTGCCTAAGCACGTGCGCAGCGTGACCCAGAATTCGGTGCGATGCATCACCTCATCCGACGCGGGTTTCCAATCCCTGGGACCCGTCACGTGAATCCACGCGCCATCCACGAACTTTTCCGAAAACTCCCCGGAAAGCGCCTCCAGATCCGTCATCGGTGTCTCCCTTCCCAGCTTCCGGAAATAGTCACACACTTTGTTTTTCAGGATTCCGTGGAGCCAGCTTCGCTCCGAGGATCGCCCACCGAATCCGGCGCGGTTTTTCAGCGCCGCGAGCAGGGTTTCCTGCACCAGATCCTGTGCGACCTCGCGGCGTCGCACCCGGAAGAGCGCACTGCGATACAAAAAGTCCGCGTGTTCATCGACCCAACGCTCGGGGGCGATGGAGGTCGCCGAAGCGCCGACCGCAGCGGTAAGGTCTTGTTCGTGCATGCCTTCCCGATCTTAGCGAAACGAACGGAAAAGAGCTACTGCCGCGATCGGGACATTTTTGTGATGAAATGCCGAACTCCGCGACTAACGACTTTCAGCGGCTCGTGCTCGCGATCATGAAACCCTCCCTGTCCCAAGTCTTCGCGCTGAGTCTCCTGGGACTCCTCGCGGCGCTGGCGCTGCTGTTTTTTCAAGTCGTGGCCGCCACGCGGCGCACGCTGGAGGAGAGTTCGGATCGACTGCGCGCGGCGGTCAGCGAGCGCATCGGCGAACGGGTAAATCGCTTTCTCGGTAAGGGCCCCGCCGCCGCACTGCAACTGCAGTTCGCGCTGAATCGCGGTCTTCTCGATCCCCACAACCCCCTCGCCCTCGAAGCCGCGCTCCTCGCTCCGCTGCTCGCGGATTCTGACCTCGGCGAGATCACCTTCACCTACGGCACTCCCCTCGGGTTCGCCCGCGATGGCACGATCGAACTCGCTCCCGCACCTCGCGGCCAGCTCACCGTCATTCGCATGCTCGAATCGGATGGCACCGAGCGTTTCTGGAGCCGGCACGTCTATGCGGAAGGCGGGACGTTCGTCGCGGACCGGCGCGAGTTTGGTCCTGCCGAGCGCTTCACCAGCCAACCGCTCGTTCGCGACTCCGCGCTGACGATTCCCGATCCGACCTTGCATCCGACCTTCGTGACACCCGCCCGCGAGGACTTCTACGGTCGCCTGCTCTGGGCCGACCTCCACTGGTCTCAGCTCGACGAGGAGCTCCCCGAGGAGCGCCGCCGCGTGGAGGTCAGCGTCCAACAAGTCATGACGGATGCGACGGCGAAATTCGTCGGCGTGCTCCGCGTCGGGCTGCTCGCGCGGCAGCTCGACCGCGCCGTGCAACTCGACGTCGCCAACGATCCGCACGTCATCGTGCTCTGCGACGCTGCCGGGGGAGTCATCACTCGTGGCGTGGCAGCGGATCGGCTCGTCGACACCGACGACAATCTGCGCATTGATCCCGCGAATCTCCCTCCCGTGATCGCCGCTGCACTCGCCGACACCGCCCTCTCGAAGATCGCAGCCACGGGCCGGACCGGCTCGTCGCAAGTGAGCGTCCTCGGCACGGAATACCTCACGACGTTTCAGCCCTTCCCGGCCGGCCGGACGCAGGATTGGATCGTCAGCGTCATCGTGCCACGAACGTTTTATCTCGGGCCGCTCACGGCCGTACGTCAGCGGCTCCTCCTCATCTCGGCGGGTATCATTTTCGTCGTCATCGTCAGCGGCGTCGTCATCCTCCACAGCGTCCGCCGCGCGCAGGGGCGCATCACCGGCGAGGCGCGAAAGATGAACGCGTTCGACTTCACACCCGCTTCGCCGGCCGCACCGTTCCGCGATGTCGCCGCGGTGCTCGCGAGCCTGGAGCGCGCGAAAACGGCGATGCGTGCGATGAGCAAATACGTTCCCGTGGATCTCGTCCGCCGCCTCTATCAGGACGGCAGCGAGCCGCATCCCGGCGGCACGCCCACCGAGATCTCGCTGATGTTTACCGACATCGCGGGCTTTACCAGCATCACCGAGACACTCCCCGCCGCGCAGCTCGCCGAGGCGCTGGAGCGCTACCTCGATGCGCTCGCTCCGATCATCCAGCGGGAAACGCGGGGCACCATCGATAAATACATCGGCGACGCGATCATGACCTTCTGGAACGCGCCCGAACCGGTGCCCGACCACGCCCGCATGGCCTGCCGCGCCGCCCTGCGCTGCCGGGACGCCGGACTCGCCCTCGCCACCACTCCGGAATGGAAAAATCTGCCGCCGTTTCAGACCCGCTTCGGCCTGCACCTCGGCACCGCGCTGGTCGGACACTTTGGCGCCACGGATCGGCTGAACTACACCGCAATCGGTGACGCCGTAAATCTCGCTTCGCGACTCGAGGGGCTGAACAAAATCTATGGCACCACGATCATCGCCAGCGAAGCGATCGTCACCGCCGCCGCTCCCGAGTTCGTCTTCCGCCTCCTCGATATCGTGGCAGTGAAGGGCAAACAACACGCGGTGCGCATCTACGAACTGCTCGGCGAAACCGGCACAAAACGACCGGCGCACGCCGACCCTTACGAGCAAGCATTCGCCCTCTACCTCGCGCGCGACTTCGCGGCTGCGCGCTCGGTCCTCGCTCCGCTCGACGACGATCCCCCGAGCCGCGTCCTCCTCGCGCGATGCGAGGAATTTCTCCTCGAGCCTCCTCCGGAAGATTGGGACGGCACGCGCATCGCCACCGAAAAATAGACGCTATGTAAGGTTTCACCCGCTCCGCCGAAAAATTCCACATGCCCAAACGACGCATCCTCATTCTCGGTGGCGGCTTTGGCGGTGTGTATGTCGCCGTGCATCTCGGCAAGCTGCTCACAGCTCGCGAGCGCGAGGAATACGAGATCACCCTCGTCAATCGCGAAAACTACATCGTCTTCCAGCCGCTCCTGCCCGAGGTCATCACTGGCTCGGTGGAATTGAATCACGTCATCGCGCCCATTCGCCGCATGGCACCGGCCGCTCAACTCCACACTCGCGATGTGGATTCGATCGATCTCGCCGCCCGCACCGTCACGCTCGCGCCCGGGGCGCGGCCCGAGCGATTGACGCTGGACTACGAGCACCTCGTCATCGCCCTAGGCACCCGCCTCGATCATTCGAAAATCCCCGGCATGCGCGAGCACGCCAGCCCCTTTAAGTACCTCGGCGACGCGCTCTATCTCCGCAATCAACTCGTCCGCGCGCTCGAAGATGCGGAGAGCGAACGCGATCCGGAGACCCGCCGGCAGTTGCTCACCTTCGTGGTCGCGGGCGGTGGCTTTTCCGGCGTCGAGTGCATCGCGGAGATGAATGACTTTCTGCGCGAAGCGGTCCACGCCTATCACAATATCTCCGAACGCGACCTGAAGCTCGTGCTGCTCCAGCGTGGCGATCGCATCCTGCCGGAACTCACCGAATCGCTGGCCACGTTCGCCCATCAGTTGCTTGCGAAACGCGGCGTCGAGATTCGGCTCGGCACCGGCTTGAAGGCCGCGTCCGCCGAGACGGTGGTGATCGAAAATCGCACGACCGGCACCACCGAGACGCTCGGCACCCGCACCGTGATCGCGACCGTTCCGAGCGGGCCGCATCCGCTCCTCAGCCAGCTCGATCTACCGCAGGAGCGCGGCCGCATTCAGGTGGAAAAAACAACCGCGGTGCCAGGGAAGACCGGTCTCTGGGCGATCGGTGATTGCGCCGCCGTGCCGCAGGTCGATGGCCAGCTCTCGCCGCCCACCGCGCAGCACGCGCTGCGGCAGGCGCGGACCTGCGCGGAGAATATCGTGGCGACCCTGCGCGGCCAGCCGTTGAAGACTTTCACGTTCACCGGCCTCGGAAAACTCAGCTCCCTCGGCCGACGTTCCGCGGTCGCCGAAGTGTTCGGCATTCGGCTGAAAGGACTCTTCGCCTGGCTGCTCTGGCGCGGCGTGTATGTCACAAAATTCCCCGGCCTCTCCGGCCAGATCCGGCTGCTCACGGATTGGATCCTCGACACCGTGCTTCCTCGCGACATCAATCAGTTGCGGCTTTTTCACGACGAGCCCGTGCATCGCGAACACTTCGAGGCCGGCGAACGCGTCTTCGGCACCGGCGATGTGGGGGACAAGGTTTACTTCATCGCCGCGGGCACGGCCACGGTGAGCCGCGAAGGCGAGGTCGTCGCCACACTGCGGTCCGGCGAAGTCTTCGGCGAAGCCGCGCTGCTCGCCGACCAGCCCCGCAACGCCGAAGTCCACGCCCTGACCGCGCTCGATGTCGTCGTCGTCTCGCGCGATGCCTTTCAGGAACTGCTCGGGCACGTCCCCGGCGTCCAGGCTACGATGCAGCGGCTGGCGGAGAGCCGCGCCCCGCACTCCGCCGACGGGGAACAAATTCTGCACGAGCCGCGTAAGGAAACGGCCGTCTCCCGCGACATCTCCTAGCGCGGCACTCGACAAATCACCTGTCGCCATCCGTTCACCATCCAAAACCAGATCCAGATCATGAGTCCCACGCTCTCGTCCCGCATCCAGACCGGCTATCAGCTCTTGGTGAAGATGGCCGACTATCTTCAATCGCCCCTCCTGCTCGTGCTCCGGCTCTATTGGGGTTGGTCGTTTTTCCTCACGGGAAAAGGAAAGCTCATCAACCACGCACGGACCACCGAGTTCTTCGCGAGCCTGAATCTTCCCCTCCCCAGCCTGAACGCCTGGATGGCCGGCGCGACCGAATGCGTGGGCGGATTATTTCTCGCTGCGGGATTCGCCTCGCGCCTCACCTGCATCCCGCTCATCGTCACGATGATCGTCGCCTATCTCACGGCGGATAATGAAGCGCTCCGGGCGATTTTTTCCGACACCGACAAATTCACCGAGGCCGCTCCGTTCCTCTTCCTGCTCACCTCACTCATCGTTCTCGCCTTCGGTCCCGGCGTCTTTTCGCTCGATCACCTCATCGGGAAAAAGTGGAGCGCGAGCAAATCCTAACCCTCAACTCGCTCGCGATCCTCAACATCGCAGGCGAACTCGAAACCTTTGCCCATCGGGCAGCGCCATCCGGCGCCGCTCGGCGGGCAATTTCCAAAACCGGCGAAAGCCACAAAACAAAAACCATCGAATGAAAACCAACAGCACCAGCAAAAACCTCCTCGCAGGCGCCGCTCTCGCGGGCATCGTCTCCGCAGGATTCATCAGCACCGCCACCGCCGCGGTCGTCACCAAGACCGATCGCACCAACGTGGCCGCCGGCGTCCTCGCCGACGACAAGAAGGGTGAAACCCACGAGTGCAAAGGCCACAACTCCTGCAAGGGCAAAGGTGGCTGCAAGAGCGGCGAAAACGGCTGCGCCGGCAAGAACTCCTGCAAGGGCAAGGGCGGCTGCGCCATGAAGGACGGCAAGCCAGTCGGCGGAAAGAAGTAACCACACCACTCGCGAACGGGGCTCCGGTCTTCCCAGGCCGGAGCCCCCCTTTTCGAAACCTTCGCCGCGCGTTCCGGGGAAAACAGCAGACAGCGCGGGCGATTCAGTTCATTTTCTGCACGCTCGTTGCAATCGTTCGCATCGCGCGTTCGTTTGGACTGCTGAATTCGGACTGCGAAACTTTTCCCCATGCCTGCCTCCCGCTTTAACGCACACACCGACTACGGTATCGGCATCGGCCTGCGCGTGCCGCACTACCACCACATTCTGGAGAAAAAACCGGTCGTCGACTGGTTCGAGATCATCTCGGAAAACTACATGGCCGAAGGTGGCCGCCCGCTCGCCGTCCTCGATCGCATGCTCGAGCAATACCGCGTGGTGCAGCACGGCGTCTCGATGTACTTCGGCAACGCCGCGCGCCCAAACCGCGACCACTTGCGCAAGCTGAAGCGGCTCGTGAAACGCACCAACACTCCCTGGCTCAGCGATCACCTCTGCTGGGGCAGCGTCGATGGGCGCTTCACCCACGACCTGCTCCCGATGCCCTACACTTGGGAAGCCGTCGAGTGGACCGCGCGCAACATTCGCGAGGTGCAGGACACGGTCGGCGTCCCCGTGGCGGTGGAAAACGTGAGCAGCTACGCGGAGTTCCACGCTTCCGAAATGAGCGAGTGGGAGTTCCTCAACGAAGTCGTCGAGCGTGCGGACTGCGGCATCCTGCTCGACGTGAATAACATCTACGTCTCCTCGAAGAATCACACTTTCGATCCCTACATTTACCTCGACGCCATCCCCGCCGAACGCGTCGCCCAAATTCACATCGCGGGGCACACGAAACACGAACGCTACCTGCTCGATACCCACGATCACCCGGTGCTCGACCCCGTGTGGAAAATGTACGCGCACGCCATCGGCCGCGTCGGACGCACGGCCACGCTGCTGGAGTGGGATGACCGGATTCCGTCGTTCGGCGAAGTCCACCGCGAAGCCCTGAAAGCGAACCGCTACATTCCCGATGCCCGCGCGATCGCAGCCTAAGCGCCCCGCGCGTTCGGCGCCCGTTCGGCGCGGAGAACTGGCCGCATTCCAGCGCGCCATCGCCGGCACGCTGATGCGTCCTCTGACTTCCAGCGAGGGCATGCAGCGCAGATCACGCGAAGTGGCCGAGCAGTTCGTGAAGCCCAACGACCGGCTCACCTCCTTCGAGCGGCTGCAGATTTACAACCAGCAATACTGGTGGCGTCTGCTCGGCAGCATTCGCGAAGACTTTCGCGGAACGCTCGCGGTGCTCGGCGAACGAAAATTCGAACGGCTCGCCGTCGCGTATCTCGAATCGTTCGGCTCGCAGTCGTGGAATCTCCGCGACCTCGGCCAGGGCCTCGAAGCCTACGCTCGCGAGCATCCCGAAGCCACCGCTCCGCACACCGCGCTCGCACTCGACATGATCCGCGTGGAATGGGCGCGCGTCATCGCCTTCGATGGTCCGGAGAAGCCGCGGCTCAATCCGCAACGCCTCGGCGGCAACGCCGAAAAACTCCGCGTCGGCCTCCAGCCTTACGTCACGCTGCTCGAACTCACTTACCCGATCGACAAGATGCTCGCGCGGATGCGGAAGCGCGCGATGGAATCCTCCAGCAATGCGGTCTCCGCCTCGACCGCACGGCGCACCCTGCGCCTGACCTCGCAGCCGGAGTCGCAGCCGGTCCACATCGCCGTGCATCGCGTGGACCTCATCGTTTACTACAAGCGGCTCGAAGCCCCGGCCTATCGACTCCTCGTCGCGCTCCGCGACGGCCACACACTCAGCGATGCCTGCGCGGCGGCGTTCGGTGACGACGTTCCCGAAGACGCCCCCGCGCAGATCCAGGGATGGTTCGCCACATGGATGCGCCTCGGCTGGCTCACGCGCTGACCACCGGGGCAATCCACGCTGTAGCGGCGGTCGATGACCGTCGCCAATTTCGCTCAGGGGAGGTGGCCTTACATTCGGAGGAGTGCGACGGTCATAAACCGCAGCTCCAGTGGAGCGGGATTTCGTGAACACGCCCTGGACCCGGCCCGAACCGGGCGCCAGCGGTCGGAAGTCGGCACCCACTCTTGACTCTCCTCCGCCGCTTTGGTGCCTTCGCTGGTTCATCAGTTCAGCGCCTCCACCTTGCACGCGGAGTACGCCGCGTGCGGCGACAAGACGCGCTTCGCGGAACTGGTCCCGTTCGCCCGCTTCGAGCCGAGCGACGATGCCCGCTACTCCGCCACCGTGTGCTGCGGGGTGCTTCATGGGTCTCGGCAGCCGCGGCGCGCTGCTGTCATCGTGAGGACCGAACACGCGGGCGTGATTTTTGGTGCGGGATGAATCGGAGCCCGCAAGGAGCGGCGAACTCCAGTTCGCCCACCCCAAACGCGCGCAGCGCCACTTCTCGAGAAGGCGCGAGGGAGGGAAGTGGACTTCGCCACTCCTTGCGCACGCGACTCCAAACGGCTCTGGAAAGCCAACAGGCTCATTGGTAGCGGAGCGCCGCCCGCATGCCCCCAGTCTCCGCCTTTCCGACTTACCTCCGCCACGCAGCGATCCGCTTACGATGACCGGTCTTTTTTGGCAGCGACGCTCCGCGCCGTACGCCCTCTTTCGACCTTCGCGATACCCTCTCGCGGTCACGAGCGGAGGCTTGTGTCAGAAATGGCGACCGATATTCTCCGCGCCATCGAATTGCTGAACTGATTTACGCATGAAAGCTCTGTGTTTATTGATCGTTGCGCTCTGTTCCCCCGCCGCCTTCCTCTGCGCGCAGGCGCCCGCGGCTCCTGCCGGGAAGCTGAAAGCCGCGGAGGAGATGGCGGCGGTGCAGCGCACGTATCGGGAGGCCAGGGAGAAACTCGAGGTGGATTTCGGAAAGTGGTCGTCCACACTGCACACTTGGTATCAGACGAACCTCGAAAAGCTGCAGACCGACACGGCCAAGAAGGGTGATCTGGATGGAGCGGTTGCGATCAAGGCCGAGCGGGAGCGGTTGGTGGCGTTCGCCGAAACGACCCCCGACCAGGTCGCCAACATGCCCGCCGCCCTGCGCGCACTGCGGGGGTCTTACGACGCATCGGTCAAGAGAATCACGGACGAAGGCGCGCGGCGCGACGCCGAGATTCGGCGCAAGTATCTCGCGGATTTGGAGGCCTTGCAGAAGCGGACGACCGTCGCCGGCGACATCGACGAAGCGCTCGGGGTGAAAACAGAGCACCAGCGCTTCACCTACGAAAGGACGGACCTCCCGACGCCGCTGGCGGCCGTGGCCAGTGCCAGCCACTCCACCCCGGAAAAGCCGAAGACGGAGACCGGCAAAACTCCGCCACCGCTCCCGGCCGCGGAAGTCGCAGACGCTTGGCAGCCCAAATACCAGCGGCCGGAGGATCACGGGCCGACACGGGTGACGGAGATGCGCGATGGCTGGATTTACCGGCGGAGCGGCTCGAAATTCGGAACGATGGGACTCGGGATCGTGCAGGACGGGGCTCTCCGGGCGGATTTCCGATGGTCCAAGGATGGCCACTCAGGAAATCTGCAAATGGCTACGCGCGGACTCGAGAATAGACGCGGATATTCGCTGCGCCGGGAAAAGAATCAGGTGCTGTTGCGATGGGATGGGGCCATTCTGGGCACGTTTGGAGCGCCCGAGCCAAAGCCGGATGAGACCTTCAGCATGGAGCTTCGGGTCACGGGTTCGGAGTTTGTGGTGAAACTCGATGGCCGCGAGATCATCCGCGCGACGGACGAGCGCAAAGAGCCGGTGGAGATGTCCATTTACTTCCATGCCGCCGGCTTGCGGAACATCGAGGTTCTTAATCTGGACTCATCCGCCACCGCCGCGGCCGAGAAGGCGCCGAAACGCTGAGTGGCGGGCGGCCTATCGCCGGACAACGCGGCAGCATCCGGCACACCGTCTCGCCAAGCTCCTCAGCCTTCGTTAGCGTGCCGCGCACATGCCCGGCGCCGACCTGTTTCCTCACGACGAATCGATCTACCAGATCATCACCCGCGCACCGGGGCCGGGTGGCGCGCTGCCGCTCACCGATGATCTCCTGCGCGAGAGTCCGAGCGGCGACATTTTCGGGCTGACCCAAAATGTCGGCATGGGCTGGGAAGCCGCGCGGGCCAATGATCGCGCGTTCCTGATTCTGAGCACGGCGGGCGGGCTGCGCGGGGCGGATGGACAGCCGGTCGCGCTTGGTTTTCACACCGGGCACTGGGAGATCTCGCTGCAAGTGGAAGCCGCCGCGCGCGAGCTGCGCGCGCTCGGCGCCG
>JANPHH010000019.1:0-21498 GCA_031424375.1 Chthoniobacter sp. | reverse complement strand
TCTCGCCGGTTTTCTCGACGCCGTGTTTTTCGCCGGCCTTGAGCAGTGCGTTGTATTTTTTGTAGCCGCCCTCGTATTCCTTCACCCACTCCTTCGCAAACTTGCCGCTTTGAATGTCTTTGAGCGCGGCTTTCATCCGCTTCTTCACGCCGGCGTCGATGATCTTTGGACCGACGCTCACGTCGCCCCACTTCGCGGTTTCGGAAATCGAAAAGCGCATTCCGGCGATGCCTTTTTCGTTCATCAAATCGACGATGAGTTTCAATTCATGCAGGCACTCGAAGTAGGCCATCTCCGGCGCGTAACCCGCTTCGACGAGCACCTCAAAACCCGCCTGCACCAGCGCGGTGCAACCGCCGCAGAGCACCGTCTGCTCGCCGAAAAGATCCGTCTCGGTCTCTTCCTTGAAGTCGGTCTCGAACACGCCGGCACGGGTGCCGCCGATGCCCTTGGCCCAGGCGAGCGCGATCTTCTTCGCGTCCTTGCCGGGGTTTTGGTAGACGGCGATCAACGTCGGCACGCCTTTGCCTTCGGTGTATTGGCGGCGGACGATGTGGCCCGGGCCTTTCGGCGCGACCATGATGATGTTCACGTCTTTCGGCGGAACGATCGTCTTGAAGTGAATGGAGAAACCGTGGCTGAAGACGAGGGTCTTCCCTTTGGTCAGGTTCGGGCGGATGTCCTTTTCGAAAGAGGCGGCCTGCTTGGTGTCGGGCAGCGCGACCATGATCACGTCGGCCTTTTTCACCGCCTCCGCGGGGCTGTAAACCTCGAAGCCCTTTTCCTTGGCGACCGCGACAGATTTGCTGGTGGGGAGGAGGCCGATGATGACTTTCACGCCGGACTCCTTGAGGTTGAGCGCGTGGGCGTGGCCTTGGGAGCCGAAGCCGAGGACGGCGCAGGTTTTGCCTTTGAGAACGGAGAGATCGGCGTCTTTGTCGGTGTAGATTTTGGCCATAAAAAGGGGGCGCGAGTGTAGCGGTCGAACTCCCTCTGTCAACGGCGGCGGCAAGACAGTTTTTTTACCGAAACGCGGAGGGACGCGCTCCAGATTGAGCCGGATTTCTGAATCGCTAAACGGCCGCAATGACCACCGCCATTTCGACGCCGTCGAGCCCGTCGTTCCCGGCGCCATCACCCAGCCCGGCGGGTCCGGCTTTTGAATTCATACCGCCGAGCGCGACCACGCGCGCGACGATCGACACCAGATCCCCACCGTTCCCGCCATCCGCGTCCGTTCCGCCATCGCCGCCCTCACCCGCCATGATTTGCAGCACGCTGGCGATGGCGTTTTGGGTGTGCAGATCGGTGATGGAACCGCCGTTTCCTCCCACCCTGCCCGGGCCTGAGCCGGCGCCGCCATTGCCAGCCTGGGCTTTGATCGCAGCGATCACCTGATCCGGGACGAGCCCGCTGATCCCGATGCCGGAAAGCGATCCGCCGGTTCCACCATCCCCACCGTCGCCCGCCTGAAAGCTGTATGACGCGCCGACCGCCGCGGTGGCCGCCACGCTGCTGATCGCGCCGCCCTGACCTTCGCCAGCGCCGCCAGTGCCAGCGGTGACATCGGTGAGGAGGACCCCGGAACCCAAAGTCAGGCCGGTGATCGCGCCGCCCGTGCCGCCTCGGGCGGGCAGCGCCGCATCCCCGCCCGCTCCCCCGACGAGAGTGGCGGTGGCGATCCCCGCGGTGAGCTGGGTCGTGAGGAGGTTTCCCGCATTCCCACCCGCCCCGGTGCGGGAACCGTTTCCACCCGCTCCGGTGGTCATTTCGAGGGTCGAAAAATTCACTCCCGTGATCGCCACTCCGACGATGTTTCCACCTACACCGCCCACGACGTCCGCGGTCGGATTTGCCGCATCGCCGCCGGCACCCGCGGTGATGGACAGCGTATTCGCGGCCAACCCGGCGGCTCCCGTGAGCGTTGCCGACACACTCCCGCCGCTCCCGCCCGCGCCGCTCATCGCGGTGCCGCCGGCGCCACCCGTCAGCGCCGCCGTGCCGCCCGCGAGCGTCGCCGTGATGCCCGAGATCGAGCCGCCCGCGCCGCCATCCGATCCGGCGGTGACTGCGTTGCCGCCGTTTCCGGCATCCACGCCGAGCGAAGAAAGCTGTCCCTGCACGGTAAGGCCGGCCACCGATCCTCCCGCTCCGATGCTGGCGTCGCCCGCCGTCGCGCTCACCGAGAGCACCCGCGAAGCCGCGTTGATCGCCACGTTTTGGATCGCACCGCCGGCCCGACCATTTCCCGCTTCGAAGACCACGGCACCCAGGGCATTTCCCCCGGCATCGAGCGTGACGGCCGAGATATCGCCTCCCGCGGAGGACGCCGTGCCGTCTCCCGCATTGACCGTGACCGCGGCATTTTCGCCGAGCTTCACCGCGATGCTCGAAATACTCCCGCCGCGGCTGGAAACGCCCGAGTCCGACAACGCACCCGCACCGCCGGTCAGGATCAGCGACTCCTGCACCGTGATGCCCTCGAGATTCGCAATGCTTCCCGCCGCGCCCGCATTTCCCGTGGTCCCGGCGCCGCCATTGCCTCCGGTGATCGAGAGCGTCTGAATCGTGTTCTCCACCGTGGCGGATACTCCGGATACCGCGGTCGCGTTTCCGCCGGAGACGCCCTGCCCTCCACTCCCGCCCGTGATGTTCAACGTCGCGAGATTGCCGGCGACGGAGACGCCCGAGAGAGTTCCCGCGTTTCCGCCGGCGCCAGCGTTCGAAATTCCTCCCGAACCCACCACCAGCGCCGCCTCCTGCACCGAGCCCGCGAGCTCGATGGTGGAGAGATTTCCCCCGGCGCCAGCCGAGCCCGAGCCCGAGGAACCGCCGGCACCCGAGGTGATCTCGATGGTCGCGGCGGAAGCACCCGCCGCGGAGAGTCCCGAGATCGATCCACCCGCGCCGCCCGCGCCCGCGCCAGAGCCCGCTCCGCCCGATCCCGTTTCGACGTTCAGCGAAGCAAGACCGCCCCCGGCGATCACCAGCGACTGGACACTGCCGCCTGCCCCGCCCGCAGCCGCGGCGCCGCCGGTCGCGAGCCCGCCGTCGCCGGTCGTCACCTGGATGTTCCCCAGGATTTTCGCGGGGCCGGCTGCGGTCAGGGTGGTGTTGAAAATGCCGCCGCCATGGAGACCGGTCGCCGCGACGCCGTTCCCGCCGTTGCCGGAAGCAAGCGTCGCGTTCGCCCCATCGCCGAGGCTCACGGTCAGGCCGTCGAGCGAACCCGCCGTTCCGCCCGCGCCGCCCACCGATGATCCGGCATCGCCGAGTTCGACCTTGAGGGTCGACTGCACCACCACGCCGTCGACATCGACCAGGGTCAGCCCACCCGCATCGCCCCCTGCGCCAGTCCCGTCACCGTTTCCGCCAGATCCCGTCACGAGTTCGAGCGCCGCGGTTTTTTCTCCATTGACCACGAGGTTCGCGATCGAGCCCGCGTTTCCGCCCGCCACTCCCGATCCCGCCACCGCCGATCCGCCCGCACCGGTGACGATGGAAATATCGCCGAGGACCTTCGTCTCGCCGGTCGCGTTCAAGGTCACATTCGAGATGTCGCCCCCATTTCCCACGGCACTGAATCCGGCGGCGCCATCGGCGGTCGTCAGCGAAAAGTCCACGTCATCGGCGAGGTCGAGCGTGAGTCCCGTGACCGACGCCGCGCGACCCGCTGCGCCGGCCGAGGAGTCGCCCCCGCCGCCGAGGCTGATGTTCAAGGAAGCGCCGACTTCCAGACCACGGAACCCGGTGAGATTGCCGCCATTGCCGCCGGCTCCCGTTCCGTCGCCGACGCCGCCGTCCCCGGTCGTCAGGGTCAATTCTGACGTTTTTCCTCCGCCGATCGTGATGCCGGAGATCGAGCCACCACTCCCGCCGCTCGCGCCTGATCCGTTCACGGCGGCACCGCCCGCCCCGGTGGTCAGCTTCAGTTCGCCCAGCGTTTTCGTGATGCCGATCGCGTTGAGCGTGATGTTCGAAATACTTCCCCCGGCGCCGACTTGCGTGAAGCCCGAGGCTCCGTCACCGGTGGCGAGAGAGACATCCACGCCATCGTTCAGATTCAGCGTCAGGCCATCGATCGACGCGCTCGCCCCCGCTGCGCCCAGGGTGGAAGCGCCGCCCGCGCCGAGGATCACCTCGAGCGTGTCATCGATCGTCAGGCCGTCGAAGCCGAGAATGTTTCCCGCCGCACCGCCGGCACCGGCACCGTCGCCCTCGCCACCCGCACCGGTGGTCAGGACCAGCGACTCCGTCCTTCCTTCGCCGATGCTGACATTCACGATCGAGCCCGCTTTGCCGCCCGCGATTCCCGAATTTTCGAGCGCATCGCCGCCCGCGCCGGTCACGATTTCCACTTCACCCAGGACCTTCGTCGTCCCGGTGGCCGTGAGCGTGACGTTCGAGATATTGCCGCCATCGCCCACTTTCGTGAGGCCCCCCGCGCCGCTCCCGGTTTTCAGCGAGACGCTCACCCCGTCGCCGAGATTCATCGCGAGGTCCGAGATCGAGCCCGTGGCGCCCGCGGCTCCCTGCGCCGAGTCGCCCGCGTCGCCGAGCGTGAGATTGAAATCCTTGCCCACGGTGAACCCGCTGATTCCCGCGACGCGTCCGGCATTGCCGCCCGCCCCCACCGCGCCACTGCCGCCGCTGCCGGTGACGAGAGAAAGCGTGTCGGCTCCGTTCGCGCTGCCGGTGAGTAGATTGACCAGCGACGTGCCGTCGCCGCCCGCGAGTCCGTCGCCACCGTCGCCGCCCGTGATCGCGAGTGATTCGAACGTCACGCCGAAGGTGAGGCCGCCAATCGTGCCGCCATCACCGCCATCGGTCGCGGACGCGACCCCGTCGCCGCCCGCTCCGGCCGTGATCTCCACCGCCATCGCATTTCCGGAAATAGTGATCGCCGTGACGCTTCCGCCCTGGGCTCCCGAAGCGGTTCCCTTGGCGCTGGCGCCCTCGCCGCCGGTGATCGCGATCTGACTCAGCTTTCCGAGAAATTCCGCCGTCTGCACACTGCCCCCGGCGCCCGCCGTGACCGCGCCCCGACCGCCATTGCCGGCGACGATTTCCGCGGCGAGGGAAGGCAGGCTCTCCGCGCTGGCGGTGACGCCGGTAAGAGAGATCGCGGAAACCGATCCGCCGGCCGCGCCGACCCCGGCCGTATCGCCGGAATCGCCCCCATTTCCCGCGGCCAGGTTCGCGCTCTCGAGCAGCGCGGCCGTGATCGTTTTGATCGAGCCTGCCGCGCCACCCATTCCGGTGCCGCTGCCGGCTCCACCATCTCCGGCCGCGATCTTCAGGGAACTCGCGGTCCCATCCATGATCCGGACCGCGCTCACGCTGCCGCCGGTCGTTCCCGCGCCGTCCGGGGCCGCCGCGGCATCCCCATCCGCGCCGCCCGCCGCTCCGGAGCCAGCCGTGATCTCGATGGCGCCGAGGAGCTTGGTGCCTCCCACCGCGGTGAGCGTGATGTCGGAAACGTCGCCGCCTGTGCCAGACGCAGTCGTTCCCGCGACGCCCCCGGCCGTCGTGAACGAACCGCCGGCGCCATCGGCCAGTTGCAAGGCGACGTCGGAAATGGACCCGGACGCACCCGCCGCACCTCCGGTCGAAGCACCCGCCTCACCGATCTCAAAAGAAAATTCCGAGAGAATTGTGACCCCGCTCACGCCCGCGACCCGGCCCGCATCGCCCCCATTACTCGCCGCGCCCGCACCGCCGCCGCCAGTCGTGACGGCGAGGGAATCCACGATATTCGCCGCGCCGGTGAATGGGTTGACCAGTGATGTCCCGGCCCCGCCCGAAAGACCGTCGCCGCCCTTTCCTCCCGTGAGCGTCAATGCCCCGCCAGCGGTGGACATGCTCAGCGCGGCGATCGCGCCAGCCGCCGCCCCGGCGCTCTCGCCAGCCACGCCGTCGCCGCCCGAACCCGCCGCGATCTCCACCGTCGCCGCCACGCCGGTGATCGTGATTTCCGTCACGCTCCCGCCGGCCGCGCCAGCCGCGGTCGCTGCGCCATTGGCTCCGGCGCCCGCGGTGAGGGCGAGGGAATCCACCACGCCCGTGAAAGTGCTCGCTTTGACCGCTCCACCCGACCCGGCCGCGGCGACTCCCTCTCCCCCGACCCCGGCGGTCAGCACCGCGGCGAGGGTGGCGAGTCCATCCGTTGCGACCGTGACTCCCGTGAGGCGAAGCGCGGAAATGGAACCGCCGTCCGCGCCGAGTCCACCCGCCGATCCCGACGCGCCGCCCGCACCGCCGGTGAGGGTCGCCGCTTCTACCACGCTGGCCGTGATGGCAGTAATGCCACCCGCGGCTCCGCCCGAACCCGCGGTTTCCCCGCTCCCGCCGTCGCCCGCCGTCAGCGTCAGTTCGGTGACTGACTGCTCAAACGCCAGCCCGGAAATTTCGCCCCCAGCTCCACCGCCTGCGGCCAGCCCGTCACCACCCGCGCCCGCCGCGGCGGTGAACGACTTGATCTTCCCTTTGAGCGCAAGATTTACCCCCGCCAGCGAACCTCCCGCACCACCGGCACCCGGCGCGCCTTCCGCCGCGCTGCCACCGTCTCCGCCAGTCAGCTTCAACTCCTCGACCACCGCATCCGGAGCGACCGTCATCGAGAGCACGGTGCCGCCCGCTTGCAATGCCGCCCCGGCGCCACCCGCGAGGGCCGCCGCGGAGAAGCTGCCTTGCAGCGCGATGCCCGAGAGGCTCCCGCCGATTCCGGAACCACCGAGGCCGTCTGCTCCCGCACCGGCTTTGAGGTCCAGCGTCGCCGCTGCACCCTCGGCCGTCGCCATGCCGGTGAGGGTCACCGAAGAAATGGTCCCGCCGGCCGCACCGGCCCCGGCAGTTTCGCCGCCGTCTCCACCCGCTCCCGCGGCCACCGTGCCGTCTCCGGTGAACGCAGCCGAAATGTCCGAAATCGCTCCCGCCGCTCCACCGGAACCGCTGGCTCCACCCGATCCACCGGCACCTGCCGTGACGGAAAAATCGCCCGCGCTCTTGGCGAGCGTCAGACGGGAGACCGCACCGCCAGCTCCGCCCGCGGCCGTGTCGTCACCGTCACCACCCGCGCCAGCGGCGACGGAAAAATCGCCGACTGATCCGGCGAGGCTGAACGACTGGCCATCGATCGAGCCACCGAGCCCGCCCGCGGCATGGGTGCCGGCGTCCGCAGCTCCGCCGTCACCCGCCTGGAGCGTGAGGCTGCCGAGCGCCGCCGCGCTTTCCACTTTCAAGCCACGAATGGTCCCGCCCTCGCGGGCCATGCCGCCCTTTCCTCCGGTCAATGACGCGGAGGCAAACGTCCCCGAGGTGAAGGTGACCGAGGAGATTTCGCCGGCCGCTCCGTTCCCGCCATCATTGCCATCGCCCCCGGCGATCGTGACCTCGGCCTCCACGCCCATGCCGGCGAGAGTGATCTCGGAAATGGTGCCACTCGCCGCGGTCACGCCGCCCAGTTCCCCCGCGACTCCGCCCACGCCCGAGGTGATCGAGAGCGTTCCTGAGACATCGAACCGCAAGGCCGATACGGCTCCCGCGACCCCGCCATTGGCCGAGCCGCCGCCGGCGCCGCCGCTGCCGGAGAGGATGGTCGCATCGCCGATGGCGAGCTGGAAGTCCGCGACGCTGCCACCCGCACCGCCCGCTCCACCATCGCCGGTCGTCCCACCATCGCCACCCGCACCGCCGGTCGCGGTGAACTCCGCGACATTTCCCCCAAAAGTAAACTGACTCGCCCGGACCGACGCGCCGACGCCACCCGCGCGGGCTCCGTCCGCACTAGCAGCCCCACCGGCGCCCCCGGTGACCTGCAGGGCTCCGACGCCCGCGGGGAACGAGATTGCCGCGATGGCACCGCCCGCGCCGCCGTCATTGGACACGAGGATCTTTCCGTCGGCATCGGCGAGGACGCCGCCTTCCGCCCCGGCGCCGGACTCCAGCGTGACCTCGCTGAAGACTTCACCGAGGAACGAGAGATTCGTGATGCTGCCGCCGGCCACCGCGGTGGAGCCGAGCCCGGTCCCGCCGACGCCGGTCGTCACCGATGCCGTGGCCGCCGCGCCGCTGGCGGTCAGCTTCAGGTCCGAAACGCCTCCCGCCTCGCCGCCCCGCGACGCGTTGCCCTTGAGCTCGAGCACGTCGCCGGAAGCCGCACCGCCGCCCGTGGCGAGCGTGACTTCGCCCGTGACGGTCGCGGTGACATTTGCCACGGACCCGCCAGCGCCCCCGGCGGGGATGACCTTGAACCGGGATGCCGTCGCCGCGCCTTCAAAGTTGCCGGCCGCGCCCCCGTTCCCGGTGGTGACTTCGAGGCCGCCCAATACTCCATTCGCCGCCAGCGCCGTGACCGATCCACCGGCCCCGCCGCCCGTCGCGGTCTTCGGGATGTATTCGTCCGTCTTCGCTTTGTAAGTGGACAGCGCCGCTCCCTGCCCGCCGTCTCCGGTGGTGGCGGAGATTCCACCCGTTGCGCCCGCATTGACGACGACCCGGGTGATCGTTCCGGCATTCGCGCCCTGCGCCCCCGAGCCGGTGAATTTCACCGCGTCGAGCGCGACCGCGCTGCCGCCGCCGCCCGTCACCAGTTGAATCGTGCCCAACTGCCCCAACGGTCCCTCCGCCGTGAGCGTCACGTCCGCGATATTGCCGCCGGGTTGCGCCACGCCATTGCCGTCGCCGCCCTTGCCGGTGGTCAGCTCGACATCCGCGCCGTCGGCCAGCCGGAAGGTGTAGCCCGAGATCCCGGGCGCCACGCCGCCTTTGCCGAGATAGGGATTCGCCCCGCCACTGCCCATGGCGAGTTGCAGTCCGCCGAAGAGGGATTTGATGACCGGCTTGACGAGCAGCCCGCCGGCACCGCCCGCGCCACCCGATTTTTCCCGGTCGGCATCGGCGCCCGCTGCGGAGAGCAAGCCACCGTCGCCGCCATTTCCCGTCGTGAGCCCGAGCGACGCCACGCGCGCCGCGGTGATCGCGAGTTTCTTGAACCCGCCGCCAGCTCCGCCATTGTTTCCCGCCGCATCGTAGGAGTTCCCGCCATTTCCCGCCGTCAGACTGGCGGCTCCGAAATCCGCGCCGAGAAGATTCACGCCCGCGAACCCGCCGCCGGAAGCCACGCCCCCCTCGCCTCCATCTCCGCCCGTCGCCGTCACGTTCGAGAGATTGCTCGTGCCGGTCAGCGTGAGCTTGGCGAAGCCGCCGCCCGCGCCGCCGCCTTTCCCTTTGGCGTAGCCGCTCGCCGGTTCGCCACCGGCTCCGCCATTCCCGCCGGTGAGGATGGAGTCGCCCGCGCCGAGCTTGGCGCTGAGCGTGCCGATCGCCCCGCCTATTCCGCCGCCCGCGGTGTTCGTGCCGTCGCCGCCCGCGCCGCCGGTCAGGACGAGCGCGTCGACCACGCCGACGACCATGGTTTTCAGGATGCTCCCGCCGCTCCCGCCCGCGGCGCCTTTGGTCACATCACGGTCATTGGTAAACGACGACGCGTTTCCGCCATTCCCCGCCGTCAGGGTGAAAGTGGTCACCGTCCCCGCCGGCCCGAGATCCAGCATGATATCCGACACGGCGCCGCCCTTTGCGCCGGTCAGAGCTTTCAGTTCGTCGCTCGCATTCCCGCCGTTTCCGGCCTTGGCGGAAAAGGCGGCGAGGGATGTGCCTTGCACCTTCACCTTGGAAATGCCGCCGCCGAGGCCCGCATTTTTCGGCCCCGTCGCGCCATGCCCCGCCACCAGCGCGACCTCCGCGCCGACCGCTCCGCGCATCACGATCCCGGTGATCGCGCCACCCGAGCCCGCCTTGCCTTTCGCACTGGAATCGGTGACCTCCGCCGCGTCGCCCGCGATCAGTTTCGTCGCGACTCCGGTCATGAGGCTCACTGTGCTGATCGAGCTGCCCGCCTGGCCGGGAGCGGCCACGAACACGGAAAAGGTCAGCGGCGCCGGCCCGCCCAGATTCACGGTCGGATGGGCATTCACCCCGGTGCCGGCATGGATCCCCGCGACGGCGACTCCGTTGTTCGCTCCGGTGATGGTGATTTTCGACACGCTGCCCCCGGCGAGGATCGAGCCATTGATGCTGCCGTTCACGGTCAGCTTGGAAAGCGATGCGCCCGGCGTGATGGCTTCCTGGAATGTATAGATCTGCGTTTTTGCAGAACCCTCGAGCATCGTGGCGACGTCGCCGTCAATGATCGTATTCACCGTCGCCCCGAACCCGGCCGAGACCGCAACTCCGGAAATCTCCAGATTCCCGCCCGCAATCACATCGTCGAGAAACACGATCCCCGCGCCGGATTTCACGGCCAGGATGTTCTCCAGCTTCGGGTCGATCGTGCCATTGCCGTCCACGTCGAAAAACAGGTTGTCGCCCTTCACGAGCAGCACGGCATTCGCCGAACCGACGGCGGTCTTCGCGGCCGTGGCATTGTCCACCACGGCGCCCAGCGCGTCCTTCACGTCACCATTTCCGGATAAAAAGAAGCTCGCCGGCGCGATGCGGGACTCGAGGGGTTCGACCCGGGAAAGCGTCGATTTTCGAAGGGTGGTGATTTTCAACTCAGGGTGCAGCATGGGGATTCTAGGGCGATGGGTTTCGACGGGCGCGCGTGGCTAAACGCAGTGCTGTTGTTGGGCCAGCCTTCGGAAGACACCGCACCTCAAGGAAGGGCGGCGCAACGATGGCCGGCACCACCGCTCCCACAGGGAAACAGCGGCGAGCACCGTCTAGCAGGGGGCGGGCCACCGGGGTTTGGCTTCCCACGCTCCCGCGCCGGACCCGATCGATCCGCCGCACGCCCCCCCGCGCGCTGGCCGGCAGCATTCCCCCTGGTGCTTCCCCAGAGGGTGTACCGGAAGTCGGAATTGAAACCGCGGATTGCGCAGATTAACGCGGATTTCAGAATCCTAATCCGCGTCAATCCGTGAAATCCGCGGTCTATTTTATCTCCTATCGGAGTTCCGGTACACCCTCTCAGAGATAGCCCGCTGCGTGGAGGCGGCGGGTGAGGTCGCCCTGGCGGGTGAGGAGCGCGGTGTAAAGTTCGCGGTGTTCGGCGTGCGGCTTGGCGCGGGTGGATTCGTCCACCTTGACGATGCGCTCGCAAAGTTCGCGGAAGGTGGCGTTTTTCCCCGTGGCCATGAGCGTGGCATACGCGCCTTGGATCGCGGCACCGAGCGCGGCGCCTTCCGCCGAGGCGAGGCAGATGGTGGGCACGCCGAAGATATCCGCGGCGAGCTGGCGCCAGATGGCGCTCTTGCTGCCGCCGCCGGTGAGGCGGATTTCGGTGGGCTGGATGCCGAGTTCACGGAAGCGCCCGAGGCCATACGCGAGACCAAGCGTGACGCCTTCCATGGTGGCGCGGGCGAGGTTTTGCGGGGTGTAGTTCGAGGTCGTCATCCCGTGGAGCACCCCGGTGCCTTTCGGCAGATTCGGGGTCCGTTCGCCATTCAGATACGGGAGGAAAACGAGGCCGTCCGCGCCCGCGTTGCTCTCGGCCACCGCGGCTTCGAGCTGCTCATGCGACCAGCCGAACATCCGGCGCACCTGCTCGGTGGCCACGGTGACATTCATGGTGCAGGCGAGTGGGAGCCAGCGATCGGTGCTGTCGCAAAAGGCCGCGACTTCGCCCTGCGGATCGATGACGGGCTCGGCGGCGTAGGCGTAGACGGTGCCGCTGGTGCCGAGGCTCACGGTCACCACGCCGGCCTGCACATTGCCGGTGCCGATCGCGCCCATCATGTTGTCGCCGCCGCCGGCGCTCACGGTCACTTCGCCTTTCGAGAGGCCCCAGGCTTCGCGGAGATTTTCGCGGAGCAGCCCGAACGCGCGCCGCGAGCTGGCCAGTGCGGGCAGCGCGTCGAACAGATCGCTGTCGATGAATTCGATCAGCGGCTCGCACCACTTCTTCTCGCGCACATCGAGCAGGCCGGTGCCGGAGGCGTCGCCGTACTCCATGCCGCGGTCGCCGGTGAGGTGGAAGTTCAGGTAATCGTGCGGGAGCAGGACGGTCTCGAGCGCCTTGTAGTTCTTCGGCTCGTTTTGTTTCAGCCAGAGGATTTTCGGTGCGGTGTAACCCGGCAGCATCGCATTGCCCGCCAGCTCGATCAGCCCCTCGGAGCCGCCGAACTCGCTCTCGAACTGCTTGCACTGCTCGGTCGTCGAGGTGTCGCACCAGAGCTTCGCCGGGCGGATGACCTTCCCCTTTTTATCCAGCGGCACAAAGCCATGCTGCTGCCCGCTCACGCCGATGGCCTTCACCGCGTCCTTCTTTTTGCCGAGCTTCTTCAGCACCTCCTGCACGGTGGCGTCCACGGCATCGATCCATACCTGCGGCTCCTGCTCGAGGTGGCCGGGCGCGAGGCCCTCGATGAGGCCGTAGTTTTGCGAAGCCGACGCGAGGACTTCCCCCGTGTCGCAATCGAGCGCGATGGTCTTGGTGCTCTGTGTGCCGCTGTCGATGCCGAGGGAGATCATGGGATGTCGGAGGTCTGATATGGGATTCAGCTTGGGAAAGCAGTCGCGTTCAAAGCGGGGCGAGGCTAAATCTGCAACTCGAAATCGGAAATCCGAAAATCCCCATGGTCAAACGCCTCCTTCATACCCGCTACCGCGTGAGCGATCTCGAGAAGACGATCACCTTCTACCGCGACGTGCTCGGCCTCCAGCTCACCCGCCGCCACACCTCGCCGCGCGGCTCACAGCTCGTTTTTTTCAAGGCGCCCGGCAGCGAGGAGGAAATCGAGATCTGCAAATTCGACGGCAGCGGCCCGGTGAACGTGGGCAGCGACATCACGCACCTCGCCTTCGAGGTGGATGACATCGAAGCCTTCGCGAAACATTCCACCGCGCTCGGCTACCCGCTCTCGGATGGCCCCACGCCCACCGGCACCGGCAGCGTCATCGCCTTCATCGACGCGCCGGAAGGCTACGAGGTCGAACTCATTCAGCGCGGCGAGTAGCGCGCGCCGTCCCCCCGAGCATGGACTTTGACTGGATCGACGTTCCCTTTGATCTGAAGCAGATCACGCCCAAGGAAATCGAAGAAAGCTTCGAGGACCCCTTCGGCCTGCGCCTGCTTCCGGACGGCGTGGAAGACGACGCCAAGGCACGCTACTTCAACCTCGGGAAATCGATCGGTGACCGTGGAATCTTCACCGTCTTCTGGAGCGATGGGAAACGCTACCGCGCGATCCTCGCCCGCGACATGACGCCGGAGGAGGCGACCTTCTACGAACGCAAAAACTCCGAGCAGGGCTACTGAGCGCATGAAAGTCATCACGAGTTGGAAAGAGCTGCCGCACTTCGATTCCGAGGAAGAGGAAGCCGTCTTCTGGGCCGACACCCGGCTCGACGTGCGGCTGATGAACGGCTCGCTGCTCAAAGCCGACACGCGCGAATCGACGACGATCACGCTGCGGTTCGATCCGCGCCTGCTCGCCCGCATCAAGCGCATCGCCCGCAGCCGCTACCTGAACTACCAGAGCATGATCAAGCAGTGGCTGAGCGAGCGGCTGGAGAAGGAGCTGTAGGCGGGCTGGCGCGCACAGCGCCGTCGAAAAGAAACAATGTCATCCTGAGCGGAGTTCCTCGTGGGCGAAGGCGGAGAGGAACGGAGTCGAAGGACCTCTGACTATTTCTTCCGCTCCGCACCCCCGCTGCCCGCGTGAAGTTAGAGGTCCTTCGACTGCGCTCCGCCCGCTGGCCCGCCTGCGCTCCGCTCAGGATGACATTTTTTTTGGAATGCTCCGCGCCGCTACTCCCACCGCACCCCACCCGCAGTCGTCAGAAACTCCTTCACCTTCACCTGCGCCCCGAGTCCCTCGATCACATTCGCGCGGAAGACCACGCCCGTCGGCGCCGTATCCTGCAGCTTCTTGCTATCGTGCGGCTCGCCGAGCAAGAAGACCGGCCCCGCGGGATTCACGATGCGATTGTTTTCGATCACCGCATCGGTCACCGGCGCGTGTCCGGTTTCGCGCGGTTTCGAATTCCCCGCTGGCAGCGAAAGCGCAAACGCCCCCGTCCGCTCGATCACATTCCCGCGCACCCGATGGCCGCTGCCGTGCACCCGGATGCCGCCGGATTTTTCGCGCCCTTCGCCATCGATCCGGTTGCCTTCCACCACACACCGGTCGCCGTGCCGGAGCACGATCGCGCCGCCGTCGCAGCCGGTGAAAATGTTCCCGCGAAACGTGTTGCCGGTCGATTTGTTCGACACCACTTCCGCATCGCCGCGGCAGGCTTCGAAACGATTTTCCTCCACGAGCGTCCGCGCCTCCTGCCGCTGAAAGCCGCTGTCCCCCACGCGCAGCGCCTCCATGCCGTTGCGCACCGCTTTCGCGATCCCGCGGAAGACGTTGTGATCGATGCGCGTGTCGGTCGAAAGGACACCTTCGTCCCCATCCACGATCAGCATCACGCCGTCCGTGCGTTTGTCCTCGAAGGTGCAGTGATCCACGCGGTTCGCCGTGCTCTTGCTCCCGCCGATGCGCAGGTAGTGCAGCCGCACGCCCGGCGCCGTGCACGCCCGCATCGTGCACGCCGTCACGCGGCAGTTTTGCGCATCCTTGAGCATGATGGGGTCGAGCGTCGTCTGCTCAAACGTGAGGCCTTCCACGGTCACCCACGCGCCGCGGACTTCGAGCTGGCTCGCGCCGGTGAAAACCACGCCGCCGGTGGTCGCGGCGCGAATCGCGATCGGCGCCGTTTCCCGTCCCATACCCCGCAGCCGCATGACCACATTCTCGTAGCGCCCGTCGGCCCAGACGATCGTATCACCCGCCGTCGCCGCCTTCGCCGCGGCATGGAACTCCTCGGCCGAAGCGACTCGGCGCTCCGCCGCGAACAAGGAAACCACAACGAGCGACAGGGCAGGAATCAGCAATCGAATCATCACCCCCGTTCCACCCCGCCCCGCCCGCTGGCTTAGCGTGCCTCTTGCGGCCGGATCTTTCTCGGGAACGATCGACCGACAATGCTGCGAAAGGAGAAGGAAACCGCGGATTGCGCGGATTGACGCGGATTTCAGAACTCTGCAATCCGCGTCAATCCGTGAAATCCGCGGTCACTCCCTCCGTTCAGATAAAAAGAGAGGCGCAAACTTTCAAAAACGCTGTCATCCCGAGCGGAGTGTAACGCAGCCGAGGGACCTCCGCCCTCCGGTGGATCATGGATCATTCTGCACTCCGAGGTCCCTCGACTTCGTTGCGGTCGCTCAGACTCCCTCCATTCCGCTCGGGATGACACGCCGTATTGATTTCCCGTCCACCCTCTAATAATCGCCGGTCGCACGACTTCTCCCCGCGCCAACCCCACCACCCCATGCCTCTCTGCCGCTCCGCCCTCGCCTTGCTCCTCACCGTTTCCCTCCCCGCCCTCGCGCAGCAGAAAGGCGAGCTGCCGCCGCGCACCGAGGCCGAGATCTTGCAGACCGTCAAGCTGCCCGAAGGCTACGATGCCACCGTCTTCGCGCTGCCACCGATGGGCGGCTACCCCACGAGCGTGAGCGCCGCAGTGGACGGCACGATTTTCGTCGCCATCGATCAAAACGGCTCGCTCGGACGCGACCGAAATCCCACCACCGGCATCGACGGCCCCAAGGACGGCCGCATCCCCGGCAAAGTCGTTCGCATGCGGGACACCGATGGCGACGGCCGCGCCGACGAGTTCAAGACTTTCTGCGAAGTAGAGAGTCCGCGCGGTGTGATCTGGGACGCGCCGAGCGGCACCGCGCCCGGCCAGCTCATCGTGATGCATCCGCCGAATCTCACCGTCTACACCGACACCGACGGCGACGGAAAATCCGACCGGCAGGAAGACATCCTCACCGGCCTCGGCTTCGATCTGAACTTCCGCGGCGCCGATCACACCACGAATGGCTGCCGGCTCGCGATTGACGGCTTCATCTACATCGCCGTGGGCGACTACGGCTTTGTGAATGCCAAGGCGAAGGACGGCACCACGCTCACCAATCGTGGCGGCGGCATCGTGCGCATCCGGCCCGATGGCACCGGCTTCGAGATCGTCTCGCGCGGCCAGCGGAATATCTACGACGTCGCCGTCTCACCCACGCTCGACCTCTTCACCCGCGACAACACCAACGACGGCGGCGGCTGGAACGTGCGCCTGAGCTACGTCCCGCCCGGCGCGCACATGGGCTACCCTTATCTCTTCAAGAACTTCCCCGAGGACATGCTCGAGCCGCTCGCCGATCTCGGCGGGGGTTCGCCGTGCGGCGCGCTCTGGATGGATGAACCCGGCCTGCCGAAAGGTTTGTTCACCGTCGAGTGGGGCGCGGGCGGCATCATGTATCACGACGATCTCATGCCCGACGGCGCCGGGTGGAAAGTGGGCGAACCCGCTGCCGAACTCGACCCTGCCTCGACTCACAAACGTCCCCCGGTGAAGCAGAACAAATGGATCGCGATGACCCGCCCCACCGACATGGACGTGGACGCCCGCGGGCAGATTTTCATCACGAGCTGGGAAGGCGCGACGTTCAATTACAACGGGCCGAACGCGGGGTATGTGCTGCGCGTGGTGAAAAAGGATGCGCCGCAGGTGGCGGTACCGGATTTGGGGAAGATGGATCTTAATGGGCTGGCGACGGTGTTGGTAAGCGAAAGTGGTGTACTCCGACTTGCTGCTCAGCGCGAGATGCTCCGAAAGTTTCGATCGTTGCCCAATACAACGCGCATCGAGTTTGCCGCGACCGGAGCGAAAACTAATGGCGACTACGCATACCTTTTGACCCTCGCGCAGTTGGCCCGAATTCCTGGAACGGCCTATGAAAGTTGGTTCCGTGACACAATGCGAACCGGCCCAATCCACACTGCTGAACTTCTCGCGCTCGGTGACAACCGAGACCTCAAACCTCAGGTCAACATGCGGCAGCTCGGCGACGACCTGCTGGCGCCAATTCCATTGATGCGCGCCGCCGCGATCACCGCGCTGCGCCGACTGCACAAAACCGACGCCGCGCCTTCCATCCTCCCGCTCGTCGCCGATGCCGACCCGGTCGTTTCGCACCGCGCCGGCCGCGCACTCAGCGAACTGAAGGCCACGCCCGTGCTGCTCGGTGCGCTCGATTCTTCCGATGAAAAGGTGAAACCCGGTGCCCTCCGCGCGCTCTACGGCATCGCCGATCCCGCCGTCGTCGATGGCCTCATCGCGCGACTCCCGGGCGCGAAAGGTGAACTCCGCCGCGGCATCCTCAACTCCCTCTGCCGCCTCGCGAATCAGGAGGCACCTTACGAAGATCCGAAAGTCTGGTGGAGCACGCGCCCCGACACCACCGGCCCGATCTACCAGCCCATCGCGTGGAGCGAGACGGACAAGATCACCGCCGCGCTCAAGACCTCGCTGGAGCGCATGGAGGGAAGCGCGCCGTCGCTTCCCCGGAGCCCCGGCACCGACGGCGCGGTGCCCTCCACCGCCGCCGACGACGACGCGAAGTGGCTCGTCGCCCGCATGTATCAAACCAAGGTCGCCTTCCCCGGTCTCGTGGAGCTCATGCTCGCCAAAGCCGGCAACGACACCGCGGCGAAACTTACCGCGATCGAGGGCATGATCCGCGCCGACAACTCCCTCCCCGACGCAGGCATCACCGCGCTCCAGGCGATCGCCGCCGATGACCAGCAGGCGCCCGACCTGCGCGTCAGCGCGCTGCGCATCTTCCTCCGCTGCGCGGAAAATGGCGGCGTCTTCCCCGGTGCGCTCGACGCCTTCGCCCCGCTCGCCGGCCACGATCTGCCCGACGCGAAACTCACCGCCGTCTTCGAGGACTTCACCCGCGGCGCGCACAATTCGAAATGGGTCAACGACTACAACCGCGCCCTCCACGGCTCCGACGCCGCGAAGCGCCAGCTCGCCGCCACCGTGCTCGTCAATCTGGCCACCGGCCGCGTCGGTAAAGACCGCGACCGCGAGGCCGCGAAGAAGTCGGTGACCAAGAGCTTCGACAAACCGGATACCGCCGCCGCCCTGCTCACCGCCATCGCCCGCAGTGTTGCGAAGCCGCTCGCCGAGCTCGTGGAAGCGAACCTCAACAACCCGAACAACACCGTCGCGGAAGCCGCGCTTTTTGCGCACCAAAAGCTCGGCCTCGGCGGCGCTCAGGGGAAGCAAATCGGCACGATGAAATACGAGGAAGTCTTCGCCGCCGTGCAGAAAGGCGGCGACGCCAAGGTGGGTCAGGAGATGTTTCTGCGCGCCGGTTGCATCGCCTGCCACACCATCACGCCCGACGAACCGCCGAAAGGCCCGGTGCTAAACGCCGTGGCAAAAATCTACGACCGCGCCGCGCTCACCGAGTCGATCCTCAAGCCGAACGCCAAGCTCGCGCAGGGATTCGAAAGCGCGTTTTTCAAGACGAAGAAAGGCGAGACGATCGAGGGATTCGTGACCCGCGAAGGCGGCGACAGCGTCGACGTGCGCAACATCGCCGGCCAGACCGTGCTCATCGAAAAAGCCGACATCACCGAGCGCGGCACCCGCCCGCAAAGCATGATGCCCGAAGGATTGCTGAACGCCTTCACCCCCACCGAACTGGCCAACCTGCTCACCTGGCTGGAGTCGCTGAAGAAGTAGCGGAGCCTCCCTGCCGCAGGCTGCTCCAAACACACTGTCATCCTGAGCGAAGCGCCGCCTGCTGCGTTGCTCGCGGGAAACCGCCCCGGCGCGCAGTCGAGCCGAGTCTTCGAGACAGCCGAAGGCAACGACCTCTCGCATCTCTTCGCAGCAGCGCCTTCGGTAGAGAAAATTATACCAAACTAAGTTGCAGGCCGGTCGATTCGGCCCGGCAGGGCTGAAAGAAATTAGCCGGTGGCGTCAGCCACCGGACTTGAGTCACAAACGGACCGAGCCCCGGCCGGGGCGGCAGAAATTCCAGCGCCCCTGCCGGGGCGGAGCGCTTGATTCCGTGATCCGGTGGCTGACGCCACCGGCTAATTTCCGCCGAGCCTCCGGCTCCAAGAAATGTCCGGTTTTCAAAAGCGTTTGGTGTAAGAGGTCCTTCGACTGCGCGATGCCCACACGTCCCCTCAATCCCCGCCCCCTGCCGCGCATCGCTCCGCTCAGGATGACAGGGCTTTTACGAAGGGCGGCCGCTGGCCGGCCGCCCTTCGCAAAACCTGGCCCGCCGGTTACGGCAGGTCGATGAGCTTCAGCGCTGCCGGGACGAGCGGGGCGGTGAGCGTTTTCACGATGACCAAGCCGTCGATCGCCGTGTCGCCGTCGCCGAGGTTGAAGCCGACGGCGCCCGCGTTGTTGAAGTCGAACCGGCCATCCGTCCCCGTGCCGACGATTCCGGTGTCCGCGCCGTAGGTGCCCGCGATCACGCTGGTGATCGTGTCGACCGCATTCGCGGTGGTGAGGTTGCTCGCGGTGGTTGCGTTGTTCACCGCGAGGATCGCGGCGATGCGGGTGGCGCTCACATTGAGGAGGCTGCCGGCGAGGCCCGGGGCGGTCGTGCCCGTGCCGCCGGTGCCGGCGAAGAGGCCGCCCATCTGGCCTGCGCCGGTGCCGAACGCTTTCGTGAAGTTGCCGATGTCGCCCTTGATCTTCGAAGCGGTGACGCCGCCGCCGAGGCCGCCCGCGCCCGCAGTGCCATTGCCGCCCGCGCCGCCGCGGAGCCACTCGGCATAGCGCTGCACGGTCACGGTCAGCTTGTCGACATTGCCACCGGCGCCGCCGATCGCACCATTCGCACCGTTGCCGCCCTGAGCGGCGAAGACTCCGGCCGTGCCGCTGCTCGCGGTGACGTCACCACCGGTGCCGCCGGCCGCACTGGTGCTGGCCCCGCCGTTGCCGCCGGTGAGTGCCACGCGGGCGAACGGCGCGGTGAAGGTGATCGCGCTGAGATCGCCCCCGTTGCCGCCGATCGCCGTGCTGCTCGATCCGCCCGCGCCGCTCGTGAAGGTGTGCGACGCGAAGTTGGTTTTGTCGGTGAGTTTGATCGTCTTGACCTCGCCGCCATTGCCGCCGATGGCGGTGTTCGAAGCGCCGCCATTGCCGGACTGGAGCGCGATGCCGATGTTCGGGGAAGTCCACAAGCCGGTGATGTTGAACGTGAGATTGCGCACGTCGCCGCCGGCGAGGTCGGCGACCCCGGTCTGGTCGCCGCTGTTGCCCGCGGTCACCGCGACGCTGCTGCGGAGGGTGCCGCTGGCAGTCAGCGTCACGCGGTCCATGTCACCGCCTGCGCCCGCCGTCGTCCCGCTGCCGCCGTTGCCGGTGGTAATCAGAAACGGCGACGATCCGTGGGCAGCGGCAGTCGTGAGAGTCACATCCGTCATGATGCCGCCCGCGCCGCCTGCGCCGGTGGTGGAGTTGCCGCCCGCGCCGGATTGGATCGCCGTGGTCGTGACGGTCACGTTTTTTCCGAGCGTCGCCTTGATCTTCGTCAAGTCGCCACCCTTGCCGCCGAGGCCAGCGCCATCCCCGTCGAGGCCAGCGCCAGCGGCGATGTTGAGATTGTTGATGAGTCCGGAAGTCACTCCGAACGTCACGCCCGTGACATTTCCGCCGCCGCCGCCGGTTGCACCGGTGGTGGCCGCGCCGCCTGTGCCGCCGAGGAAGCGTGCGGTGCCGTTGACGATGTTCCCGATGGTAACATTCGCGGTCGTGACTTCGCCGCCCTTTCCTCCAGCCCGGCGCGAAGCAAACGGCTGCCAATCAGCGCCGTCACCACCCGCTCCGCCGAGGATGGACACGCCATTGGCAGCCGTCGCGGCCTTCAGCGTGACGTTCGTCACGCTGGAGCCATCGCCGCCGTTGCCACCGCTATTCGCCTGGCCCCCGGTGCCGCCGAAGATCGCGAAGCCGGCCGCAAAGCGTTTCACCGTCGCCACGAATTTTTCGATCACACCGGCATCGCCACCATCAGCTCCGGTGCCCGCTCCCGCGTTTCCAGTGAAGGCCTGCACAAAGCCGCTGATGTCGTTCGTCTTAAGGGTCGTGCCCAGGAGACTGCCGCTCGCGCCGCCTGCGCCGGACGAACCGCCGTTGCCGCCATCGCCGGTGCTGATGGCAAGGTTGCCGAGGACGTTCGTCGAGACGGTGACCGTCGTCCCCGTCTGATCGCCACCGTCGCCACCGGCCCCGGTCGTGCCGGAGGAATCGCCACCGTCACCCGTATCGAAAGTGCCGGTGCCGCCGAGGTATTTGGCGGAGAACTTGACGCCCGTGAGAGCGCCACCGGCTCCGGCTGCGCCAGTGCCAGTCGCGCCGCCGCCGTCTCCCGTGCGGACGGTGACCGTGGACTGAACATTCCCGGTGACGGTAATGGTCGGTGCCGATATCGCTCCGCCCACGCCACCCGCGCCGGCCGCGCCTGAGCCGGTTCCGCCGGCCCCGGAGTTGAAACCGATGCCTCCGAGAAGGCTCCCGAACGTCGCCTTGTGCCCGGAGATCGCGCCGCCGTCGCCTGCGATTCCGCCCGCGCCGCCGGCACCAGACTGGACAGTGTAACCGCCCGCGCTCCTGGTCACTTTTGCCGTC
>JANPHH010000018.1:0-3537 GCA_031424375.1 Chthoniobacter sp. | reverse complement strand
GGGCACTTCCTTTTCGCTGCCCGGCTTGTCACCCGCCCAATCCATACCGAGGTGCCACTTGCCAATGCACGCCGTCGTGTAGCCCTGTGCTTTGAGCAACGACGCCACCGTCGTGCGGCCCGGCGGGATGATCGGCTTTGAAAACGTGGTGAGCACACCGAACTGCCCGATGCGCGAAGGGTAGCGCCCCGTGAGCACGCCATAGCGCGTCGGCGTGCAGACGGCGGCGGCCGTGTGCGCATCCGTGAAGCGCATCCCTTGCGCCGCGAACTTGTCGAGGTTCGGCGTGCGCAGCGCGGATTGCGGATTGTAGCTCTGCGGCTGGCCCCACCCCAGGTCGTCGAAGAGCACGAAGATGATGTTGGGGCGTTCGTTCGCAGCTTGAGCAGCGGCTGCGAAAGCGAGCACGACGAATGTGAGAGCGCAGAATATTTTCATGGGGGGTATCGGTGGTTTTCTTTCTATTCTTCAGGCCTTTCGCAGCGCCCGTCGGTGGCGTCTATTCTGCGGGCAATGAGAAATCAAAGTCAGTGCAGGCGGACAATAGCTGCGCTCGGGGGTTTGAGACAAAATATCGTGGTGTCGCCGAATTCGGACAATTCCTCGACGGTGTTCGGTCTCCGCTCTCCATCGGCAGTGCCGGCAGCGCCCCTCGATCGGGTCATGCACTTTGCGCCGCCGGAACGCTGAGGCGATCGGCTCCTGCCGTCGCGCATCCGGCCGGCATCGGCATGAAACTCTGCGCCGCCGCCCTTCATGGAAGACGGCAGCGAAAAATATCGCGGGACTTTCCACAACTCGACGAACGCAGGCTTCGGCCCCACACGGATGATTTCATCGAGTATCTTCTCCAAGAGTTACGGCGCGTGATTCGTCTCGGCTTGCTGGGAATCGAGCAACGAATTGTTGATGTTCACCTCCCATCCAGAGACTTCGCGTTCGATGGGCTCCTTCGCGCCGTTTGTCCTTTTGTCGCGTGCCTCCGACATGGTGAATCCAGACGGAGGCGGTGACGGAATCAAAGCCGAGATCGCACATGATCGTGCTGTCGGAGACCGTCACCGATTTCGCTCCGCTCCATTTGTAGGTGGTCTCGTAAAGCGGGAGTTCGGCGCGGTAGGCGAGGATGCGAGGGATCTTCATTGGCGAATGCAGCAATGCCCTGAAGGGGCGCCAGCCACGCGACAACAGAGCAAAGGCGTCCACAATCGCCGAGCTGAAATCCCGAGGTGCATGGCTCCGCTGGCTACTTCTTCAAATGCTTGTCGAACCACTCGATCTCAACTCGTGTGGCCTCGTCGAATGCTTCGGCATAGACGCTGTAGTGCGTGGCACCATTAAGGACGTGGATGTCTGACGGCACGCCTCGCTTTACCAAATCATTGTGCGCGGCCTCGACGGCTGGATTGCCGCCGAATTCCTCTTTCTCGGCGACGACGAAGATCGATGGCGCGGTGATCTTGGCCGCAGCCTCGACGGCGCTGAAGCCGAGGCTCTTCACGGGATTGCGCCGCATCGTCGTATAGCGCGCGAGTAGGCCAGTGAGCTTCCCGGTTTCGATTGGCACAGGCTCGGTCTCGCCGCGTGCTTGTTTTGTCGCGAGATCGTAGGCCGCTTTCTGCGCAGCGGGACCGGGGCCTGCGCCCATGCCGGGGACTTGCGCGGCGAGGCATTTCACGCGCGGATCATTGCCAGTGGCCCACACGACGAGTCCACCGCCATAGCTCGTGCCCCACAAGCCGATGCGCTCTGAGTCCACGCCGGGCTCGCCGACGATGTAGCTGACGGCAGCGCGGATGTCTTCGGTCTGCTCGGCGTAGGTCATCTGTCCGCGCAAGGCCTTCACTTTGATCGTCATCTCGTGCTGCTCATCGAGCTTCGGCTGCGGCTCCACGGACATGAGCCGACTGTCGCTCTCGCCCCAGCCGCGATAATCAAAGGCGAGCGCGATGTAGCCATGCTGCGCGAGGATCGGGCCGAGACGTGTGCCGGTGTTTTCCTTCGTGCCACCGGTGCCGGCACAAAGGACGATCGCAGGCAGCTTGTCATCGGGCTTGCGATTCTTTGGCAGATACAAATGTGCCGCCATGCGCGTGCCATCGCTCCAGATGCTGACGGTGCGCCTTTCCACATCGTCGGGCAAAGCCGGGCGCTGCGGTCTGGCGTTGGGTGTTTGCGCTGCGGCGGTGAGGGTGAGTGTGGCGAGGAGGATGAGGGCTGTTTTCATGAGATGTAAACTAAGGTTCAGCGAGAACGGGCACCGTGATGTAGATCACACGTTCGATGGCCGTGCCGTCGGCGGTGTGGAGCTTCATGTTGAGCTGGAGTTGCTGGCTTTTGCGCATGTCGGCGATGTCGAGCGTGAGCGTGAGCGCATCGGTGGAGAGATGCGCGGATTGGATGGTGAGCGTGTCGTGCTTCGGCTCCTTGGGATGCGTGACGGAGTATTCGGCGGAACCGTAAGCGCCGCTCCAGAAGTAGTTCCAACGTTCAGCGGTGTAGTTGGCGACATCGCTTGAGGCTCGCGGGTCGAGCGGATCGGAGAAGCGGACGTCCACGCCGGTCGTTCGCACGGCGAAGTCCACGGGTTGATGCGCAGGCTTGGCGGTGTAACGCACGCGATAAAGTCCGCCAGCTCGCTGCGCCGTCGTGAGCCATCCGCGCAGCCCGGCGACATAGACTTGGCCGTCGCGCGGATGCACGCGGCCACGCATGATGCCAGTGTCAAAGCTCAGATTCATCGGCACCATCGCGCCTTGTTCCAACTCACCGACCTTGTGTCGCAGCGTGGCGAAAAGCAGGCAGCGTCCGTAGCTGGTGAACAAGAGTTGGTTGCTGAGCGGCCCCCATTTGTCCGTGATGGCCCAGAAGGGCGCTCCGCTGGAGTTGTCCACGCCATAAGGCAGCCAGGCGAGCGGTCGATCATACACACCCGTGGGCACGGGATTCGTCGGGCCGTAGCCGCTAAAGCCGAGTTCCTTTCGCACGGCGGGATCGCTTGGGTTCACGGCGATCGTTTTGTCGCCCCACTTCATTTCGATCTCGCGCTGCGCGGAGGGCATCATGCCGTAGAAGCCGCCGGGGCGGATGAGGTTCACTTTGCTCGAGGGCTGCCAGTGGCCTTGGTTTTCGCTCACCGCGATCTCACCATTCGGACCGATCGCGAGGCCGTTCGGCACGCGCAATCCGGTGGCGATGATCTCTGACTTCTCACCATCGGGCGACACTTTGAAGATGACGCCTTGATGCGGTGTGGTGATGTCCGGGAACCACGGCGTGGCTTTGCCGAAATAGAAATTGCCCGCGCTGTCGGTCTGAAGATCGAGGCTGTAGTCGGCGGGGTTGGTGGAGAGGATGGTGTCGTTGTTGAAGTTCTCGTAGAGGTCGACCTCGCCGTCGTTGTTCAAGTCGCGCAGTCGCGTGATTTGATCGCGACCGATCACATACACCTCACCGCGCACGATGCGCACGCCGAGCGGTTGGAAGAGGCCGCTGGCAAAGCGACGCCATGAGAGCTTTTCCAGCGTGTCGTCGATG
>JANPHH010000017.1:0-41380 GCA_031424375.1 Chthoniobacter sp. | reverse complement strand
ACGGTCGCGGAGCAGCGGGTGAGCAATCCGTTTTTTGCAGCCTGAGCCGGCGGCGAATCAGGGCGCGAGCGCCGTGAGTTGGTGTGCCTTGCGCACGGCGGCGGCGGATTCGTCCGTGCGGCCGAGTTGCTCGAGCATCCTGCTGAGATCGAGGTAGTGGCTCGGGTGATCCGGCGCGCGCGTGATCGCCTGGCGCTGGGCGAAGATGGCGGCGTCGCCGCGCTGGCGCGCGAACTCGACCCGGGCGAGGCCGGCCAGTGGTCGGGCGTCGTAAATGTCGAGTCGGCTGGCGTGAGTGAAGGCCGCGCACGCGCGGTCCGAGTCGCCGGCCTCGGCGCAGACCCTCGCGAGCGAGAGCCAGGATTCCCGATGCCACCAGTGGGCTTGCGCGAATTTCTCGATGATCGGCACCACCGCCGCGGGTCCCTCATTTTTCCGCCGGATCGCGGCCTCCATGCCGACCAGCTCCCAGACTCCGGAAAACTCGCGCTGCGCGCCCTGCACGATGTCGAGCGCTTCCCCGGTTTTGCCGGATTCGCTCGCCGTGTGGGCGAGATTCGTTGCGGAACGCCAAGTCTGCCGGGCGGTCGAGGCGTTGAGGCGGGTCGCGTCCAGATCGTAGCTCAGCAGGGGTTCGGCTTCCTTCGTGCGCTTTTGGCGGGTGAGGTTGATGCCGAGATTGATCCGGGCGGGCGCGTAGTCGGGAAAGAGCACGAGGGTGCGCCGGAGAACGTCCTCCTGGCGGATGAGGTCGCCGCGGTTGGCGTAGAGGGTGCCGAGATTGTTGAGGACGCGCGGTGAGCCGCCGCCCGCGGCGATCGTCGCCTTGAGAAAACGTTCCTGATCGGCCCACTCGTGGGCGCGAAATCCGGTGCGCACGCCGAGGGCGAGCAGCGCGGCGAAGCCCAGCCCCGCGGCGAGACGCGGCCAGCGGAAGGCCACCGGGGCGAGTGCGACGGCGAGAAAGAGCAGGTAGCCGATGCTCGCCAGGTAGATCCAGTGTTCGGCCACTTCAGCGTTGAGCGGGAAGAGATTCGAGATCGGGAGAAAGGCGATGACGAACCAGCAGGCGGCAAACAGCAAGAGCCGCCGGGCGGATCCACGGGTGCAGGCATAGGCGCAGGCTGCCAGGGCGAGCCCGCCGATCACCGGGAGATACTCGAGGCGGAGGTGGGCCAGCCACCACCCGCCACCGCGATATGTGGCGAGCGTGCTGAGCGAGCGATCCATGGTCAGCCGCGCGGGGGCGAAGATGATCGACGTGTAGTCGCCCAGCGCCCGGAGGACGAGGAGCAGCCGGGCGGGCAGCGGTTCCCACACCGCGGGTCCGGCGCCGGTGCGTGGTGCGGGCAGGCTGTGCAGCCAGGCGTAGCAGGCGAAGACAGCGAGTGCGCCGGTGAGCAGCGCGCCCCGCATCCGCCACGGGCGGTCTCGGGTGAAAAAGAGCAGGTGCAGGACGAAGAGTCCCAGCCACACCAGCGCGATTTCCTTGGAGCAAAGCGCGAGCAGCATGGAGACGGCCGCGCCGACCGCGAGGAGCACCCGGCGCAGTCCGCGAGCTTCGTCGAGACGGAGCGTCGCGAGCCACGCGGCGAGGGCAAAGAGGCTCGCGAGACTGTCCGCACGACCGGAGATGTAAGCCACCGCGGCATTGTGCATGGGATGGACGAGCCACACCGCGGCGACAGCCCACGCGATGCCGGGACCGGCGACCCGCAGACGCGCATCCGCAACGCGGGCGAGCAGCGGGGGGAGCAGCCGGCGAAAGAGCCTCCAGACGAGCAGCGCACTCAGCGCATGGAGGAGGACATTCGTGATGTGGTAGCCGATCGGCTCCCCGCGCCAGAGCCAGTAGTCGAGCATGTAGGACCAGTTTTGAATGGGCCGGTAGTAGGTCGAAAACGAGTCGAAGAAGAGGTAGTGGCGAAAGACTTCCCAGATGAAGACGGGGCTGCGAAAGAATGGATTCTCTCCGACGAGGTAGGCATCGTCCCAAATGAGTTCACCGTTCAGGACCGGGCCGTAGATGGCGAAAGCGGCGCAGAGGAAAAAGACGAACGCCACGGCCGGCCGTTGCAGGGTTTTCCAAATGCGCAAAAGCAATGGAGTGCCGGCACCATTCGCCGAAACGGTGGGAGAGTCGCCGACAGGTACTGGTGGGAGTGGAGCCAAGGAGGTCTGGAGAAAGCACCCCGCGTGCCGATCCTGGGGATCGACCCCGTCGGGAAAAGCAATCGGCCGCCTCCGTGTGGAGGCGGCCGATGTCGTTTGAAGGTTGGAGGTTAGGACGGACGTTTAGTAGAAGGGCGACCAGAAATCCACGGGAGCGACATCCGAGAGGCGGTCGTAGGTGGCCTTGGAGAGTTTCGGGATCGAATCCACCGTGAAGCTGCCGAAGGTGCCGCCGAGCATGTCTGCGCCGCCGGAGTTGTAGAGGCTGGAACCCGTCTTCAGGTAGGCCTTGACGTCGCTCCAGGCAACGGAGGAGCTGCCCGCCTTGTTGTTCTCGATCGCATACTGGTCGACTGCGGAGTCGATCATGCGGAGATCTTCGAGGATGCGGGTGGCCTGCGAGCGTTTACGAGCACGGAGGAAGTTCGGGACGGCGATCGCAGCGAGCAGCGCGATGATGGCGACCACGATCATGATTTCAACGAGGGTAAAACCCCCACGGTTCTTATTCAGCTTTTGGAGCATATTGTTATGTATTGAATGGTTTACTTAGTTTTGTGCCGTTGATCGCAGTTTTCTGCGGCGTCACTGCGATAGGATTAAGCAGCCGCGATGCCAGATTTCGGCAGGGCACTAAATTTTCCATAATCGGGTCAGGGTAAACCCTCGCTCGCTCCGTGGCCCTGTTGTTGTTCTGCTCAGCGCCTCCATGTTTCGCCGAATCGTCCTCGCTCTCCGCTCGGCTCCCGCCGCCAGTATCTTCGTCGCTGCGTTCGCGGTGCAACTCCTTGTGCTCGTGCGTTTTTCGCAATCCGCCCACTTCCTGCCGGGCTCCGACGACATGAAATTTTACAACGACTGGGCGCTCCGAATCGCGGGTGGTCAGTGGACCGATCGCCAGGCGTTCTATGGTCTGCCCGGCTACGCCTACCTCCTCGCAGCGATCTATCTCCTCGTGGGAAAGTTGGGCGGCTTTCTCACGGTGGTCTTTGTCGGAATCATCCAGGCGCTCCTCGGTGCGGGCATCGCCACCTTGCTCTACCGGTTGGCGCGAATCGTCTTCTCAGGGGGCGGGAATGATCCCACGCCCCTCGCGGCGGCCAGGCCGCACGTGATCGGGTGCTTCGCGGCGCTGGCGTGGGTGCTCTTCACTCCGGCGCAGGCGTTCGGGGCGATCCTCATGCCCACGGTTTGGCTGGTCTTCGCCTACTACGGTTGCGTGTTCCTGGCGGCGAAGACCCACGCGTCGTCGTGGTGGCGGCCTTGGATTTTCGTAGGCCTGGCGGTCGGTCTGGTCGCGACGCTCGTTGCCACGATTCTCTTTGCGGTCCCGCTTCTCATCGCCGCGATTTTTCTCAGCGTGGATGAGAATCAGCCACTCCGGCAGCGACTGCCGCGGATCGCGCTCGCGGCGGCCACGCTGGTGGCGGGCGTTTACCTCGGCGCGGCGCCGGCGTGGATTCACAACTACTTCATCGCCCGCGAGCCGGTGATGCTTTCCGCGCACAGCGGCATTAACTTCTGGATCGGCAACAACCCCACCGCGACCGGCTACCCGAAGATGCCGCCGGGCATCCGCGCCACGCAGGAGGGGCTGCTCCGCGACTCGATCACGCTCGCGGAGGAGGCTGTGGGGAGAAAGCTCACGCGCACCGAGGTGTCGCGCTACTGGTCCGAGCGCGCGAATAACTACATCCGCGAAAACCGCGCCGCGTGGTGGCGGCTCATGGGCGTGAAGTTCGCGAACTTCTGGAACGCGTATCAGTACGACGATCTCTCGATCATCAAGCTGCTACGCGATGAGGGAATCCTGCCGCCGGGTTTGCGTTTTGACTTCATCGCCGCGCTCGGTCTCGCGGGAATGATCCCGGCGGTCGTCCGCTTTCCCCGCGCGCGGTGGATCGCCGCCGCGGTGCTGCTCCACATGGTCGCGGTGCTCACCGTTTTCGTCACCGAACGCTACCGCCTCGCCGCGGTGCCGGGACTGATGCTCCTCGGCGCAGCCGGGCTGTGGCAGCTTTGGATCTGGCTGGTGCAAGCGCGGTGGCGGCCCGCCAGTGGCTATGTCGCCGTGGCGTCGGGGGCCGCGCTTTTTGTCTCCGTGCCGCGCGCCGATCTCAGCCTCTGGTCGCTCGATCACTACAAGGCTGGAATCCGCGCGACCGAAGCCGGTGACCTGGACCGCGCGCAACGCAATCTGGAAACCGCCTTCGCCTATGTGCAGACCAACGCCGATATCGATTTTGCCCTCGGCAATCTCTGGCTCGCGCGGTCCGTCAAGGCACCCGAACCGCGCGAAACCGCGGCCTTGCGCGCCCGCGCCAAGCTCTACTACCGGCTCGCCTTGGAATTGAATCCGCGGCACGCGAGCACGCTCAACAACCTCGGCGTCCTCGCGCTCGAAGAGAAGCGCTACGACCTGGCGGAGCGCTTTCTGACCGATGCGCTGGCGAGCGAACCCGAAGCCGCGAAGACGCACTTCCTGCTCGCTCGAGTCCGTTTTGAATCCGGCCGCCTGCCCGAAGCCCGCGCCGCGCTCGACGAAGCGCTGCGGCTGCGCCCGAAGCAGCGGGAATTTCTCGAGTTGCTCGAAAAGCTTACGCCGCCACCCGCCACGTCGGCGCCGCCGGCACCCGCTCCGGCGCGGTAGCCAGCGTGAACCCGGCCGCCTTCGCGTCGCGGTCGAACATCTGCACGGTATCCAGCGACAGCGCGTCGAGGTCGCGCCCGCCCATCTCGATCGCCTTGCGGAGCGGGTCATGCGGCACGGTGACGATGTGCGCGCCGGCGCTCGCGGCCTGGTAGATATTGAAGACCTCGCGCACGCTGGCCCAAAGGATCTCCGCCCGTGGCAACGGGGCGAGCAGGCGATGCGCCGCTTCCACGATCGGCAACGGATCGCGCCCCGTATCCGCGATGCGGCCGGCGAAGATCGAAACCACCGACGGCACATCCGCCACCAGCGCCCCGCCCACGGCGGCGATCTGCGCTTCGCTGAGGATCGCGGTGACGTTCAATTTGACGCCGTCGAGCGCGAGGTCGCGGATCAGTTCCACCGCGGATTCACCGCGCGGATTGAGCACCGGGATTTTCACGTAAACATTCGCCTGCCAGTCGCGGATGCGCAGCGCCTGCCGCCGCATTTCGGGAAACTCATCGGCGAAGACTTCGAAGGAAATCGGCTTGTCCGTGACCGTCTCCAGCACGTCGCGCGCAAATGCTTCGTAGTCTGCGATCCCAGCTTTTTTCATCAGCGTCGGGTTGGTGGTCATCCCCTTAATGAGCGGGTTGCGGTAAAGTTCGAGCATCCCGGCTTTGTCCGCGCCGTCCGCGTAGATCTTGATGGGGAGGTCGGCGAGAGAGGTCATGCATCGGCATTTTAGCTACAAACATGCCAGTCGGCTGGGGTGGTGTCGGCACGTGTCCAACCAACGCTGTCATCCCGAGGGGAGTTCCTCGTGGGTGAACGTGGAGACGACGATGGATCGAAAATCGAAACCGCCTGTCATCCCGAGCGGAATGGAGGGAGCCTGAGCGACCAGAATGAAGTCGAGGGACCTCGGAGTGCGGGAAGATCCATGATCCTTCGGAAGCCGAGGTCCCTCGGCTTCGTTACACTCCGCTCGGGATGACAGGGCTTTTTGAATGATCCCGTCTCCGCGGAGACGCCGCTAAAACACTACCGTCCGCCCCTCGGTCAGCACCGATACGCGATCCTCGATGCCGTGCTCGCGAGCGCAGGCGAGCAGTCGCTCGGGCGGTTCGTGCAGCGGTTCGTAGCTCAGGCGGAAGGTGCCGTAGTGCATCGGCACGAGGCATTGCGCGCGCAGGTCGAGGAAGGCGCGCACGGCTTCCTCGGGGTTCATGTGCACCTCGCGACCGCTCGGCGGGTCGTAGGCGCCGATCGGCATCAAGGCCACGTCGATCGCGTGCCGCTCGCCGATTTCCTTGAAGCCGTCGAAATACGCCGTGTCGCCGCAGTGAAAGATCGCGCGCCCTCCCGCTTCGATGACGAATCCACCGAACCCGCGATGCGAGTCGTGCAGCATTCGCGCTCCCCAGTGATGGCAGGGCGTGAGCGTGATCTTCAGCGGGCCGAATTCGTAGCACTCCCAGTAGTGCAACTCGTGGACGCTGTGAAAGCCGAGGTCGTGCACCAGATTCCCCACCTCGAAGGGCACCACAATCGGCTGATCGCGCGCCACCTCACGCAGCGTCTTGCGGTCGAGGTGGTCGAAGTGCGCGTGAGTCACCAGCACGAGATCGATGTCCGGCAGATCGTGCAGCGCTAGCCCGGGATGTTTCACCCGCTTGATCACCTTCAGCCATTTCGCCCAGTTCGGATCGATGAGCACATTCAGCCCCTGCGTCTGGAGGAGAAAGGATGCGTGGCCGATCCACGTCACCGCGACCTGGCCATCCTCGAGCGTGGGAAAATCCGGGCTGGCGTGCTTCCCGGCGCGCCGGGTGAAAAGCTGCGGGATGAGCACCTCGGTGAAAAAATTCCTCCGCTGCCAGCCATTCTTCGGCGCCAGCCCCACCTTGCGCTCGGGCCTGGCCACGGGCTGCCCGGTGGATTTGGCGGACTTGGTGATCTTCGCCTTCTTGTTCGGCGGGCGGAACGGATTCGGCACGCGCCAGATGTAAGTCGCACTCGGGTGCGAGGCAACGGTTTGCTGCGCCCCGCCGCGTTCTGCTAATCCACCTCCGTGTCGAAACCCAAACTGCGCGCCCAACTCATCGCCGTGCTCCGTGCTCTCCCGCCCGACGAGCGCCGCCGCGCCTCTGCCGCGATCTGCACTGCGGTCCGAGCGCATCCGGCTTGGCGCACCGCGCAGCTCGTGTGCGCCTTCCTCCCGCTGCCGAGCGAGCCGCAGATCTCGGAGCTGTGGGAAAATGGTCCCGCGTTCTGCTTTCCACGCATTGAGGGAAATGATGTCGCCCTCATCCGCATCGACGACCCCGCGCTGCTCCGCCGCGCGACGTGGAAGCTCGATACCGACGAATTCGCCGCCGCCCCAGTCGTCCCCGCCGCGGACGTCGATCTCTTCCTCGTCCCCGGCCTCGGCTTCACCGCCGACGGTTTCAGACTCGGTCGCGGCGGCGGCTACTACGATCGCCTGCTCGCGCGCCGCCGCCCGTCGAGCACGGCGCTGGGGCTGTGCTTCCCCTGCCAGCTCGTTTCCGCACTGCCCGCCGAGCCGCACGATCAGCGCATGGACGGCGTGATCACCGGGGATTTTTGAATCCCCAGAGTGGCCCAGATGCGGCTATCGGGTTTCAGCGTTTGCGTGCCAATGGTGGCGACGTGCAAGCGGGCGCGGAGATGGTTCGTCCCCCCGCCGCGGGTCGAGGTTTTTCGTCGTCCGATTCTTTAAGTGATCACGTTCTGCAAATCGCCAAAAACCGCCCCGCTCTCCCGATCCAGCGCCGCCTCCCTCGCGAATCGAGAGCTGCTTCCTACCCGTGCTCCGGCACTTGCATCTCAAACCGCGGGATGCGCGTGAAGACCGCCGTGCCGCTCTCGGTTACCCCGAAAAATGCTCCCTCCGCCACGCTGTCCGAACCGATCGGATGGTAGCTGTTGTAGGAAAAATGCCCGCCCGGATCGATCCGCGGAAACTTGCCTACCACGCCGTCGCCTTCCACCACCATTTGCTGGCCCTCGGCGTCCGTCACCACCCACTTGCGTCCGCGGATCGTCACCGCCTCCGTCGAGTGATTGTGGATGGTGATAAAGTAGACGAACGGATGCGGCCGCTCCGGTGGCGCCTCGAGCGTGGGCATGTGGACGACGCGATCGATGATGGTATCGAGACCGGCCAGCTCAGTGAGGGTGGTGGGCATTTCAGGAGAAAAAAGCGGGGCTGTTGAAATTCCGCCGCTCGCGCAAAGTTGCGCGGGGCAGCACCATGCGCCCGATCCTTCCGATGTCCACTCTTCCCGTCACTCTCACCATTGCCGGCTCCGACAACAGCGCCGGAGCTGGCATTCAGGCCGACCTCAAAACCATGAGCGCGCTCGGCACCTACGCCGTCACCGCGCTCACCTGCGTGGTGGCCGAGGTGCCGGGAAAAGTGAGCGCGATCCAGCCGATCGAGCCGCACATCGTCGCCGAGCAGGTGCGGTTGCTCTTCGATGCCTTCCCCATCGCGGCGGTGAAGACCGGCATGCTCTACTCCCGCGAGATCATCACCGCCGTCGCCGACGCGCTCGCCGGCTGCGCCGCGCCGATCGTCGTCGATCCCGTGATGGTGGCCACCAGCGGCGACCCGCTGCTCCTCGCCGACGCCGTGGCCCTCTACCGCGAGCGCCTCTTTCCCCGCGCCGCCGTCGTCACGCCGAATCTCGACGAAGTCCACACTCTCCTCGGCTATCGCGTCACCGACCTCGCCGGGATGCGCCGCGCGGGCGAGACGCTCGTCGCCGAGTTTGGCGTCCCCTTTCTCATCAAAGGCGGCCACCTCAGCGACGCGGTCGCCACCGACCTGCTCGTGGAACCCGGCGGCGTGGTCACGGAGTTTCGCGCCCCGTTCGTTCCCGGCGTCTCCACGCACGGCACCGGCTGCACTTACGCCGCGGCCATCGCAGCGGGCTTGGGAAAAGGGCTGCGGCTCGGTGCGGCCGTCGCGGATGCGAAGGAATTCGTCACCCGCGCGGTCACGCAATTCCTCCGCTGGGAGCGCCCCGGCGGTGTCACCGATGCGCTGCATCACTTCGCGCCGCCATAGAGGGTGCGGCAGAACTCACAAATTAACTCTGTCATCCCGAGCGGAGTGTAGGGAGTCTGAGCGAAGAGAATGAAGCGGAGGGACCTTGGACTGCCGGGAACTGCACGATCATCCAAAGGCGGAGGTCGTTGCCTGCGGCTGTCTCGCAGACTCGGCTCGACTCCGTTACACTCCGCTCAGGATGACATGCTTGCGGGATTTTCGTTCCGGCATCGGGTTCAAAGCCAGAGCTGCATGGTGATCACGTCGAGCCATTGGCCATGCTTCCATCCCACCTCACGCAGCCGACCCATTTCCACGAAGCCGAAGCGCGTGTGCAGCGCGATGCTCGGCGCCTGTTCCGCGGAGACGCCGGCGATGATCGTGTGATGCCCGAGCGCCCGAGCGCGTTCGATGAGGTCCGCGAGCAGCGTCTGGCCGATGCCTTCCCGCTGCCGGTCGTGCCGGACGTAGATCGAATTATCCACCGTGCAGGAATAGGCCTCCCGCGGATGAAAGGAATTGAGCGATCCCCAGCCGACCACTTCGCCCGCGAGTTCCGCGACCGTCACCGGATGCTCCGGGCCGCGGCGACGAAACCACGCGAGCCGGGCCTCCGCCGTCTCCGGGGTAATCTGGTAGGTGCAGGTCGAGTGCGCGACGTAGTGATTGTAGATCGCATTGATCGCGGCGAGATCCGCTTCCGTGGCGAGGCGAATCGGCACCATCACCGCAGGAAGAACTGCTGGTGCACGCTCACAAACAAATAGTAGGCGCCGCACAATGAGATGAGCACCGAACCGTAACGGACGGCGCCGCGCTGAAAGTTTTCCCGCAGCTCTTTGCGCCCCAGCGCGAGCAGGCCGAAGAGTGGCAGGACCACGATCTGGTGGCCGATTTCCACCCCGAGGCTGAACGCGGCGAGGGCGATCCAGATGCCAAGCGCGGGCAGCCCCTCCATGGCGTCGAGCAGCCCGCCCGCGAAACCGAGCCCGTGGATCAGCCCAAAACCAAACGCAATCGCGAGTCGGATGCGGGAGTGCGCGCGGCGCGGTGCGAGCACATTCTCCACGGCCACGAAGACGATGCTGATCGCGATCACCGGCTCCACGATCCACGCAGGCAAACGGAAGATGTCGAAGACTGAAAGCGCGAGCGTGAGGGTGTGCGCGGCGGTGAAAGCGGCGATCACCTTCACCATCTCCCAGAAGCTGAGCGTGGCGAGCACGAGCGCAGCGACGAAGAGCAGATGATCGTAGCCCGTGATGATATGGGTGACCCCGTGCTGGAGGTATTCGCGAAAGGTCCGCCAGCCCTGGCTCGGCGCGGGTTCGTTCGGGGCGGCGGCGAAGCCGGTCGGCAGGTCGCTCGGCTGATTCTGGCGCAGCAGCCAGCTCGTCACGTCCTCGGAGCCTTCGCGTTTCACTCGGGCCACGTAGCTCACGTCGAACTTCTGCCCCGGCGCGTACTCGAACTCATGGAGCATGTCGTGGCGAAAGGTGACGCTGGCTGGCGGCGGGCCGCTCAGCGGGTAGTCGAGTTCGAACTGGAAAAAGGTCTTGTCGATTGAGGTGAAAGCGACCGGCGGCGTGATTTTCGTCACCGTGCCGGCGAGTTCCGCCCCGGCGATCGAGAGGTGCAGATTGCGGAGCAGATACTCGCGGTGCTTTTCCGAAGCCGCAGTCACCGCCCCGGCTTCATACTTCATCTCCTCATCCTCGCCCGCGACCTTGCCGCCACTGGCCGCGAGGATTTCTTTCACCGAGACATTCGCCGCCACCCGCACCCGCTGTTCGCCGAAGACCACCCACATCGAATTTTGCACAAAGGGATGGGCGAACGCTGCCGTCGTCGCAAACAAGAACAGCGCGAAGGACAAAGCGGGGAAGAGACGCATGGGAGTCCGCGCAGGTAACATGATTGCGCCAGCGCAGCAAGGTGGGCATGGAGATCGCGCGGCAGTGCGGGCGATTCTGAATTTGGCGCGACAATCTTCGGGCCGCTCGATAGTGTTCAGCCCCAGCGCCATGCGTTCCGCCCCACCGTTCGACATTCAATCGGCAGCGGTGCGTCGCGGGGTGGCGCTGCTCCTCGCGCTGGTCTGTGTCGGGTGGCTCGTCGCGGGAGGAAGGGGCGCGATCGCGGCGGAGGCAAAGCCGGAGGTGCTCATTTTGATCTCGCGAAATCCTTCCGACCTCTGGGCCGTCGCGGAACTGGAGGGAATGCAGCGCGTCCTCCGCGGTGCCCAGCCTGCCGTGAACGTCGAGGTGGAATACATGGATGCCCCGGCCCGACCGGCCGAGGATTTCGATGCCGAACTCGCCGACTATCTGCGGACGAAATACGGCAGCCATCACTTCCTCCTCATCCTCGCCGCCGATGAGCCGGCACTCGTATTTCTCCTGCGTCATCGCACGGCGCTCTGGCCGCAGGCGCAGGGGGTGTTTTGTGGAATCACGAAATTCGACGAACAGGTCCGCGTCGCGAATCCGTGGCTCACCGGCGTGGTCGAGAACACTGATCCCGCGGGTTCGGTCCGCCTCGCCCTCAAGCTGCAACCCGGGCTCAAGCGAATGGTGATTCTCGAAGACTCGTCTTTCAGCGGCCGGGGTAATCTGAACCGGATCGAATCCGACCTGCCGGGGCTGATGGGACGCGTGAAGTTTGAATTGCTCCGTGCTGATTCAGCCCGCGCATTGTTTCGCGGGGTGGAGAATCTGCCCGGGGATACGGCCGTGCTGCTCACCCGAGCCCAGGTCGCCCGCCGGATGGGGCCAGAGCTGCTCACGCGCTGCCCGGTGCCGGTCTACGGGCAGCGCGCACCCACGCATCTCGGTGCGATCCTCGGCGGCGCGATGATCGACGGAGAGCAGCACGGTGAAGCCGCGGCCCGGCTCGGTCTCCGCCTCCTCGCAGGTGCATCCGCCGCGAGTCTGCCCACGGTGACCGACCTGCCCTCGCGGATCGTCGTGGACTACGCGCAGATGCAACGCTTCGGCCTGCCGTTTTCAGTTCTGCCACCCGGCACCGAGATCCTGAATCGCCCGCTCCGCGTCTGGCAGGCCTATCCGCGGGCTTCGTCGATGGCGCTCGTCGCACTGGTTTCCCTCGCCCTCTTCGCGGCAGGGCTCGCTTTCACCCTGCGCCAAAACCGCCGCAACGCCCGCGCCCTCAAGACCTCACTCTCGCTCCTGAATGCAACCCTCGATGCGTCCGCCGATGGCGTGCTCGTGGTCGATAGCAGCGGGCGGGTCACCGGCTTCAACCGCCGCTTCGTCGATCTCTGGAACATTCCGCGCGAACTCGCAGAGCGCCGGGATGATCAGCCACTCCTCGCGTTTGTCACCGATCAGCTCAAGGATCCGGCGGCCTTTCTGGCGCGCGTCCAGGATCTTTACGGGACGCCCGAGGCGGAAAGTTTCGAGACGATCGAGTTTACCGATGGCCGGGTGTTCGAGCGCCGGAGCGGGCCGCAGCGGTTGGAAGGAAAGGTGGTGGGCCGCGTGTGGAGCTTCTCCGATATCACCGCGCGCCGCGCAGCGGAGGAAGGACAGCGCGACCTCCAGGCGAAGCTCGCGCACACCCACCGGCTCGAATCGCTCGGGACGCTCGCCGGCGGGATCGCGCACGATTTCAACAATCTGCTCACGGCGATCCTCGGCTACTCCAGCCTCGCCCACGATGCGCTGGCCGAGACCGACCCCATCCGCAACGACCTCGTCGCGGTGATCAATGCGAGCGAACGCGCGCGCGACCTGGTGCGCCAGATCCTCACCTTCAGCCGCAAGGGTCCGACGGAACGCCGCGCGGTGTCTTGCGAAACCGTGGTCCGCGATGCCGTCCGGCTGCTGCGCGCGACGGTCCCCGCGGGGATCGCGATCCAGGTCGAGACCGGCGATGCGGAGATCCTCGTCTTCGCCGACAGCTCGCAAATCCATCAGGCGATCCTGAATCTCGGCACCAACGCCGCGCACGCCCTGCGCAACCACACCGGGACGATCACCATTCGGCTCGAGGAAATCCCCGTCACCGCGGGGCTCGCTGCGGAGCATCCGGGGCTTGGGCGGGGCCGCTGCGCGTGCCTCTCGGTGAGCGATGACGGCGCCGGCATGAACGAGGAAACCCGGCGCCGCGCCTTCGATCCTTTCTTTACCACCAAGGCACCCGGCGACGGCACCGGCCTCGGTCTCGCTGTGGTCCATGGCATCATGGAAAACCACGGCGGCGCGGTGACGCTCGAGAGCGCGCCCGGCCGGGGCACGACGGTGCGCCTGTATTTCCCGCTCGCGCTGGCCGAAACGCTTCCGCCGGCCGAGGCGGCGTCGCCGGCGACCGCGGGCGCCAGATTGCGGATCCTCGTGGTGGACGACGAGCAGTCGGTGCTCGGCGTGGCCGAACAATTTCTCCACCGCGCGGGGCACACGGTCACTGCCTGTTCCAGCCCCACGGCCGCATTGTCCCGGCTGCAAAGCGGTCCGCTTGCTTTCGATGTGCTCCTCTCGGATCTGAACATGCCGCAGATGGACGGCACGGTTCTGGCGGTCGAAGCGCGCCGGATTCGCCCGGATCTCGCCATCGTCCTCGCGACGGGTTTCCTCGGCGACGACGAACTCGAGTCGCGTGCGGCAGAAATCGGGATCGACGAGATCGTCACGAAACCTTTCGACCTCGAGAAACTCCTGGCGGCGATCCAGCGCGCGTATGACCGCGCCCGCATCCGCGCCGAGAATCCGCTCGCCGTTTCCGCCTGAGCCGGATCCGTGCTGTGGAAAAGGGGAGCACACGCGCCCCCGCGTGTTCCGATCGGCGCCCCCGCCGGTCGGTGGCCGTGAGGAAGCACTCACGCCGGGAAGCGGAGCAAGCTGGAGGGCGTTGCCGGCCGACGCCGGGTGGCTCGTCGGAGGAAAGGTCCGCAGCTCGCAGTCCGGGACGCTGACGAAACGCGGGCTTGTCTTCCGCCGGGAGTTGCCAGACTCTCGCCCCCTTTTTCCAAAACTGGGGGACCTGCCATGAAGCATCTGCTTTCGATCGAATCGCTCAGCGCCGCTGAGATCCGTGAAACTCTCGCGCTCGCCGCGGAGCTGAAATCCACGCGCGGACGCCATGCGGCGCATCCGTTGCGACACCAGTGCTGGGCGATGATTTTCACGAAGAGCTCGACGCGCACGCGGGTGAGCTTCGAGGTCGGGATCCGCGAACTCGGTGGCGACGTGCTCTTTCTCAATGCGAACGACATCCAGCTCGGGCGCGGGGAACCGATCAAGGACACGGCGCGCGTGCTCGGGCGGATGGTGCATGGGATCGTGATTCGGACTTTCGCGCAGGCGGATGTGGAGGAGCTGGCGCAACACAGCGGCCTGCCGGTGATCAATGCGCTGACCGACGAAGAACATCCGTGCCAGATCCTCGCGGATCTCCAGACGATGCAGGAGCGGCTCGGCGGGTATGAGGGAAAGGTCGTGACCTTCGTGGGCGACGGGGCGTGCAACGTGCCGGTCTCGTGGATGTGGGCCGCGGCGAAGCTGGACTTCACGCTGCGGATCGCGGCGCCCACTCAGTATCAGCCGGACGCGGCGCTCCTCGCGCGGGTGCGGGCGGCGGGTCCCGGGAAGATCGAAGTCACCGATGATCTCGATGCCGCCGCCGCCGGAGCCGATGTGCTCTACACCGATGTGTGGGTGAGCATGGGCAAGGAGGAAGAAGCCGCGTATCGGCTCGCGCAACTCGGCGGTTACCAGATCAATGCGGACCTCGTCGCCAAAGCGAAACCGGGTGCGATCGTGCTGCACTGCCTGCCGGCGTATCGCGGCAAGGAGATCACCGAGGACGTGCTCGAGCGGTTTGCGGATGTGATCTTCGACGAGGCGGAAAATCGCCTGCACGCGCAGAAGGCGGTGCTGAGTCTGGTGGTGCGCTGACGGTCAATCGCCGCCGCCGCCGCCACACCCACCACAGCCGCCTCCGCCTCCGCCGCAGCTCCCACCGCCACCGCTGTCGCCCCCACCGCTGTCGCCCCCACCGCTGCTACTGCTGCACCCGCTGCCGCAGCCGCCGCCCGCGGTGGCGTCAGCGGGCGGGGCGATGATCTTGCGCAACTCGGCGGCCTGGGTGTGTTCCAGCACGCCGTAGCCGAAGAGACCGACAGCGAGTGGGAGCGCAGCGTCGCCAAACGCGGGCACGCCGCCGAGCGGAGTTCTGCGTAACGGAGCGTGCTCTTTGCGCAGGGCATTGAGCAACTCGTCCGCCGCGCGTCGGCGGCGCGGACGTTTCGCGAGGAAGAGGATCGTGGCAATCAGCATCACCATGCTGCCGACGAACAGGAAGCCGACGGGGCGGCCACGATCGAGACCGATGAAGATCTTGATGATTCCAAAGATCAGCACGGCCGCGCACAGCGCGGCAGACTGGAATGCTGCCATGCGGGTGGCGCTCTCCGGGACGAGGAGGCCGTTGGCGCGGAGTTCTTCCTCCATGCCCTGCAACACGGGGATCGCGCAGGTCTGCGCTTCTCGCGGAGTGACGCCGCCGCGGGCGTGGATGCGCTCGTGGACCGCGAGTTCGAGCGGATGGTGGGTGCCGGTGAGAACGTCATCGGCTTTCAGTTTGCGATTCGTCCGGTCGATGCGGAGTTCGCCGTGTTGCACGAGCTGGGCGATCGCCGCATGCGTCGCCACGTCGCGCCCGCTGAGCAGCGCGATGGAGTAGCTGTCCATGGGACGGAGGTGATCCGGCTCGGGTTGACCCGCCTCCCGCGCGCGCTGCCGCAAGAACAGCCCGATGCCGATCGCCGCGATGGCGAGAAATCCGTAGAGTTTCAGGAACTCCAGCCCGGACAAATCTAAGGGGCCGAGATCGACCGTGAGCGTGACACAACCCGCGAGCGTGGCCGCGATCGCGCCCACGGCTGCGATGCGCAGAACGGTGTGGGCTTGCCGCGGGTGGAGGCGCCGCCCGCGGCCGAGCGACGAGATGATTCGATGGATGCTCCGGCTGAGGTCGAACCGTGACGGTTGCGGCGGAGGCCAGAGATCCGGCGGTGGTGGCGTGCCAAAGAACCGCTCGTAACTGGCGAGCGTGCGTCCATACCAATCGCGAAATTTCTCGGCCTCCGCCGGCCCGCCGCGCGTGGGCTCGTGATGCAGCGTCTGGCGGAGGACCCGCCCGCAAAATTCCTCCCAATACGACCGGGTGTAGGTGAGGTGCTCGTGCCAGACCGTGTCCACTTCCTCCGAGGGACTCACGGGATGTCCCGCGACGCAGGCGAGGTAGGTGAAGCGTTTGTATTCGCGGATCGCCCGGTGCGCGAAGTCGAGCGACCAGCCATGGTCCCGGGCGAGGCGATGGGAAAAAGGGAGCGCTGCCGCGGGGTCGTCGAGCGGAAATGCTTCGATGCGCCGGAGAAGATCGTCAGGAGCAGTGTCCACAAACGGACGTTAGAGGGCGCCGCCGTGCGCGGCAACTTCCGACTAACAAGCCGCGCCTCCCGGTAATTTAATGCGTTGCCAACCCGGTACTCGTTCCTACACTCCCGCGCCTTCTCCCCACACTAGATCAAGAGCTGCATGATTTTTTTCGCTGAGTCATTATTTGAAACCTACGGATTCCACATCGCCATCATTTGCAGCGCGCTCGGCCTCGGCTTTGCCTTCTGTTTGATCAAATCCATCCTCGCCTCGCCGGCGGGGAATGACCGGATGAAGGAAATCGCCGGCGCGATCCAGGAAGGTGCGAAGGCTTACCTGAACCGGCAGATCGTTTCGATTTCGCGGATCGCGGCGGTGCTGTTTTTCATCATCGGGTTTGCCAAGGATTGGTCCACGGCGATCGGGTTCCTCCTCGGCAGCGTGTGCTCACTGGCGGCTGGCTTCATCGGCATGCGCATCGCGGTGCTGGCGAATGTGCGCACCGCGCAAGGAGCGACGGTCAGCCGCAAGAAGGCTTTGCAGGCGGCATTCAATGGCGGCGCGGTGACGGGGCTGCTCGTCGTGGGGCTGGCGTTGCTTTCGGTCGCGCTGTTTTGGATCGTGATGTCGAAGGTCAATCCCGATCGGGCGCTCTCCAGCCTCGTCGGCGTGGCGCTCGGCGCTTCCTTGATCTCGGTCTTCGCGCGGCTCGGTGGCGGCATTTATACGAAGGCCGCGGATGTCGGGGCGGATCTCGTGGGCAAGGTGGAATCGAACCTAGACGAGGACGATCCCCGCAATCCGGCGACGATCGCGGACAATGTCGGTGACAATGTGGGCGACTGCGCGGGAATGGCGGCGGACGTTTTTGAAACCTACGCGGTGGCGGTGATCGGCGCGGTGCTGGTCGGATCGCTGACGGTCGGGACAGGCGCCTCGGTGGTGTTCCCTTTCGTACTCGGCGGCATCTCGATCATCGCCTCCATCATCGGTGTGATCTACGTGAACCTCAGCAACGCGAAACCCGCGAACGCGCTGATGATCGGCGTGCTCATCGCCGCGGCGCTCTCCGCGATCGGCTTCTGGCCGGCCACGCAGTCGTTGTTTGCGGCCGGCTTGATGGTAAAGGACGTGCTCACCGGCGCGGAAGCGGTCTACACCGCGAATGGCGTCTACTTCGCCGCGCTCGTCGGCCTCTTCATGACCGGCGCTTCGGTGCTGATCACCAACTATTACACCGCCACCGAATACGCACCGGTGCGCAAGATCGCCGCCGCTTCCGAAACCGGCCACGCCACGAACATCATCGCCGGCCTCGCCGTGGGCATGCACGCCACCGCGCTGCCGGTCCTCTGCATCGGCGCGAGCATTTGGTTCAGCTTTTCCGCCGCGGGGCTCTACGGCATCGCAGTCGCGGTCATGGCCATGCTCGCGATGGCCGGCATTATCATCTCGCTCGATGCCTTCGGCCCCATCACCGACAACGCTGGCGGCATCGCCGTGATGAGCGGCTTGCCGAAGGAAGTGCGCGCGATCACCGACGACCTCGATGCCGTGGGCAACACGATGAAGGCCGTGACCAAAGGCTACGCCATCGCCAGCGCGGGGCTCGCGGCGATCGTGCTTTTTGGCAGCTACTACGTGGACCTCTCCGATCATCTCACGAAGAAGGAAATCGCCGCCGTGGCGGGTGCGACCGTGGAGCAAATCGCCGCGATCAAGGCATCGGTCGCCGCGCGCCTCGATTTTTCGCTCAAGGATCCGAAGGTCATCATCGGGCTCTTTCTCGGTGGACTGCTGCCGTATCTGTTCTCCGCTTTCAGCATGAATGCGGTCGGCCGCGCTGCGGGTGCGGTGGTCACCGAAGTGCGCCGGCAGATTGGTTTGAAGCCCGGCATCCTCCGCGGTGAAGACACGCCGGATTACGGAACGTGCGTCGACATCGTGACCAAGGCTGCGCTGAAAGAAATGATCGTGCCCGCGTTGATTCCCGTCGTGGCCGTGGTGCTCGTGGCGATGGCGCCCGGTGGCATGACCATCCTCGGTGGCGTGCTCACGGGTTCGATCGTCACGGGTCTTTTTCTCGGCATCGCCATGACCTCCAGCGGCGGCGCCTGGGACAATGCGAAGAAGTACATCGAAGAAGGGCATCACGGCGGAAAGGGCAGCGAAGCGCACAAGGCGAGCGTGACCGGCGACACCGTGGGCGATCCCTACAAGGACACCAGCGGACCGGCGATCAATCCGATGATCAAGGTGGTGAACATCGTCGCGATCCTGATCATCCCGATTTTCTTTTAAGCCATGCCCGCCGATCAGCCGGGGCGAGCACCGATGGAGGTTTTCGCCGCTTGCGCCGATTGGCTCATCATCATCGGTGGCCGTGCCATGCAATCTTACGGGATGGATCGCATGACCTACGACGCCGACTGCGCGATTCTCGATCGTGACGAACCACGTCTCGCCGCTGCCCTTGGCAAAGTCGGCTATATCCGTGACCAGCCACAGGCCACGTTTTCCCGCTACCATCACCTGTCTCACCAGCGTCCTGTGGTGGATGCGATGAGGGCGAACGATAGCACCTTTTCCAAGCTCCTCGCCGGAAGCCGAATGACGACCATGAACGAATGCCTCGTCCGTGTCGCTGCGCCGCTGCACCTCGTTGCCATGAAACTGCACGCGCTGAAACAGCAGCCGGATCGTGCGTTCAAGGATTGGCCCGACATCTGTCATTTGCTGCGCTCGTATCCTGACGAGTGGTCGCCCACGGTTCTCAAAGCGCTTGCGGACCGCTATGCGTCGGAACACTTTTCCGCCGAACTCCACCGCCTCGGCTTCCTATGAATTTCGACTTGCTCGATCTGAATCTGCCGACCGATCCGCCGCTGCCTCCTCCTCCGCCCGCAGATCGCCTCGCCTTGGAAGCGTGGCAGGATGAAAATCTCGCGGACTTCTATCGGTCGCCACACTACGCGGCGTGGTACACGCGGACCTGCGAGGACATGCGACGCGCTGAGCCATTCATCATGTAGTCGTTCAGAGTTTGACCTCCGCGCTTGCTTCCGAAACAACCGGTGGCTCGCGGATGAAATCCCTCTTTCTCACCAACGAATACCCCCCGACGATCTACGGCGGCGCGGGCGTGCATGTCGATTACCTCAGCCGTGAACTCGCGAAACTCATGGAGGTGGAGGTACGCTGCTACGGCAAGGAAATGCGGGAAGCGCGGATCGACACGCCTTCGCTGAAGGCGACCGGTTTCGGGATCGATACGTCAGCCTACACCGCGCCGAAGCAGCTGCACTCCGTCTTCGGTGCGGCGCAGCGGGCGGTTGATTGGAACACGACGAATATCGATGCGGACGTCGTTCACCTTCACACTTGGTACACGCACCTCGGCGGGATCATGGCGAAGCTGAACTACGGCATCCCGATGGTGCTCACCGTACATTCGCTCGAGCCGCTGCGGCCATGGAAGCGCGAACAGATCGGTGGCGGCTACGACTTCTCCTGCTGGGTGGAAAAGACGGCGATCGAGATGGCGGATGCGGTCATCGCCGTGTCGCAGGAGACCAAGTCGGACATTCTGCGTTTCTTCGACGTGCCCGCCGAGCGCGTTCCGGTCATCTACAATGGGATCGATCTCGACGAGTACCAGCCGGTGAAATCCACCGCGGCGCTGGAGAAGTACGGCGTCGATCCGCGCCGGCCCTACGTGCTTTTTGTCGGCCGGATCACGCGGCAGAAAGGCATCGTGCATCTGGCGCGGGCGATTCAGTTCATGGATCCCGGATTCCAAATCGTGCTCTGCGCCGGCGCGCCGGATACGCTGGAGATCGCCGCGGAGATGAAGGAGGCGGTGGCAGCCGCCCAAGCGAAGCACGGCGAAGTAATCTGGATCGAACAGATGGTGACGAATCCGGAGAAGATCGAACTCTACTCTCACGCCGCCGTGTTCTGCTGCCCGTCGATTTACGAACCGTTCGGCATCATCAATCTCGAAGCCATGGCGTGCGAGACCGCCGTCGTCGCGAGCGCCGTGGGAGGAATCAAGGAAGTGGTGGTCGAAGGCGAGACCGGCTACCTCGTGCCGCTCAATCAGATGAGCGAGAGCCCATTTGAGGCAACGCATCCCGAACACTTTTCGCGGGACCTTGCCGATCGAATCAACCGCCTGATGTCCGACCCCGAGAAGCGGGTGGCCTTCGGCAAGGCGGGACGCCTCCGCGCGCAGGAGATCTTTTCTTGGAAGGCGATCGCCCGTCAGGTTTGCTCTCTTTACGAGCGATTGCTCGCGGACCGAAAGCGGTAGGGGAATAAAATACTTGTATGTATGGCATGAATGCCATACTTTCGCCGACATGAAGATGACCATGCACATCGATGAAGACACCCTCGCTGAGGTGATGAAGATCACCGGCGTGGCGAGCAAGACCAAGGCGGTCGAGGTCGCTTTGGTAGAGCTCGTCAGGAAGGCAAAGTTCAAGAGACTCGTGAAAGCGGGCCTCGGTATGACCTCTGCCGAATTGAAGAGCGTGTGGGAAGAACCGGGCGAAACCGAAGCGCTGCGCGCGGCTGAAGACCCCGCGCGGTATGGCACAGGAACCAGCCATGGACGGAAACGTTCTCGTCGATAGCAGCTACTACATTTCGCGACTCAGAGCGGGCGAGGACCCGTTCGAGGAGTTTGCGAGGGTCGAAGACGAGGTCGATTTCTTCATTTGCGGGGTGGTGAAGGTCGAGGTCTTGCGGGGCGTGAAGCTGCCACGGGCGCACGCGAAAATCTCCGCGATCTTCGACACCATGCTCTACGTGCCGACACCAAATTCACTTTGGGAGCGGGTCGCGAAGCTCGCGTGGGAGATCGATCGTCGAGGTGATTTCGTGCAGGTGCCGGACCTGATTATCGCGACCTGCGCGCTCGAGGCCGATGCCGCTGTCCTCACCTACGACGCGGATTTTCGGCGAGTCCCCGGTTTGCGAGTGCTCCACGATCTCGCGTAGCCCGCCCGGCAGGGGGCAAAGCACAGCTTTGACATACGAGGGTTTCCCCAGTCTTCTTTGCATGTGAGAACCCCCCTTCGAATCGTCGTAATTGCGGCTGCGATCCTGGTGTCCCTGGCAGCCATTTGGCTCACCTTGTCTCCGTCGCCCAACGTTGCACCGTCTCTTCACCAGACCGTCGCAATCTCGGATGCACCCGCTCCTCAAGCAGCAGCTCCGCAGCGCGACCCGGCCACTCCTGAATCGCCCGCCGCCGCCGCCGGGATCGCGGAGCCCGCGGTGACCCCACTCTTTGCCGCACCCGGCGTCCCAAACGGCCGCCGGCTCGAACCCGCGGGCGCGGAATATCTGACCGTGTCCTCCAACGCCCGACCGGCGGGACGCGCGGCGGTGATTCCGCGGGCGAGTTTTGCCAGTCTGCGGGGCCTGGCGGTGGGTAAAAATGTGAGCCTGCCGCTGATGGACGGCCGAGCGGTGGAGGGGCGCGTCAATTTGGTGAGCCGCAGCGAGGCTCCATGGGTGCGGGTGGCCGGCGAATTGAAGGACGGACGGGGGACGTTCTTCTTTGCCAGCGATGGTGCGAAAGTGGCGGGCATGGTGATGCTCAAACGCGAGCATCTCGCGTATGAGGTGGAGGAACAAAAGGACGGCCAGCTCTGGATGCTCGAGAAGCGGCTGGGCGACGTGGTCTGCAGCCCGCTGCCGCGCGAGCCCGGTGGTGGCGCCCGCGCCCCGCTGGCCGGTCCCGTGCAGGCCGTGCAGATCCTCAACAGCCGACCGGGTGCAAAAGAGGTGCTCTATCTGGATTTCGATGGCGAAACGGTCACCGATCCCTCGTGGAACGGGGGAACCACGATCGTGGCGCCGTCTTTCAATCTGACCGCAACGACGATCAACTCGATTTTCGATCGGGTGAAGGAAGACTGGTATCCTTTCAATATCAACGTCACGACGGATCCCGCGAACTACACGAAGGCCGCGGTGGGCCATCGCATGCGGATCATCATTACCCCGAATGATGCGGCCGCTCCCGGCGCGGGAGGCGTGGCCTACCTCACTTCCTTCCGCAATGCGGGGCCGGGCACGTCGTTCAAGTCAGACATCCCCTGCTGGGTCTTCAATTCCACCGTCATCGGGATCTCGGAAGCGATCTCGCATGAAGTGGGTCACACGATGGGTCTCAGGCACGATGGACGGACCTCGCCGCTGGAGGAGTATTACTATGGGCAGGGCAGCGGGGCGACTGGCTGGTGCCCGATCATGGGGGCCGGCTACAACAAGAGCGTCGTGCAATGGAGCAAGGGCGAATACGCCAATCCGAGCAATCGGGAGGATGACCTCGCGATCATCTCCGCGACCTACAATCACTTCGGCTACATGGTCGATGACGCGGGCAACACCCGAACGTCCGCCGCTGCACTCTCGGGCAATGCGACGAACGGAGTGATCAACCAGGTGGGCCTGATCGAACGCACGGGCGATGCGGATTTTTTCACCTTCTTCACCAATGGCGGTGCGGCGACGATCAACGCTTCCGACCCGAGCAGTTCGCCGAACCTCGATATCGTTCTCGAGTTGCAGGACTCGGCCGGCACGGTGCTCGCGACCAACAACCCGGTCGCGGCGCTCAATGCCTCGGTCGCGGCGACGCTGCCGCAGGGCCAGTATTTTGTGAAGGTGAGCCCGACCGGGGTCGGCAATCCGCTCACCACGGGATACACGAACTACGGCTCGCTCGGGCAATATTCCCTCACCGGGACGATCGCCGGCTTGACGCAGAATCCGATCGTGACCAGCGCGGCGACGGTCAGCGGACAGGTGGGCGTCTCCTTCAGCTACCAGATCAAGGCGACGGGCAATCCGGCCTCCTTCGGCGCGACGGGGACTCTCCCGCCGGGCACCGTCCTCGATCCAAACACCGGCTTCATCGTGGGCTTTCCGACCCAGGCCGGGGTGTATGCGGTGACCGTCTCGGCCACGAATGCCTCGGGCACCGGGACGCGGGCGGTGACGATCACCGTCGCGGATTCGACGCTCACGCTCGGCGAGGCGCTCGATTTCCCGGCCGTCCCGTGGACGACGAGCAGCGCGACTCCGTGGGTGGGGCAAAAGGGGGTGACATTCGACACGGTGGACGCGGTCCAGGCGGCGGCGATCGGCGACAATCAGGAGAGTTCTTTTGGCACCACCGTGAACGGTCCCCTGAGTCTTGAGTTTCGCTGGAAGGTTTCCTCCGAGCAGGATGGCGACTTCCTCGTCCTGAAAGTCGATGGCGTGGATACGAGTTCCATCAGCGGGGTGGTCGATTGGACCCAGGTCACGGTGCCGATCGCTGCCGGCTCGCACCTCATCGAGTGGGTCTACCGGAAGAATTCGGCGATCTCGCAGGACCCCGACACCGCCTGGGTGGACACGGTGAATTTCCTGAGCGCCGCTGCCCCCGCGATCACCTCTGCCGCCACCGCTTCGGCCACGGTGGGCGACGCCTTCAGCTACCAGATCACCGCGACGAATACGCCGTCTTCATTTGCCATCACCGCGGGGACACTGCCGCTCGGGCTGGCGTTTGATGCGGCCACGGGCGTGATTTCGGGCGTTCCGGCGGCCACGGTGAATGCGCCCCTGACCCTCACCGCGACGAACAACATCGGCCCGAGTGCGCCCTTCTCCTTCGTCATCGACGTGGTCGCGAGCGCCGTGTCCGTGAAGCAGGCGCTCGACGATTCGACGACGGGAAATTTCACGCGCACTTCCGTTCCCACCACGGTCGCGAAGTGGTTCCCGGAGACGGTCGTGACCCATGACGGCGTCGACGCGCTGCAATCCGGTCCCATTGGCCCGGGCGAGAGCACGTCGGTCACCAAGACCGTGACGGGATTCAACACCGTAAATTTCTGGTGGAAGGTCTCGGCGAAACCGCCCGAAAACAAGGTGCGATTCTTTGTCGATGGAACGGAGAGCACGCCCGCGCTGAGCGGCATCTCGGAGTGGGAAAACGTGAGCGTTCCCTTTGCGACCGCGGGCAGCCACACCGTTTTGTGGACCTTTCAGCGGGACGCATCGGGCTCGCTCGGGGCGGATGCGGCTTGGCTGGATCAGGTGGTTTTCACGACCGATAAACTGCCGGATATCACGAGCACTCTCACCGCGAGCGGCCAGCAGGGGAACTCGTTTACCTACACGATCATGGCGTCGAATTCCCCGACCTCGTTTAGCGCGACCGGGCTCCCGGATGGCCTTACGGTCGATTCCGGGACGGGCGTCATCTCGGGAGTTCCGACCGTCGCCGGCACATTTGATGTTCGCATCGGCGCCGCGAATCTCGCTGGCACCGGCACGAATACCCTTCTCATCACCCTCACCCCGGCGCCAGTGACGCTGGATGGCGCCCTGAACGTGCCGTCGAACAATCCGCAGCTTAGATGGGCGACCGACCCGAATTACCCATGGTATCCGCAGACGGTCGTGACCTACGATACGCTCCACGCTGCGCGAAGTGGCGCGGTGCCGCAGGGTGGCAAGACGTACCTGGAGACGCGCGTCGCGGGGCCGGTCACCGTGTCGTTCCGCTGGACGGTCGATAGCGAGGCAGGCCAGGATTTCCTCCGCTTCTACGTCGACGGAGTCTTCCAGACGCAGATCAGTGGACCGCTGGCGCCGGTGGGCGGCACGGCGACCTGGGATCTTCGGAGCTACACACTCGGCACTGGCGAACACACGCTGCGGTGGATCTACGAGAAGGATCCTTTCACCGCCGTGGGTCGCGATGCGGGATGGCTCGACGTGGTCACGCTGGAAACCGCGAGCAACAGGCCTGCGATTACCAGCCCGCTCACCGCCACCGCATTTCTCGGCCGGCCTTTCCGCTATCAGATCACCGCGACGAACGTGCCCACCGGCTACACCGGTGCGCCGCTTCCGGCGACGTTGGCCCTTGATCCCGCGACCGGCCTGATCACGGGCACGCCGCAGGCGGCCGGCGTCACGACGGTGTCGATCGCCGCCAGCAATTCCGTGGGAGCAGGACCCGCCGAAGCGCTCAAACTCACCGTCGTCCCGGAGCCGCCGGGGGCCGATCGTTTTGCGAATGCGACCGCGCTCGGTGGAGTGGCTGTGAGCGTGGAGGGGACGAATACTTTTGCCACGTCTGAACCCGATGAGCCGGCGCACGCGGGCCGGCCGGCGAAAGCGTCGCTCTGGTACTCGTGGACCGCGCCGCTCTACGGGAGCGTGAATATCACCACCACCGGCAGCGACCTTGACACGCTCCTGTCGGTTTACACCGGCTCCGCGCTCAATGGGCTCATCGTGGTCAAGGAAAACGACGATGATCGCCGGTTGGTCACGAGTGCGGTGAAGTTCGACGCCGTCGCGGGCGTCACCTACTTTATCGCGGTTGATTCCTTGAGCGATATTCAGGGGCGCGTCGTGCTCAATATCGGATACGCCGCGACGGGATCGTATGCGGGTCTGCTCAAGGATCCGGCCGGAGCCAACCTGCCCGGTCTGATCACGATCAATTTGACCTCCAAGTTCGGCTTCACGGGGGCCTTGATCCTCGGTGGCACCAAAACGCCGCTCCGCGGGAGCTTTACCGGCGAAGATTTTTCGGGCGACTTTCCGCGCGCCCGGGGTCTGGCGCCGGTGCAACTCGCGCTGCATGTCGATCTCTCGCCGGGCGCCGAGGAGATCACCGGTCGCGCGGTCGTCGATGGCAAAACCTACAATCTCTTCGCGAAGCTCGCCCTGAGCGGGGACGATGTGCCGGCGACTCTTCCAGGTGCGTTCACTTTCGTGATCGAGCCGGATGATGTGACCACGGCGGGGCTGCCTCGCGGGAACGGCTACGGGAGCGTGAGGATCGACAAATCCGGCCGCGTCAAAGTGGCCGGAATGCTCGCGGACGGAACGAAATTCAGCGATGGCTCCGAGGTCGCCACGGATCATTCGTGGCTGCTCTACCTGCCTCTCCACAAAGGGGGTGGCGTGTTTGCCGGCGAGGTTTTCGTGGAAGCCGGTGGGCTCTTTTCACCGCTCAGCGCCACCTTTGATTGGGCGCGAAATCCCGACCCACGGGCGAAGATTTTTGGGAGCGGGTTCGGTCCCACTACCGTCACGCTGAAGGGCTACCGCTACGCCAAACCGGCGAGAGGCCAATCCATCCTGAAGCTCAACGGTCCCACGGCGAACCTCGCTTATACCTTCGGCATCAGCGACCTCCCGGCGCCGCCCGTCGGCTTCACCGCCACGCTCGACACGCGAAATCGGCTCACCGGCGAACCGGCGGGCTTCAAGTGTTCCTTCGCCACGGCGACCGGCTTGTTCAGTGGGTCCGTCTTGGATGGGCAAGGGGAGAGCCGCCGCTTCGGCGGGGCGGTGTTGCAGGCTTCCTCGGTCGTTCCGCCGGTGACGATTCCGCCGACTCTGCCGCTGCCGGATGGCGGCGGGGGATTCTATTTCGGCGATACAACAACGGGTTCCGTGCAACTCGCGCCCACTCCTCCATAGGCGACTGGCGGTCGGTGGGTTGCATTCGCACGATGTTCTGCGAGTCTCCGCCCCCACTTTTTCGCCATGTTCATCGACCACATTCGCATTCATGCCAAAGCCGGAGACGGCGGCGATGGCAGCGCCAGCTTCCGCCGTGAATCGAAGATCCCGAAAGGTGGGCCCGATGGCGGCGACGGCGGCCGCGGCGGCTCGGTGATCCTCCGGGCGGATACGCACACGGACAATCTCACGCCCTTTTTCTACGAGCCGATCATCAAGGCGCGCAACGGGGACCGGGGCGGCCACAAGCAGTGCTTCGGCAAGAGCGCGGACGACAAGATCCTCGCGGTGCCGGTGGGGACCGTCGTCTACCGTCTGCCGGAGGAAGCGCCGGATACCTATGATCCGGAAGTCGAGCACGGCGACGGCGCGATGTTTGTGAATCTCGAACAGGCTCCGGAGGGAAACGAGGTCGAGCGTGAGGAGCGCAAGCGGCGCAAAATCGACCCGCGCCAGCTCGAAGTCATCGCGGACATCACCGAAGTGGGGCAGGAATTTGTGCTCTGCAAAGGCGGCAAGGGCGGGCTGGGCAACGTCCATTTCAAAAGCTCCCGCAACCAGGCACCGACCCGCTACACGGAAGGCGAGCCGGGCGAAGAGGGGACGTTTTACCTCGAGCTGCGCAAGATCGCGGACGCGGGTTTCGTCGGCTATCCGAACGCGGGCAAAAGCACGCTGCTTGGCGCCATCTCCGCGGCGCATCCGCGCGTGGCGTCTTATCCCTTCACCACCCTCACGCCGCACATCGGCGTGGTGGAACTGGGCGGCTTCCGGCGCGTGACCGTGGCGGACATTCCCGGGCTCATCGAAGGCGCGCACGAAAACGTCGGCCTCGGCCACGACTTCCTCCGCCACATCCTCCGCTGCAAGCTGCTCGTCTTCGTCCTCGACATGGCCGGCAGCGAAGGGCGCGAGCCGATCGAAGATTTGCAAAAGCTGCGCAAGGAACTCGACCTCTACGACCCAATGCTCAGCGAGCGCCCGTGGATCGTGGTGGCCAACAAGATGGATCTCGAAGGCTCGGCGGAGAAGCTGAAGCACTTCAAAACCCGCTACCGCAAGCTGGAGGTCTTCCCCGTCACCGCGCCGCTCGGCGAGGGCGTGGAGGCGCTGAAAACGCGGCTCGGCGAACTCGTCGGCAGCGAAGTCGCGGTCGCGTAAGCACTGGCGAAGCGCCGGAGCGAGGCGTCCACGAACCAAAAGAAACGCACGAAAGCGGTCGTCGGTTTTCGTGTTCTTTCGTGTCTTTCGTGTCTTTCGTGGACGTCTCCGCCCGCCCCGCGCTCGACATCGCGCCATTGCCTCGCAAAATCCCGCGCTCCATGCCCGAGCCCGAGACACCCCGCCTGCCGACCGTCGCCAGCTATTGCACGACGTTCCTCAAGCCGGAGATGCGCCACATCTACCGGCAGGTCACCGGGCTCACGCGCTATCGCACCTTTGTCATGACGCGCGAGCGGCTGGGGGAGAAGGAGTTTCCCTTTCCCGAGATCGAGCTGATCCCGCGGGCGCGGAAGAATTTCCTCAAACGCTTCTGGTTGAAATACGTGATGCGCAAACCGCCGGTCTACTACCGCGGCGAGCTGCAAGTGTTGATCAAACTTCTCCAGCGCCAGCCCGCCGATCTCATGCACGTCTACTTCGGCCACACCGGCGTGCATCTGCTCCCCTTCATTCAGGAGTGGCGGCAGCCCACCGTCGTCTCCTTTCACGGCATGGACATCCAGTCGCGCCCGGACCAGCCCGGCTACGACGATCAGATGCGCGAGCTGCTCCGCACCGTGCCGCTCGTCCTCGCCCGGTCACGCTCCCTTTTTGCGGCCTTGGAAAAATGGGGCTGCCCGCGGGAAAAGCTCCGCCTCAACCGCACCGGCATCCCGCTCGACCAGTATCCGCTCACCGCGCGCACCTACCCCTCCGACGGCGCGTGGCGCTTCGTCCAGGCCTGCCGCCTCATCGAGAAAAAGGGCCTCCTCACCGCGCTCCAGGCCTTTGCCCTCTTTCGGAAAGAGCACCCCCTCGCGCACTTTACCATCGCCGGCGATGGCCCCATGCACGACCGCCTCCACGCCCTCGCCGCCCAGCTCGGCATCGCCGACGCCGTCACCCTCCGCGGCTTCCTCACCCAGCCACAACTCGCCGCCCTCTACGCCGAGTCCCACGTCTTCCTGCACCCGAGCGAAATGCCCCCCGATCAGAACCAGGAAGGCGTCCCCAACTCCATGCTCGAAGCCATGGCCACCGGCCTCCCCGTCGTCGCCACCACCCACGGCGGCATCCCCGAGGCCGTCACCCACGAGCGCACCGGCCTGCTCGTCCCCGAGCGCGACGTCCCCGCCCTCGCCGCCGCCCTCCGCGAGATCACCGCCAGCCCCGAACGCTGGTCCCAGCTCGGCGCCGCCGCCGCCGCCTCCATGCGGGCTGAGTTTGAGCAGACCCGCGCCGTGGCGAATCTCGAAGGCTTCTACGACGAAGCGCGGGCGCTCGCGGCGCGTTGAAAACGCTCGTTGCACCTGCGCGCTCGCTCCGCTCGTTCCGAAGCTCATGAGCTTCGGAACGAGCGAAAATTGGCGAGTTCGAGAATGCGTCGATTTTCGATCCGTCGCGGCTACGAGAGGACGAGGATCGATGCGAAACGATCCGCGTCCAGCGCGTGAATCTCTTGCTCGTGAGCCGTGATGAGCTGCACGAGTTGCGGCCGGGTGCAGTTGCCGATGCGCAGCCACACGAGCTTCGGCGGCGGGCCATAGAGCAGGCTGCGCTGCTGAAAGTCGGAATCCTTCGAGACGATGGCAAAGCCGTGAGCCCGCGCATACTCCCACACGTCCTCGTCAGGCCGGCCGAGCAGGCCGCACTCACGAACGTGCGCACTGCCGGGAAAGAACCTCCCCAGCAGGCCGGGCAGCTTGGGCGACAGATTCTCGTCAAAGAGGAGCTTCAAGCGGGACAACGTTCAGGCGGCGATCACGGTATGCGGCGAAGGCAAAGCAGGCCTGAATGTCATCGGCCGTGAGGTCGGGAAAATCGTCCAGCACCTCGGGAATCGTCATCCCCCCCCCCAGATAATCGAACACATCGGCCACCGTGATGCGCGTGCCCCGGATGCACGGCTTGCCGCTGCGGACGCGCGGGTCGATCGCAATGCGCTCAAGGTAGTTCATGGCGGGAGATTAGGGTTTCCGTGCTTTCGGGTCAATGGACGGGCCGAGCCCCACCCGCAGACTTCCCCTCCCCGCGAAACAGAGTTTCCCCCGTAACGAGTGGGAGAACGAGCGGGGAACGGTTCAGCCGTGCCCGGCATCGCCTCAGTGCGAGGATGATGAACCCGTAAAGACCGAAGAGCAACGTCCCCGGCTCCGGCACGGCGAGGGGCATTGTGATCCGGTTGATCGCGCTGAACACCTCCGGGTCGGAGAAATCGAGGAAGAAAGTGGCCGAGCTGTTGCCAGCGATCGTCATCCCCACCTTGTCGTATCGGTTCGCAGTCGGATTCCACACTTCCACCGCCCCGCCCGAGCCGCGGGGGCTCTCAACGCCTGAGTTTGGGTCAGGGGAAAAGAATTGAGCGCTGTTGTATCTGGACCGATCCCATCCAGCGGGCTGCGAAAGTGAAAATTCTCCAGTGATCCCCATGATCCGTCCCTCGTTCGGGATGATGTCTCCGTTCATCGCTGCGGGGATGCCGTAAGAGGTCGGCACCAACCCCTGACCGAGTTGCAGAGGCTCGGCGAAGGTGAAGAACTGACTGGGACCCGAGAGCCGCTGCGCGAGGCGACCGAAGGCCATATCCGCGCCGGTTCGCGTGTTCCCGGGGTCTCCTTCGGTATAGATGATGAACTCCGTGATCCCGACTGTCGTGCCGCGATCGGTCATGTAGCTGGGCCCATTGCCAATCAAGATGTCAGCCGGATCGACGGTCCAAGTCGATGTCTGGACGACGTGCCGGGCCAGGAGCACCCAGTCGGATTCCACGCTGCGGATTAGAATACCGGACGCATTATAGGTCGCCCCGTTCGGGTCGATCGCCTCATAGAAGACCGTATCCGTCCGGCTGGCCCCGAGCGCATAACTCCTGGGCGCCTGCGCCGCGTTCTGGAGCATGGCCGCATGTCCCTCCGCAGCGAAAGCCAGCATCGCGATGAACCCGAGAGGATTCGCCCATCGCGCACGTCTCGCCGCTTCCCCCGCTCGTGGCCAAACGGAGTTTGGCCACGCGAAAATCCGCGAAACTCCGTTTCGCCGGCGCGGTCGCGGCAGAAGTGAGGTGAAACGGAGTTTCATGGATTGGGGCATCGCCAAACGGAGTTTCGCAACGAGTGTGGCAGGCAGCGGGTCAATTTAGAAGGCGATTCTGCTCATGCCCTAGACGGAGTGTCTCCACGAGCGGGCAAATGTGTGGACGACAATCTGGGGGCGGTGAATGGGGCTCCGGGGCGTTTGGATGGGCTTCAATGGTCGCCGTGCGACGAGCCTGGGCTCGTGAGCGCGAACCGACGGAATTCACTGTGCAGCACATCGGCCGCGAGATGCCTCCCCCTCTGGCGGTGGAGCGTGTGCTCGCTGGGCGAAATTTTGCGGATTACAGAGCTGGCGCTCAACCGGCGGGGCCGGAAATGCAGAGAATTGTTTGGAGGTCGTCGCGCGGACCTTGGACATTCCGCCGCGTGAGCTTTGCCTATCTCTTCGAGCGTTTTCCATCGTTCGTTCAGACCTTTGTCTATCGCGAGGCGGTGGAGATGGTGCGGCAGGGGATGGCGCCGTGGCTGGTGTCGCTGCGGCGGCCGGAGGATCCGGGGGAACTCGCGGAGCAAGTGCGGGCGGAGATTTTCTATGCGCCGGAGGAAAAGGAACTGCGTGCGCAGGTGGATGCGGAGCGGGCGGCGCGCAGGCTGCCGCGCCGGGTGCACCGGGCGATTCCGCGACATCGCGGGGAGTCGGATGCGCAGCGGATGTTCGAGGCGATCTGGTTGGCGCCGCTTTTGAAGAAGCACGGGATCCGGCATGTGCATGCACACTTCGGAGGAGTAGCGGCGCGGACCGCGTGGTGGCTGCGGGACCTCTTCGGCCTCAGCTACAGCTTCACCGGGCATGCGAATGACATTTTTTGCACGACGGATTTTCCCGTGACGAATGAGATGTTGGTGCGCGGGGCGAAGTTTGTGGTGACGGAGACGGATTTCGCGCGGTGCTGGATGGAAGAGCGGTATCCGTTCGCAGTGGGACGGGTGTTCCGCATCTTCAATGGGATCGCGATGGAAGGCTTCCCGGCGCGCGTGCCGGCCGGCGCGGTGCCGCGGATCGTGTCGGTCGGTCGGGCGGTGGAGAAGAAGGGGTTCAGCGATCTGATCGAAGCGTGCCGACTGCTGCGCCAGCGGGGCATCGCTTTCACCTGCGAGATCATCGGCGGTGGCCCGCTGGAAGCGGCGCTGCGCGGGCAAATCGCGGCGGCGGGGCTGGACGACTGCGTGGAGCTGGTGGGGCCGCGCGCGCAGGCGGAGGTGCGGCGGCGGGTGGCAGCGGCGCAGGTCTTCGCGCTGGCTTGTGTGCCGGATCAGGACGGGGGGAGCGACAACCTGCCGACGGTGATCATGGAAGCGATGGCCACGGGCGTGCCGGTGGTCTCGACGCGGATCGCGGGCGTGCCGGAGATGATCACCGATGGCGTGGAAGGGCTGCTCGTCGAGCCCCGAGCCCCGGGCGCTTTTGCGGATTCGCTGGAGCGGCTCCTCGGGGATCGGGGGCTGGCAGAGGAGTGTGGGCGGCGCGGGCGGGCGACGGCGGTGGAGAAGTTTTCCGTGGAGACGACGACGCGGCAGCTCAAGCACCTGCTCGCGCGCCACGCCGCCGTGGAGGCACCCGCGGCGGCACGCGCGCTGGATCCGGAAATCCCGCGGCTCTCGGATTGGGAGCGGTGGGGACTGCGTTGGCGGTGACGGCAGGGGCTCGGGTCGCCAAATGAAGTTTCTATCTCTTCCTCATCCTCGCGATCATCATTCGCTCGAAGCGCTTTGAAGGGAGACGGCGTCAGGAAAAAATGAAGATGGTGTCATATTTCCGCAGCGGATCATCGTGCAGGCGAGTCGCGGCACTTGTACCGGTGGGGGTTCCCGGTTGATCGAGGAACTTTGTGAAATATTTCACAAACTGCTTGCCACTCGTTTCGCGTCCCTGTTTCATCTCTCGCGCACTGCCATCGCGTGAGCCGGCGTCGTCCCCCGATGTTCGGTCCGGCGGCGATTTATCGACCGCGCCCGCCCAGCATGCACCCAATTTTTTTGGAAATGAGCCCAACCGTCATCGCATCTCGTCGTCCGACCGCCAGCCTCCGCTGGGCGCGCATTTTTGCTGTCGTCTTTGCGGTCGCGGCGTTCTTCGCGCTGCCCGCGGTCACGGTGCTCGCGCAGGATAATCCGATCCCGCTGGAGCACGTCGACGCCGCACCGCGCGACGCGCATGGCATGGGTGACCACGCCGAGGAGCACCACGGTCTGACGACCTTTGCGCCCCCGATTTTTTGGGGATTCGGTGGCGATAAGGAGACGAAGAAGATCGGACCCTTCGCGATGACGAACTCGATGATCGTCACCTGGTTGGTCGCGATCGGCATCATCATCTTTGCGCAGACCGCTACCCGCCAGATCAAGGACGTGCCGGATGGCGCGCAGAACTTCTGGGAGTGGCTGGTCGAGAGCCTGCACAACTTCCTTGAGAGCATCATCGGTCACGACCTCGTGAAGAAGACCTTCTGGTTCTTCGCCACGCTCTTTATTTTCATCCTCTTCACGAACTGGGCGGGCCTCATTCCCGGCGTCGGCACGATCGGGTGGGGGACTCCGAACGCGCAGGGCGGGCTGGAGCACATTACGACGCCGCTCTTCCGCGGAGTGAATGCGGACCTCAATATGACGCTCGCGATGGCGTCGATCTTCTTTGCCTGCTGGATCATCTGGGCGCTGCAGGCGAATGGCTTCGGCGGTTTCATCCTTCATATCTTCGGACCGAAGGGGAAAACCGAAGGCTTCATGAAGATGATGATGATCGTGGTCTTCGCGCTCGTCGGCGTGCTCGAAGTCGTGTCGATCATGTTCCGTCCCGTGTCGCTGAGCTTCCGTCTCTACGGCAATGTCTTCGCCGGGGAAAACATGCTCGAGTCGATGTCGATGATCGTTCCCGGCCTTTCCTGGCTGATCCCGATTCCGTTCTACTTCATGGAACTGCTCGTCGGCGTTGTGCAGGCGCTGGTTTTCATGCTCCTCACCGCGGTCTTCACCCTGCTGATCTGTCAGCACGAGGAGGGGCACCACTAATCTAACTTTCAGACTTTCGTCGGCCGGACCGTGGGCAACCTGCGGGGGTCGTCGGGAAAACAGCAAAAACCAAACACAACCATGTCAATCGCACCCATCCTGGCAGAAATGACCGGAAGCATTCACGTCGGCCTCGCCGCTCTCGGCGCAGCCATCGGCGTGGGCTTCATCGGCGCGAAGGCATCGGAAGCAGTGGGCCGCAATCCCGGCGCCGCGACTCCGATCCTCGTCCAGGCGATCCTGAGCACCGCCTTCGCAGAAGGCATCGTGTTCTTCGCCATCTTCCTCGTGAAGTAATTCAAGCGGCGCGGGGTCTTCATCGGCCCCGCGCCTCTTTCTTCCTGCGATCCAACTTTTCCGTATGACTTATCTTCCTCTCCTCGCCGCGGAAGGCGGCATCATCGAAGGACTGTCCGAACGCGCCACCTCGGTCGGCACGACCTTCGGCTTCAATCCGTGGCTGTTTTTCTCGCAGGTCATCAGCTTCTGCATCGTTGCGTTCCTGCTCCAAAAATTTGCCTACAAGCCGGTGCTCGCCGTCCTCGAAGCGCGCCGCCAGAAAATCGCGGAAGGCCTCGCGAATGCGGAGAAGATCAAGCAGCAACTCGCGGAGAGCGAAGTGCGCTTTCAGGAGATCCTGACCAAGGCCAACGCCGAGGCGCAGAAGATGATCGAAGACGCACGCCTCGCTGCGAAGACCGTGGGTGATCGTGAAACCCAGCGCGCCATCGGCGAAGCGGAGCAGATCATTGCCAAGGCGCGCGAAGCCACGAAGGCCGAGCGCGATGCAGAACTCGCGACCCTCAAAAAAGAGATCGCCCGCCTCGTCATCGATACCACCACGAAAGTCACCGGCAAGGTGCTCACGGGCGAAGACCAAAAGCGCATCTCCGAGGAAGCTGCCCGCGACCTCGCAGCCTAACTAGTTTCCGTCATGGCCAAGCTCGACAAAGATTCCCGCAAACTCTCGAAGCAGCTCTTCAACGCGAGCTTTTCCAACGGGCAACTCGATGACGCGAAGGTGCGCGCGATCGCCGCCAAGATCGCCGAAGCCAAGCCGCGGAACTCCGTGGGCATCCTCAAGGAATTCCAGCGCCAGATTCGCCTGGAGATCGAGAAACACCACGCGGTGATCGAGAGCGCGCAGGCCCTCGACGGCGGCCTCAGCGAACAGGTCGTGAGCGGGCTCAAGGCCAAGTATGGCCAGACCATTACCACGGAATTCAAAGTCACCCCGGAACTCATCGGCGGCCTACGGATTAAGATCGGCAGCGACGTCTTCGACAGCTCCGTCCGCAACCGCATCGATCGCCTCGAGAATCAGCTCATCCACGCTTAAGCCGCCTCCTCACTCTCAGCCCTCAAACTTTTCAACTTTCCCATGAGCAGCATCCTGCAAGAAATCGAATCCCAGATCAGCGGCCTCCAAACGACCACGAGCAAGTCGAACGTCGGCATCGTGCGCGAGATCGGCGACGGCGTCGCCCGCATCGAAGGCCTGAGCGACGTGCGCCTGAACGAGCTGGTGGAATTCCCCGGCGGCGTCTTCGGCCTTGCGCTGAACCTCGAAGAATCCGAAGTCGGCGCGATCCTGCTCGGCGACGAAAAGGGCATCTCCGAAGGCACCGAAGTGAAGACGACGGGCCGCCTGCTTTCCGTGCCGGTCGGCAAAGAGCTGCTCGGCCGCGTGGTCGGAGTACTCGGCAATCCGCTCGACGGCAAAGGCCCGATCAACGCGACGACGACCTACCCCGTCGAGAAGATCGCACCTGGCATCATCAAGCGTAAGTCGGTGAGCCAGCCGGTGCAGACCGGCATCATGGCGATCGACGCGATGATCCCGATCGGCCGCGGCCAGCGCGAGCTGATCATTGGGGACCGTGCGACGGGCAAAACGACGATCGCGATCGACACGATCATCAACCAGGCGCGCATCAACAAGGTCAACGAAGGCAAGGCTGGCTTCCGCCCGCTGTATTCCATCTACGTCGCCGTCGGCCAGAAGCAGTCGAGCATCGCCCGCTCGATCGCCATTCTCGAAGCCGAAGGCGCGATGAAATACACCATCATCGTCGTCGCCTCCGCGTCCGACTACGCCACCAACCAATACCTCGCGCCGTTCTCCGGTGCCGCGATGGGCGAGTGGTTCATGGATAACGGCATGGATGCGCTGATCGTGTTCGACGATCTCTCCAAGCACGCCGTCGCCTACCGTCAGGTGTCGCTACTCCTCAAGCGCCCATCCGGCCGCGAAGCCTATCCCGGCGACGTGTTCTATCTCCACAGCCGCCTGCTCGAGCGCAGCGCCCGCGTCAACGAAGAGAACGGCAATGGCTCGCTCACCGCGCTGCCGATCATCGAGACGCAGGCCGGCGACGTGTCCGCTTACATCCCGACGAACGTCATCTCGATCACCGACGGCCAGATCTATCTGGAAACCGACCTCTTCTACCAAGGCATCCGCCCCGCCGTGTCGGTGGGTCTCTCGGTCAGCCGTGTGGGTTCCGCCGCACAGATCAAGGCGATCAAGCAGGTCGCCGGTAAAATCAAGGGTGACCTCGCCCAGTTCCGTGAACTGGCTGCGTTCGCGCAGTTCGGCTCAGACCTTGATGCGAAGACGAAATCAATCCTCGATCGCGGCGCCCGCGTGGTGGAGCTCTTCAAGCAGACGCAGTATCAGCCGCTCGCCGTCGAACTGCAGGTCGCGGTGCTCTGGTCGATGCAGAATGGTTTCCTCGACGACGTGGCCGTGGACAAGGTGAAGGATTTTCAAAACAAGCTGCAGGAATTCCTCAATACCCGGAAGGACTCGCTTCTCACTTCGATCCGCGACAAGGGCGCGATCGACGACGCCATCACCGCCGACCTCAAAGCCGCCGTCGGCGAATTCAAGAGCAGCTACCGCTAAGCAACCATGGCCGCGAACACGCGCGACATCCGCCGACGCATCAAGTCGGTAAAAAACACCGCTCAAATTACGAAGGCCATGCAGATGGTGGCCGCGTCGAAGATGCGCAAGGCCCAGCAGGTCGCGCTGGCCGGTCGCGCTTACGCCGAGCTGCTGAGCAAAGTACTGAAGTCCGTGGCCGCCGGCGCGGAGGAAGGTTCGCACGTGCTGCTCACCGAGCGTGAGGTGAAGAAGGAACTCGTCGTCGTGATCAGCCCCGACAAGGGCCTGTGCGGTGCGCTTAATACGAACCTCTTTCGCGAAGTTGCGAAGTTCGATCCGGCAAAGACGGTCTTCGTCGCGTCGGGCCGCAAAGCGACGCAGTTCCTCGCCCGCACGAACCGCGAGTTGATCGCCGAGTATCCGTTGAGTGATAGCCCGGCTTTCCTCGAGACGAAAAACATCGGCAAGTTTGCGATGGAGAAATTCACCAGCGGTGAAGTCGACAAGGTGACCGTGGTATTTACGGACTTCATCAACACGCTCTCCCAGCTTCCGAAAGCGAAGACGATCCTCCCGATCACCTCGTTGGAAGTAACCGCCGGCATCGGCGGCGCGCAGGAAGATGCCAAGGTGACCAGCGACGACACCACGGAATACGTTTTCGAGCCGAACATCGGCGAAGTGCTGAGCTCGGTATTGCCGCATCACGTTTACTTCCAGATCTACCAGATGGTCCTCGATTCCCGCGCATCCGAGCACTCCGCCCGGATGGTCGCGATGAAGAGCGCGACCGATAACGCCAAGTCCCTGATCAAGGACTTGACCCTCGAATACAACAAGGTCCGTCAGGCTGCGATCACCACCGAACTTCTCGAAATCACCACCGCCCAGATGGCGCTCAGCTAGTTGAGAGGTGAAAGTTGAGAGTTGAGAGGCGCAAAACGACGCCGAACGATTTTCGACTAACACCACTTTCCTAACCAACCAACGACCTATTGATAAATCGCCGCTTACTGCGCGCGCCTCTCAACTCTCAACCCTCATCACTCAACCTTCCCAAATGAGCAATACCGGCACCATCGTCCAAGTCATCGGCCCCGTCGTGGACGTCGATTTTTCCGACTCGGGATCCCTCCCGAAAATCTATGACGCGCTGACCATCGATTTCGAGGTCAGCGGCGAAAAGAACCGCCTCGTCCTCGAAGTGCAGCAACACCTCGGAGAAGGCTGGGTTCGCGCCATCGCGATGAGTTCCTCGGAAGGGCTCAAGCGCGGACTCCCCGTCACCGCCACCGGCGCTCCGATCTCCGTTCCGGTGGGCGAAGGCGTCCTCGGCCGCATCTTCAATGTCACCGGTGACCCCGTGGACGAACGTGGTCCCGTTCCGCACGAGAAGCGTTACCCGATTCACCGCGCCGCTCCCACGCTCATCGATCAGGACACCGGTTCCACGATCCTCGAGACCGGCATCAAGGTCATCGATCTCATCTGCCCCTTCACCAAGGGTGGTAAAGTTGGCGCGTTCGGAGGTGCCGGCGTCGGCAAGACCGTCGTCATCCTTGAGTTGATCAATAACATCGCCAAGCAGCACGGCGGCTTCTCCGTCTTCGCCGGCGTGGGTGAGCGTTCCCGCGAGGGCAACGATCTCTATCATGAGATGAGCGACGCGGGCGTCATCAACCAAAAGGACCTCAGCAAGTAGAAGGTCGCGCTCGTTTACGGCCAGATGAATGAACCTCCCGGCGCTCGTCTCCGCGTCGCGCTCTCTGCGCTCTCGATGGCGGAATACTTCCGCGACGAGAAGAATCAGGACGTGCTTCTCTTCGTCGACAACGTGTTCCGCTTCTCGCAGGCCGGTTCCGAAGTGTCTGCACTCCTTGGGCGCACGCCGTCGGCGGTGGGTTACCAGCCGACGCTTGCCTCGGAAATGGGCGCGCTTCAGGAACGCATCACCTCCACCACCAAGGGCTCCATCACCTCCGTGCAGGCAGTGTATGTGCCGGCAGACGATCTCACCGATCCGGCGCCTGCGAACACCTTCGCGCACTTGGATTCGACGGTCGTGCTCGAGCGTTCCATTGCCGAGTTGGGCATCTACCCCGCGGTCGATCCTCTCGCCTCCACCTCGAAGGCGCTCGCGCCGGACGTGGTCGGCGAAGAGCACTACCAGGTCGCCCGTGGCGTTCAGCGCGTGCTCCAGCGCTACAAGGATCTGCAGGACATCATCGCCATTCTCGGCATGGATGAACTCTCGCCAGAAGATAAACTAACTGTATTCCGCGCGCGGAAGATCCAGCGTTTCCTCTCGCAGCCCTTCCACGTCGCGGAAGTCTTTACCGGCACTCCCGGCCAGTACGTCTCCATCAAGGACACCGTGCGAGGCTTTAAGGAGATCCTCGAAGGCAAGCACGACGACGTCGGCGAAACCTCCTTCTACATGAAGGGCGGCATCGAGATGATCCGCGCCTGAATCGTTTGATCGTTGAGGGTTGCGAGTTGAGAGGCCACTGGCGCTCTGCTCCCGCCCCATCAACGATCAACTCTCAACCATCAACTAATCCGAAATGGCCACTTTGAAGCTAGAGATCGTCACCCCCGAAAAGCTCGCCTATAGCGATGACGTCGATGGCGTTGTCCTCCCGGCGGTCGAGGGGGAAATCGGGGTGCTGCCCATGCACATCCCGCTCATGACCACGATCAAGCCTGGCGAACTCATCGTGAAGAAGGGCAACACCGAGTCATTCCTCGCCGTGGGCGAAGGCTTCGTGACCATCGACCAGACGAGCGTCAGGGTCCTCACCGACATGGCGATCGAATGGGATGCGATCGACGAAAACGCTGCCGAAGCTGCCGTGAAGCGCGCGCAGGAAGCCATCGCGAACAAACACGAACTGGGAGGCGAAGAAGCCGCCGCGGTGCAGGCCGCCTTGGCCAAGTCGCTTGCGCAGCTCCATGTCAAGCGTCGCCGCCGAGGCGTTTAGTCGCAGCGAGATCCGTCGGTTTGATTTCCCGTTAGTCGTTTCCCGAACCACCAAAGCCCCGCCGTGAGGCGGGGCTTTTTTTCTGCCAGATCGCTGCCGCCCTCGCGTCATTCGGGACCCCACGCGTTCGGCGCTGCCGCGCTCGACATCGCCGGCTGGAAACTCAACCCCGGCGTCATCCCCATCACGCCACAGCGGCTCGACGAGAAGCGTGCCCGCCGCGATCATTTTTTTGCGACGATCCTGAGCGGAGGAGTCCCCCTTGCCGCGTAAGACCGACGTCAACGACCCGGCTGACTGGTTCATCTTCATCGGCTCCGACCTGGCGGGGCTGGAGCTTTGGGTCGAACAGGAGATCAGCTACGTCGCCTGCCGAGGCAAGCTGGCCGAGGCGCTCGAAAAGCTCATCTAAGCCGAGTTGAGCCGGTCCGCGTGTTATCATAAACGACACCCGCCGGCTGATCTCGTTCCATTGCTCCATATCAGTAAACATCCTCCATGGTTAACTTGGAGGTGCCGCACTTTTCGACCGCCGCCTCACAAGGTGGCACCCACCGCACTTTTCATCCGCCGTTTACAGCACCGCATCCCCTTCATCGTGCAATGGTCAGGTCATCTGCCCGCCGGCAAAACCTGCGACCGCCCGGTGAGTTCGCACGATGAGCTGCCGACCGCGCTGAAAGTGGCTGGAGCTTCAGCTCCAGAAGATTCGGCTAAAGTCGAAGCCACGTTGAACGGCGTGAACCTGCTTCCCTTCCTGGCTGGCGAAGACAGCACCGACCCGCATGAAGCCCTGTTCTGGCGCTGGCGTGCGGAACAAGCCATCCGCAGGCTACTGGAAGCTCGTTCGTGGCAGAGAGCAGAAGCAATGGCGACTCATCGACCTGAGTGACGACGCGAAAGAAGCACACGACCTCACGACTCAGCATCCCGAGAAGGCCAAGGAACTCCTCGCGCGCTTCGACAAATGGGCGAAGGCACTGCCACCCATCGGTCCAACTTTCAAGGACACGAAGGAAGGGGATGATGAAGCGAAGGCCAAGAAGTAAGAATGATGGAAAGAAGCTTGGCCAAATCGGTATCTTTACTTCGGGCCTTGCAGCGACTGGAGGCCCTGCTTGGCGGATTTGCGCGCGCGGTCGTCGCTGAGCCATTCGAGGGCGTGGGTGAGGTCGGCCTCGGCTTGCTTGGCGTTCTTGGTGATGAGGAGGGCGCGGCCTCTCAGGAGGTAGCCGTCGCCGCGTTTCCAGAAGGGCCACTTGGTGATGTCTTCGGTGGCGAACTGCGTGACGACTTGCGGTGCCTTGGCTTGGGCGAGGAGGATTTGCATCTGCGCGGTTTTTTGCACGGCGGGGATCGGGAT
>JANPHH010000016.1:0-10807 GCA_031424375.1 Chthoniobacter sp. | reverse complement strand
ATCCACAAGCACATCGCGAAGAAGCTCGGCGCGCACGTGATCCTCGACATCGAGAACCATCACAATTTCGCGTGGAAAGAAACGCACGTCGTGAATGGCCAAGAGCGCGAAGTCATTGTGCATCGCAAAGGCGCGACGCCCGCGGGTGCCGGCGTGCTCGGGATCATCCCCGGCTCGATGGCGTCGCCCGGCTACGTCGTGCGCGGCAAGGGTTCGCCCGAGTCGCTCAACAGCGCGTCGCACGGCGCGGGCCGCGTGATGAGCCGCACGAAGGCGATGCAGTCCTTCACCTGGAGCGCGACGAAGAAGCTGCTCGCCGAGCGCGGTGTCGAACTGCTCTCCGCCGGCCTCGATGAAGTGCCGGGTGTCTATAAGGACATCCACGCCGTCATGGCCGCGCAGACCGATCTGGTCGAAGTCCTCGGCCAGTTCGATCCGAAGCTCGTGAAGATGTGCCCGGCCGGCGACCGCGCCGAAGACTGACAAACCGCGGAGGCGGGACGTGAACCGTTCCGCCTCCGCCAACCTTTCACCACTCACTTTTCAAATGAACGACATCCTCAACAAATCGACCGTGCTGGTGCTGAACCGGCACTGGCAGGCGATCCATGTGAAGACGCCAGCGGAGGCGTTCTGCATGATCGCCAGCGGCGCTGCGACCGCGCTCGACGTTCAAAGCGACGAATACATTTCGCCCGTCCGTTGGGACGACTGGCTGAAGCTGCCCGTCCGCGAGCACGACAACGCCGTGAACACCCCGCGCGGCCCCGTGCGCGTGCCCACCGTCATCGTCGCCGCCAACTACGCCAAGGTTCCGCTGGGTCGCCCGCGCTTCGGCGCCCGCGGCATCTGGGAACGCGACGGCGGCGTCTGCCAATACACTGGCCGCAAGCTCTCGCCAAAGGAGGGCAAATCGACCACGTTGTCCCGCGCTCCCGCGGCGACAAGACGTCCTGGGACAACTGCGTCCTCGCCCACCGGGAAGTGAACTCGCGCAAAGCGAACCGTCTCCCGCACGAAGCCGGCCTGCGCCTGCGCAAGCAACCAGTCGCGCCTCGCGTGATGCCGGCCAGCGTGCTGATCCGCAACCACCACGGCGTCCGCGACTGGGAGCACTTCCTCGGTTAGCGACTACTCGCCGCCAGCTCCGAGCCGCTGTGTGTCCTTGATCTGCAGCGGCTCGTGTGGCGTCCTCACTTGGTTATTTCACCGGAGGATCACTGATTGCGATAGTGCCGAGCGCGACTGAGATGACGAATATGAGCACGAACCTCGAAGAACACGCCAAGAGCATTATCGAAAAGGTGACTGAGTTGTTCGCCGCTATCGATAAAGCGACCCGTGCCGTGGCGGGCTTCCCGGAATCCGCCGCCGCATACGAATGACGGCGGAAAGGTGCGATTCAAACCCCGCGAACTCGATGAATGGATGCGGCAGTGGACGGTTCACTACCGCCGTCGAGTCCCATGAGATCGCCTGGCCCCGACTCGAAGAGCGAAGACGGCGCGCTTGATACGGTCACCCTCCGTGGTCGGCGTTTGTGTTGGCGGAGGGGCAGCAACGCCAGTGGATGCGAGCGCTGACACCCCGGAAATGTATAGGACCGCATACATATTAGCATTGTATTCGTTCGCTTACACGCCATGATCACCCACCGTGCAGATCAAAACTTCCAACGACATCGGTGCTCTCATCCGCGACCGGCGCTCCGGCCTTGGCTGGACCCAGGAAGAGCTGGCGCGCAGAGTCGGCGTGAGTCGGCTCTGGGTTGTGCAATTGGAGAAAGGAAAGCCAACTGCCCAGATCGGTCTGGCCCTGCGGGCGCTGAAGGAACTTGGCGTTGAATTGGACGCGTCCTCTTCCTCACCCGCGGTCCGGCTCCGAGGGTCGATCGAGAGGTCGATTTGAACCACGTCATCCGCGGCACGCTGTCTCCGAAATCATGACCGAGGAACTGCACGCTCTCGCCGGTGGCGCGATGATGGGACGCGTCCTGTGGGACCGCAATCGCGACCGCCTGAGCTTCGTCTATGCGCCCGAATGGCGGAATGCCGCCGCGAGCCACCCACTCTCCCTTTCCATGCCACTCGCTGCCGCGGAGCACGGACACAAAGCCGTTGACCCTTTCCTCTGGGGCCTGCTCCCGGACAACGACGGCGTCCTCAAACGCTGGGGCGAGCGCTTTCAGGTGTCGACACGCCATGCTTTCCAACTGCTCGCTCACGTCGGCGAGGAATGCGCCGGGGCTGTGCAATTGGTCCGTCCGGAGCGCGCTGCGAAGTGGCTGCAGGGTTCGGACACAGGCGCGGTAAAGTGGCTGAAGGAAGGCGAGATTGCGGCGCGCGTGCATCTGCTCCTCAAGGATCACAGCGTCTCGCGCACCGCGGCCGATGCCGGCCAATTCAGCCTCGCCGGCGCCCAGCCCAAAACCGGTTTTTACTACGATCCAAAGGGCAAGCGGTGGGGGGTGCCGTCGGGCATGATTCCCACGACGCACATCTTCAAACCCGCGACCGGCAGCTTCGACGGCTACGCGGAGAACGAACATTTCTGCATCAGCCTGGCGAGGGCGTTGGAGATGCCGGTGGCGCCGTCGGTGATTGAGTATTTCGACGACGCGGCGGTCATCGTTGTCGAGCGCTACGATCGGGTGCGCAACGGCGCAAAGGTCACGCGCATTCACCAGGAGGACATGTGTCAGGCGCTCGCGCGGATGCCGCAGATCAAATATCAAAATCAGGGCGGCTCCTCCCCCCGCGAGATCATCGGACTGATCCGTGAGAACTCCTCCGCACGCGAGGAGGACGAAGCGCGTTTTGTGGACGCGTTGATCTTCAACTGGCTGATCTGCGGGACCGACGCTCACGCCAAAAACTATTCCTTTCTCATCGCGCCGCAGGGCCAGGTCCGTCTTTCGCCGCTCTACGATCTATCCAGCGCACTCCCCTATGCCCGTCAGATCGCGCCGCGTGACGCCACCCTCGCGATGAAGATTGGCAGCAAATACAAAGTCCTGACGATTGGCGCACGCGAGTGGGGAAAATGCGCCGCGGAACTGCGAATCGACTTCGACGCCCTCCGGTCCCGAATTCAGCGCATGGCCGGAGCACTGCCCGATGCAGCGCGGCAAGTGTCAACGGAGATCAAGGCGCAAGGGATCGCTCACGATGTCATCGGGCGCTTGAGCGAAGCACTCGCGAAGCGTGCGGTCGAATGTGAATCGGCTCTACGGGTTTGAATTGCCCGCGCCGCCCGCCCGCCCGTGAGTCGATGGAAAAGACCATTGATCCATCCAACACGGTTTTCATCAGTCTAATTGACTTTGTCCGCGGCGAGATGCTGCGCCGCTTACGTCTGCATCGAACGGGCCGCGCTGTTGGGCGTGTTGGGCGCGTTGGGCGCGTTGGGACGTTGGAGAGTTGGCACGTCATTTCAATCATCCGCCTTCTGCTCAGCTAGAAAGCAATCCAAGCCGGTGGTGATTCGGACCTTTTTATCGGCGTAATACTGGGAGGTAATTCGAATATCGGAATGCCGCAGGGCGCGTGACGCGGCAAAAATCCCCAGACTATTCGCAATCACGGCTCCGCACTCCTTGCGTAATTCGTGAAGCTTCTTCCGTGCGGATAAACCTTTGTCGGCCAGCCAGGCGTAAATGGCGGTGAATTCCCTTTCGGCCCGGTAATTGCAACGGCTGGTGTGATATCGCGGTGGATTCTCGGATTCGATCACGAACTCGCCTTTCGCCGTTGCGCGGAACCCGCGCAGAATTGCAATCAACTCCGGCGCGACGTCGATCTCCGCGGCACTGTCTTCGCTCTTCGGCTGGAAATATTCGGTGCGTTCAATGCGGATGACCCCTTGTCGAAATCGACCGATCGCCAGAGCAGCGTGTCGATCTCGCGTTTTCGCAGTCCGCACAAAGGCGCGGGCAGAAGATTTTGAATTGCTCCTGCCGCACCGGGATTTCGTGCCATTCATTTTCGCGAGGAGCAGGGCGGTAAATCGGCGGATCGGCGCCTTTTCACGGCCCCTAAAATTCACGGTCCTTTTCTACGGTCGCGGCATTTTTAGCCGCAAAACGGTGTAAATCAGCGCATCGCTGTGAAAATTCTCAATCGCGGTAAATGCCTCCGGGAGTGAAAGATTCAAAGCGATGCAAAGCTGCGCAAACCTCTGCAAAGCAGCTACTTAGAATTACGAAACAGCTGCTCTACCACTGAGCTACACTGGCGAAGGGCGGGAAGGTATCGCACGTTCTCGCAGGGCGGCAAGCGGGTTTTCCCGTTGCGGATCGGAGGGGCGGCGGTCTCGCGGGTGGGAGCGTTCAGGGAATGAGGACGATCTTTCCGCTCGCGCCGGGTGCGAGGACGGCGATGTGGGCGTCGGCCGCACGGGTCAGTGGAATTTCGCGACCGATGACCGGACGGAGCGTTCCGCTCTCAAGGCCGGCAACGATCGCTGCGTGGATGCCGCCGATTTCTGCCGGTGTCGCGGTGAGCAGCATCACGCCGCGGATGTCGGCGCTCCGGGCCATGGCGTCGCGTGGATTGATTTCCACCGGGCCGCGACTTCCGACCACGACGACCCGCCCGCCGCGCGCCAGCAGGGTGAGGTCTTTACCGAGGTTCACGTTGGCGAGCATTTCGACGATCAGATCCACGCCGCGTCCGGCGGTGAATCGTTGGATTTCGTCGAGGTAGTTTGCCGCCGTGTGGTCGAAGACTTCGTGCGCGCCTTGTTCGCGGGCCTGTTGCCGGCCGGCTTCGGTGCCGCCGGTGGCGAGGACTTTCAGCCCCGCGGCGCGGGCGAACTGGATCGCGGCAGTGCCGACGCCGCCGGTTCCTCCATGGACGAGAACGGTTTCTCCCGGCCGCGCTCCGCCGCGCGAAAACAATGCGAAGTGTGCCGTGGCATAAGGCACGCCGAGTGCCGCGCCTTGGGCGAAGCTGATCCGCTCGGGGAGGGGATGCGCGTGCGTGATGCCGCAGACCGCTCGTTCCGCATAGGTGCCGGTGAGCGATCCGGCGAGGTAGACGCGATCACCTTCCCGCAGTCCGCGAACTCCGCCGCCGAGGGCGATGATCGTGCCCGCGCCATCCACGCCCGGCGTGTAGGGCAACTCCGGCTTTACCGCGTAGGCGCCGGAGCGAATGTAGGTGTCCACGGGGTTCACGCCGATGGCGGCGAGGCGGACGACGACCTGCTCCCAGCCGGGTGTGGGGTCGGCCGCGGTTTCGAGTCTGAGGACTTCGGGGCCGCCGAATTCTTTGACGACAATGGCTTTCATCGAGACAAGTGGAGGGAGCTTTCTCCGCGAAGGCAACCGCCACCTTTTTCCACCGCATGAATCACCCATCCACTCCCGACGGCCCGCGCGGCGTCGAACACGCGCACGTCATCGACATCGTGGCGAATGACGCCACTACCCGCGAGGTCGTGCTGATCATGCTCGAGCCGCGACCCTGGGATGGTTCGGAGCTGCGGCTCTTTCAGCTCCAGGAGAAGGTGAACGCCTATCTGTCTTTCGCGCTCGATGGTGAGATGGCGGAGGCGTATCCGGAACTGATGGGCAAGCCGCTGCGCTTGCAGGTGGATTGCGTGGGGATGCCAGATGAAACCGTGGTCGATTTTCTCAGCGTGGTGCGTGAGCAGATCGGCTTCCAGGGGATCAATCTGGAAGTGCGCGTGATGAGTGAGAAGGGCTGCGGGCCGGATTGCGGTTGCGGGGCCTAGCTCGGGAGAGGCTTCACGGGTTTGCGGCGGCGGTTTCCGCCGGATCGCGGCCTTCGTCGGCGTCGATGTAGGCGAACATCGTCTGGATTTCGTCGCGGTCCTCGAAGCCGCCTTCCTTCTTCCCCTGGAGCAGGCGCGGAGTGATTTCGTCGTTCCAGCCGCGCTTGCGCATGAAGTCATTCCAGATCTCAATCTCCTCCGCATTGGGTCGGCGCCCCTGCGCGAAGGCCCACTCGGCGATCTCGTCGTCAGTGCCGCCCTGCTTCACGCGCTCGACCAGCGCCGGATATTCGATCCACAGAAAGCTCAGCGCCCGCTCGTCGAAACCGCCTCCGAGATTGGCATGATATTCAGCCGGAAGCTCGCCTGCCGCGTGGCGGCGGACTTTGTCGAACATGCGGGCGAGGTAGAAGATGCCGGCGACTTTCACGGAGGGGCTGCGCAAAGCGGAAACATTCATGTCGCGGGACGTTATCGACCGGATTCGGCGGCCACAAGACCGGTCGCCCGCGAGGAGTCGTTCAAGCAGCGGCTTGTATTTGGCGGATTTGCTGAAAGGATTCCGCCCGACCGAATGCGAACGATCCTCCTGATCGACGACGATGAATTTTGCCGCGCCCCTGCAGCCGAACTGCTGCGGCGTGCGGATTGGGAAGTGATCGAAGCCAGCGACGGGCAGAGCGGCATCGAACTCGCGATCCTCCACCGACCGGATGTGATCCTCTGCGATCTCCTCATGCCGCGCGGCAATGGCTATCAGGTGTGCCGCACGGTCCGGGCCCAGCACGAGCTGCGCAATACCCGGATCGTCGTGGTCACGGGTCGCGATTTTCCTGCCGATCGGGAGAGCGCGCATCAGGCCGGAGCGGATGATTATCTCGTCAAACCGATCGTCTTCAGCGAACTGCTCGCCGCCCTCGACCGCTTCCATCCCGTGAAAACGAATGGCAGCGGGCCTCCAAAGGCTGCCGAGAGCGAGCGGCCGCCCGGCTTGGCGACGATCAAGTTTTGGGGCGTGCGCGGGTCGATCCCGACGCCAGGGCCGGACACGGTGCGGTATGGCGGAAACACGTCGTGCGTCGAGTTGCGCGCCGAAGGGCAGATCGTGATTCTCGATGCGGGATCCGGGATGCGGCCTCTCGGGCATTCGCTCGCGGCGGAGTTCGCCGATTCGCCGATCGAACTCACCGTGCTGATCACCCACACGCACTGGGATCACATTCAAGGCTTCCCGTTTTTCCTCCCCGCCTACGACCCGCGCAATCACCTCCGCGTGCTCGGCTACGAAGGAGCCCGGGAAGGCCTGGCGGCCACGCTCGCCGGGCAGATGGAGAGTCCCTATTTCCCGATCGCGCTCAAGCAGATGCCGGGAAATATTTCGATCGAGGAACTCAAGGGGATGGAGTTCAAGATCGGTCCGATCGGCGTCGAAACCTGCTTTTCCAATCATCCCGGCGTGTGCGTCGGCTACCGGCTCACCACCAGCGCGGGTTCCATCGTTTATCTGCCCGACAACGAAATCGGGCCCGTCGAGCGGGGTGCGGCGGACGCTGCGGGACGAACGCTGCCGAGGACGATCGAGCAACGACTCAATGATTTCATCAGCGATGCGGATATCCTGATCTGCGACTCGCAGTATACGCGGGAGGAATACGTGGCGCATCACGGCTGGGGACACGGTTGCGTCGACGATGTCGTGCGATTTGCCATCGCCGGCCGGGTGAAGCGGCTCTTCCTTTTCCACCACGACCCCGCGCACGATGACAGTCAGATCACCGCGATCCTGGCCCGCGCGCGGGATCAGGTGGCGCAAGCGGGGGCCAGTCTCCGCGTGGATGCGGCGCGTGAAGGGGAGGAAGCCGTGCTCGCGCCACACCTCGCGCTCGTTCCCTGAGGTTCCGACGCGAAAAGGCCGGGATCGAAATCCCGGCCCTTGAATTCGCTGCGTGGTGAATGCCGCGCGACTAACGGTGCTTCTTCATGCCGTCTTTGGCGCAGCACGAACCGCTGGTCTTGCATTCTTCTTTCTTGGCCGTGGTGCAGGCAGGGAGGGCGAACGCGACGAACACGCAAACGATGATGGGGATCAATTTCATAAGTGAGACCTTCGCGGCAACGTGCGAGCTGATCAAGCCTACGACTGCGGAATGTAGAAGAGCGTATAGTAGGCCGAGTCGTGGAGCAGTGGTGCGCCTTTTGCGGAGCGCACGCCGGGCAGGTGAAACTCATGCACATGACCTTCGTGGATCGCATCCAGCACCACGCGGGCGCTCTTTCCATCGGGCGCCACCGTCACGCTTTGGATCATCGGCTTCGTGCCATCCACTTCCGGACTCCCGTAGCTGGATTGATAGATATAGGTATAAGTCTCCACCTCCCACGATTCCGGCGCGCTCACACTCTTCGCATCGACTGGCTCGGTGAAGGTGAATTCAAACCCATCCGCCCGCGCGTGCATCTCGTGGACCTCGAACGGCGCCTTGCCCGTCCACACCACGCGCTGCAGTGCGAAAGGTTTGCCGCCCCGTGCGCCCCAGCCGCGATCCGTGCCATACACGAAAAGCGACGCATCGCTCGCAAACTCCAGCGCCAGACAACCGCTGTCGAAACCGGAGCGGAACGGGAACACCGCGCCCTGCCAGTGACCATTCACCTTCTCCAGCGCCACGCGCATCACCGTCGAGTCGCTCTGCTCGCCGACGAAAAGCTGCTTCCGGAACGGCCCGAACCGCTCGCTGCCTTCGAAACAAAAGCCCGACGTCGAGTGTCCCATCTTCATCTTCCCCGCCGCGGGATAGGGAAAGTAAACCGACGGCGGCAGCAACTCCGGCATCTTCTTCGCTTCGAGAACGACGCGGCTCCCGCTCTCCGGCGCGCCCTCGGGCTTGTGCAATCCGGCCTTCGCGATCGCATCCTTCGTCGCCGGTTCATCGAACCATTTCAGTCCGCCGGGGTGGCCCACGAACTTGTCGGGCAGGAGTTGCTGCAATTTGCACGCGCCATTCCACGGGCCCTGGTTGTCCGTGTAGAAGACGTCGCCTTCCGCGTTGAAGCCGATGCCGCCCGGCGAGCGCAGCCCCGTGCAGATCGGCGTCGCTTTCCCCTCGGGTGAAATGGTGAACGCCCAGCCGCGATACGGGCTGTCGCTATTGAATGAACCCGTGAGGCACAGTGCCACCCAGAGGTTACCTTGCCGGTCGAACTTCGAGCCGAACGCATACTCATGGTAGTCGCCATTGATCGACCACGGATCGCCGAGTGTCTCAAAAAGATCCGCCCGTCCGTCGCCATCCTCGTCTTTGATTTTCGTCACCTCGCAGCGCTGCGTCGCATAGATCCAGCCATCCTTGTAAGCCAATCCGAGCACCTCGTGCAGCCCGCTCGCGAAGAGCTTCCAGCGCGGCGCGGGCGGTTCGGCCAGCACGCCATCCGCGATCCAGATGTCGCCGATCCGCGTGGACACCGCCAGCTTGTCCGGCCCGAGGAAACACAGCGCGCCTGCTTCGAGCTGCACGCCGTCTGGAGTGGGGAGCGTGAAGATTTTGTAGTATTCGGCTTCGGCGGCTTTTAGCTCGGCGGACCCCGGTGCTGGCGCGGCGGTGAGGATGCAGGGGGTGAAAAGCAGAGCCGCCCAGGTGGTGAGGGAGAGGCGGAATCGGAAGTGGAAACCCATGAAATGATTTTAGAGCTTTTTGATGCCGAGAATCTGAATTTGCCGAACCGGCGAATCGATTCGGTAGGTCAGCTCCCAGTCGCCAAATCGTTTCGCGCGATAGGGAACTTGATGCGGCCCGGGAAAATCCACGTCGGGCAGTTGCTCGGGAAACGAAGAGAGCTGACCGAAGATGCGCACCAAGACGCGGCGCTGGGCGCTCGTCAGGGCGGAGAATTGCTGAAGAGACTCCAGATTCAGGAAGACAGCATACGGTTCCACCCTATCGACCTTCCGCGATCAACCGGCGATGGAGCGCTTCCACCTCTTCCATCGAATGAAGTTCCGCGCCTGCGGCAGCCGCTTGCGCTCTCCGCGCCATTTCCTGCTGCCACGCGGGATCGTTGGTCCGTCGCAGGAATTCCACATGCAGCGCCAGATCGTCGAGTTCTTCGGGCGTTAGCTCCTTCACGCGTTCTTTGACTTCGGCGAAACTCATGGTTGCAGGTTAGTTCCGCGCCGATCCGTGCGCAAGGTGGCGCTCACCATGTGATCTCCTGCACGAGCTTCGCCTCTGCGCCGGTGAAGGTGATCGGCACAAGCAACTCAGCCTTGCCGTCGGCATTGCGAATGATCGGTTTCGCGCCGGGGAATTTCAGCCGCAGCGTTTCGCCGATGAGAAACGCGCCGTCTTGCTCCACGATCTTCTCCGCCACCGCTGCGCGGAAGTAGAGCCGCTCCGGTGGTTCCGCGCTCTTCAGCGTGATCGTGCGATGCAAGCCGGGATCATCGTTCGCGACCACCGCGAGCGGAAAATCCTCCACTTGCACCTCACCGAAGGAATAGCGAAAAGCCGGCCGGCGCAGCGCGTCCAGTCGGTAGCCGTGGAACTGATAACCCGCGTCCTTGCCTGTCGCCGTGGGCCATGGCGAGATCTCGCTTTCCAACGCCGCGAGCGGCGGCCCGGGCGGTCCCTGCACCACATTGCTGCCGAGCGGTTGTTGGAAACCCTGACCGCGACCGCTGCGATGTTTCGCCGCATCGATGAACGCCCCCTGCCAGATCAGCGCGAGGCGCATTTCATCCGCGTTGAAAGCGATGTTCGCCTTCTCCGGATACCCCACGCCGATCGCGCGCGGCCCGCCGCCGTCGATGAGATTCCGGTAGATGATCGCCTCCTTGTCCGCCACGATTTCCTGCGCTCCCAATACCAGGCCGGGCGGCAAGTCGGTGAAATTCTTCCGCGCGAGGAACGACCAGATCGCGAGGATCTGCGGCTCCGCTTCACCGCCGAGAAACGCCTTCACCGCGGATTTTCCATCCTGCCAAAACGCCGGCATGCGCGTGCCCGGCCGGAGCGATTGTGGATCGAGCAGGTAGCGGCGGAACCAATCCCATTTCAGCCGCTGCCCGGTCGTC
>JANPHH010000015.1:0-10946 GCA_031424375.1 Chthoniobacter sp. | reverse complement strand
GTGGGCGGGCTGGTGGTGGGGGGTCGGGTTTTTGGCGTTTTGGACGTGGTGGGGGGGGGGGGCGACGGCCGCTGGCCGATCCAAAATCGTGTCATCCTGAGGGGTGCGCTGCGGGGTTGGTGGTGGGTCGGGGGGGGGGGGGGGGGCAGCGTGCAGTCGAAGGACCTCTAACTTTTCCGAGGCGGAGGGCTCCGCACCGCCGCTGCCCGCGGATGCGAGAGGTCCTTCGACTACGTTCCTCCCCACCTTCTCGCCCGCGGACCAGCCCCCACTTGTCCCGGGCGCCGCCGCCTCGGCCCCCGAGGAACTCCGCTCAGGATGACAGTTGGGAGGAAGCGGCGCTTCTTCGAGGATGAGGTGGGCGTTCGTTCCGCCGACGCCGAAGGAGCTGACGCCGGCGCGGCGCGGTTCGGTGGCGCGCGGCCACGGGCGCAGCTCGGTGTTCACGAAGAATGGGCTCTCTTCGAGGTGCAGCGCGGGATTCGCGGTTTGGAAATTGAGGCTCGCCGGGATTTGGCCGTGCTTCAATGCGAGCGCGGTTTTGATCAGGCCGACGACGCCGGACGCGGCGTCGAGGTGGCCGATGTTTCCTTTCGCGGAGCCGATCGGGATGGATTGCTTTGCGATCGGCGCGACGCCGAAGACCTGGGTCAGGCCGGCGATTTCGATCGGGTCGCCGAGCGGCGTGCCGGTGCCGTGCGTCTCGATGTAGGAAATGCTGTCGGGCGTGATGTCGGCGACGGCTTGGGCGAGCGCGATCACTTCCGTGTGACCGTCCACGCTCGGCGCGGCGAAGCTCACTTTTTTCCCGCCGTCGTTGTTCAGCGCGGTGCCGCGAATGACGGCGTAAATTTGATCGCCCTCGGCCAGCGCATCGGCGAGCCGCTTCAAGATGACCACACCCGCACCGCTGGAGAAGACGGTGCCGCTCGCGGACGCATCGAACGGCGCACAGCGGCCGTCGGACGAAGTCATCGCGCCTTCGTTATAAAAATAGCCGCGCTCCTGCGGGAAGGTGACCGACACGCCGCCGGCGATCGCGGTGTCGCACTGGTAGGCGAGCAGGCTCTGCACGGCGGTGCAGACGGCGACGAGCGATGAGGAGCAGGCGGTCTGGATGTTTAGCGCGGGGCCGCGGAGGTCGAGCTTGTAGGCGAGCCGCGTGGCGAGGAAATCCTTTTCATTCGCCAGGACCGCGGTGGCGGTGCCCACGGCTTCGAGCAGGTCGCGGCGGTGGCGGACGAAGTGCGGGAAGTAGGTGTTGTTCGTCAGCCCGCCGAAAACGCCGATGAGGCCGGCGTAACGCGACGGATCGCACGCCGCGTCTTCGAGCGCGTCCCAGGCGATCTCCAAAAAGATCCGCTGCTGCGGGTCGATGACTTCGGCTTCTTTCGGCGAGACGTTGAAAAATGCGGCGTCGAACCACTCGGGCTTTTCGATCAGCCCGCGGGCGGCGACGTAGCCGGGGAGCGCGCGCACTTTCGCCGGATCGTAGCCGGACGCGGCGAGCTGATCGTCGCTCAGCCGGGTGATGCAATCCTTCCCCTCGACGAGGTTTCGCCAAAACTCCGCGATGTCCCGCGCGCCGGGAAATCGTCCGGCGAGTCCTATGATCGCGATACTGCTCGCGAGGGTTTCGGATTCGGTCATCGTCTCGCAGTTGGTAGCCGCCGCTGTGCCATGGACGCACGGAGTTTTTCCGCGCGGGAGGTGGCTGCGGCCAGAGTATTTGTGGAAAGTGGAGCGCTTGCTTCCAGGTGCGAAACGAAGCGGCGGATCGTGGGGTGCTGGAAGAGCGTGACGATGCGGAGATCGTCGCGTTTCAGGGCCGCGACGAGCGCGAGGCGGAGGCGGAGGAGGAGCAGCGAGTTGCCGCCGACGTCGAAGAAATTGTCGTCGATGCCGACCGCGGAGATGCCGAGCACGCTCTGCCACACGGCAGCGACGGCGCGCTCGAGCGGCGCGTGCGCGGCGACGAAGCCGGGGCGTTCGGTGACGGCCTCAATGGGCTCGGGCAGGGCGCGGAGGTCGAGCTTGCCATTCGCGGTGAGCGGGAAGGCGTCCACTTTCGCAAACGCGCCGGGGACCATGTGCGCGGGGAGGCGGGTGCGGAGAAATTCGCGCAGTTCGTGCGGGGCGGCACCGCCGATGACGTAGGCGGCGAGGAAGGGTTCGCCGTTCGCGGAGATCCGCGGTGTAACGAGGCACTGCTGCACGGCGGCGTGTTCGCGCAGGGCGGCTTCGATTTCGCCGGGCTCGATGCGGTAGCCGCGGATCTTCACCTGTCGATCGGCGCGGCCGAGGTAATCGATCGTGCCGTCGGCGCGCCAGCGGGCGCGGTCGCCGGTGCGGTAGAGTCGGCCGAAGGGCGTCTCGATGAAACGCTGCGCGGTGAGTTCCGGCGCCTGGAGATAGCCGAGTGCGACGCCGGGGCCGCCGATGAAGAGTTCGCCTTCCGCGGCGGGCGCGAGATTTTCGTCGAGGATGAAGGCGTCGGTATTCGCAATCGGGCGGCCGATCGGGACGCGGTCGCCTTCCACCGACTCGACGCGATGGCAGACGGCGAAGGTGGTCGTCTCGGTGGGACCGTAGCCGTTGATCAGATTCGCGGGGCGGCTCTGCTCCAGCACGAGGCGGACGCTGGCGGGATCGGCCGCTTCGCCGCCGAAGATGAGGGTGCGCAGGCCGGCGAACATCGCGGGAGCTTCGTGCGCGAGTTGGTTGAAGAGCGAGGTGGTGAGCCAGAGTGCGGTAACGCCGTGCTCGCGCAGATGCGCGGCGAGCGCGGTGGCGCTGAGGACGGTCTCGGTGTCGGTGACGACGAGCGCGGCGCCATTGAGCAGCGGCCCCCAGAGTTCAAGCGTGGAGGCGTCGAAGGAGAGGTTCGAGTGAAAGGCGAAAACGTCGCCGGGTTGGAGCGCGAGGTAGTCCGTGTGGCAGACGAGGCGGACGATCGCGCGGTGCGGGACGATGACGCCCTTGGGCGTGCCGGTGGAGCCGGAGGTGTAGAGGACGTAGGCCGGCGAGTCGGCGGCGGGGTGGGTCTCATGCTCGTCCTCGTCCTCGTCCTCGTCCTCGTTCCGCGCGTCTCCTTCGGTCTCCGGATTGGAGGAAGATGATGAGGAAGATTCGGTGAGATCGAGGACCACCGCGCAATCCGCACGGCGGCGGGCGATGCGCTCGGGCGGTTCATTGAGATCGATCGGGACGTAGGCGCCGCCCGCTTTCAACACCCCGAGTGCCGTCGCGACGAAAGCGGCTGACCGAATCGCCGGGACGCCAATCAACGCGCCGGGTGGGAGGTCGCGAGCGCGGAGTTGCCGCGCGATAGCGGAGGATCGGCGATCGAGTTCGGCGTAGCTCCAGCGAGTCGCGCCATCCACCACGGCGAGCGCATCCGGTGCCTCGGCGACACATTTCGAAAACACCGCGGTGACGACGCCGCCACCGGGCAACTCGCTGACGCGTCCGCGCGACCAGGTCAGCCACTGTTCGCGATCGGCGTGGGTGAAGGGAGAGACGGAAGTCGGTGCGGACATTTACGGGTGGGCGGGCCGCGGCACGGCGGGCGAACTCCGGGCCAGGGCAAAGCCTGGGTAATGAGGCATGAGCCCGGAAGTTTGCACGCGGTGCGGGGAAACAGCAACGGGGATGCCACGCGGCGGTCGGCGTGGCCGCCCGGCCGCTCGCGGGCTGCGAGAATCCAGTGGCTACCCGAGCGGCTTGCGGAAAAAGCCGTGGCTGTATTTCCCCGAGACGAGCGCCGTGGCCTCCACGCCGTGCCGGGCGAGGAAGCGGTCCACGGTCGGCTTCACGTGCGGATAGTAGTTGTGCGAAGCCTGCGGATTTTCGGGATCGAAATAATCCTGGACCACACAGACCGCGCCGGGGGAAAGCCGCGGCCAGACGTGGCCGAGGCAGAACTCGATCAGTTCCGCGTGGAGGTCGGGCGGGCCGCCCACTCCGCAGTCGAGTTGGGCGAAAGCGATCGTGGCGGGCAGTTCGCCGGGGAGTGTGGATTCGAAGCGCCCGACGTGGAGCAGCGGCGCGGGCAGGCCCTGAGCCTGAAACCGCGCGAGCAGCGCCGCGCGAACGTCGCCACGGTGGCCGAGCGGATTTTCGAAGCTGTCGTAGAGATGAAACGGCCGGGCGGGTTCGAGGCGCGCGAGGATTCCCGCGATCAGCGCCGAGGTCTGCCCGTCGAAGCAGCCGAGATCCACGAAGCCGCCGGGCACGCGGTAGGCGAGCACCTGCTCCACGAGGTGCCAGAGATTGATCCGCTGCTCGGGCGTGGTCATCTGGGTGAGCGGATCGGGCAGCGGAACGAATTCGGCCGGGACCTTGAAGAGGCTGGGGAGGCGGGCGAGGACTCGATGTTTCCGACCAATCGGACGCGGCGGGACTGAGGAGCAGAGTTGAAAGTTGTGCATGGTGATTCGCGCTGCCGTGCGGCGACCCGCCGCAGGCACGTGCATAGCAGACCCGGGCGGCGAGAGGAAGGCGCGCGACGATTCCACTCGCGGAACCGGCACGCCGCTGGCTAGCAACGGCGCCGACCGGTATTTTTTTCGCGCGCTCATGATCCCTCCCTCCACCTCGTGCCGACCTCTGCGATGCAGCTAGAGGGATACACCACCGGCGATTTCCAGCGCGGCGCTCCCGCTTGGAAGGAAGCGCTCTGGTGGGTCGCGCGCGGGATCTTCTTTTTGAATACGCTACCCTGGCCCTCGGCACTGCGGGTCGGGTTGTTGCGGGCTTTCGGGGCAAAGATCGGCCGCGGGGTGGTGGTGCGCGCGCAGGTGAACATCACCTTCCCGTGGCGGCTGGAAGTGGGCGATCACGTGTGGTTTGGCGAGGAAGTGCTCGTGCTCAGCCTCGCGCCGGTGCGCATCGAATCGCACGTGTGCCTGTCGCAGCGCGCGTTTCTCTGCACGGGTTCGCATCGTTTCGAGACGCCGATGTTTGAGCTGGTGACGAAACCGATCACGATCCACGAACGCTCATGGATCGCCGCGCAGGCCTTCATCGCGCCCGGCGTGGAAGTGGGCCCGGGCAGCATGGTCGGCGCAGGCGCCGTGGTGCTGGAGACGGTGCCGCCGCGCGTGCGGGTGGCGGGGAATCCGGCGGTGGTGGTGAAGGAATTCGGTAGCGTGAATGGTGATCGGTGAATGGTGATTGGTCAGAAACTGCGCGCGGGAAACACCGTTCACTAATCACCGATCACCATTCACCAATCACGCTGCCGCCCTCATGAGCGTCCTCTTTCTCAACCAATACTTCCCACCCGATCCCGCGCCGACCGGCGTGCTCCTCGCGGAAGTGGCGGCCGAGTTGGAACGCGCCGGTCACACCGTGGGTTTCGTCGCCGCGCGGCAGGACTACCGCGGCGCGCAGCAGCAGGGTGGGCGGATGCGGCGCGAAGCGGTGGCGCTGCTGCGGATGCTGTGGGATGGCCTGCACCGCCCGCGGGCGGACGTGGTGATCTCGGCGAGTTCGCCGCCGTGCCTGCTCGTGGTCGCCACGCTCATCGCGCTTTGGCATCGCGCGCGGTCGATCCATTGGATCATGGATTTGTATCCCGAGATCGCCGTGGCGCTCGGCGAGGTGCGCGCAAGTTTTCTTTCGCGGGCGATCCGTGCGCTGATGGGCTTCTGCTATCGCCGTGCGGCGCGTGTCGTCGTGCTGGATGAAGACATGGCGGCGCAGCTTCGCGGCTACGGAGTGGAGCCGCTGATCGTGCGACCATGGGTATTTGCGTCCGTCTTGAAGCAACTCGCCGCCGCGCGAGCGGATCGCGAGGCGGGCTGGACGTGGATCTACTCCGGCAATCTCGGTCGCGCGCACGAATGGGAAACGCTGCTCGCTGCGCAGGCGGAGTTGGAGCGGCGCGGCTCGCCGATCCGACTGCGCTTCCAGGGCGGCGGCCCCTCGCGAGCCGCTGCCGAAAGCCGCGCGAAAGAACTCGGGCTGCGGCAGATCGAGTGGAGCGGCTACGTCGCGGAAGTGGACTTGCCGGACTCGGTGCTCCGCTGCGGCGCAGCCGCGGTCACGCAGCTCCCCGCCGCCCGCGGCCTGCTCTGGCCCAGCAAGCTCGGCTTGCTGCTCGCACTCCCGCGACCGATCGCGTGGGTCGGCCCCACCGATGGTGCGGTCGCCGCGCTGCTCCGCGGTTTCCCGCACGCGGGCGTTTTTGCCGTCGGTGAAAATGATGCGCTCGCTGACTGGCTCGCCGCGCGGGCGAAAGACGCTGCCACGATTTCTGCCGCGTCCGTGCTCGATGCCGCCGCGCACCGCGCCGCGTCGCTCGCCGCGTGGCGGGAGATGGTCTGTGAACTCGGCGGCCCGTCGAAAAACCTGTCATCCTGAGCGGAGCGCCGCGTGGCGGGCGGGATAGGGAAAGGTGGAGGTGGGGTGAGTGGGGCGGCGCGGAGTCGAAGGACCTCTAACTTTTTCTTTGGCGGGCAGGCTTGTTCCCCCGCTCCGGATGGAAATTAGAGGTCCTTCGACTCCGTTACACTCCGCTCAGGATGACAGGCTTTTCGATGCGCCGTCCCCGGTCTGAAGGAGCGGTCCACGAAAGACACGAAATCAGAGCCGCTACCAATCCTTTGCCCGCAGCTTCTTCACCTCGCCGCGTTTCTTCTTCGACTTGAGAATGCGCTCCTTCACCCCGCGCGGGCGTTTCGAGTTTTGCCGCCGCTTCTTCGCGATCGCCGCCCGCTCGGCCGCGCGCACCTCGGCGCGTTGTTGTTCGATGGCGTCGAGCAGGCGCTCCCACGCGAGCTGGCGGTTGAAGGATTGCGACCGCGAATCCTGCACGGTCACGGCCACGCCGGTGGGCACATGGCGCAGCGTTACCGCGGTGGAAACCTTGTTCACATGCTGCCCGCCCGGTCCGGAGCTGCGGGCGAATCGTTCGTCAAAATCGGCAGCGTCGAGCTTCAGCTTCGCGAGACGCGCAGCTTTTCTCGTGTGAAAATCGGAAGGTGAACTCATAGTCGGCGGCCCCGCATGGAAGTCATCATTAAGCCCGACGCCGAAGCCGTGAGCAAGGAAGCCGCCGCGCTCTTTCAACGCCAGCTCGCCCTGAAACCCGCCAGCGTGCTCGGTCTCGCGACCGGCAGTACCCCGCTCGGCTTTTACCGCGAACTCGTCCACCGCCACCTGGCCGGCCACCTCGACTGCGCGCACGTCACCACGTTCAACCTCGACGAATACGTGGGCCTGAGCGGCGACCACCCGATGTCCTACCGCGCCTACATGCGCGAGCACCTTTTCTCGCACCTCAATGTGCGGCCCGAGCGAACTCACGTGCCGGATGGACTGGCGACCGACATCGCGGTGCATTGCGAGGATTATGAAGACGAGATCCGCCACGCGGGCGGCATCGATCTGCAACTTCTCGGCATCGGCTCGGATGGTCACATCGGCTTCAATGAACCCAGCTCCTCGCTCAGCTCGCGCACCCGGCTGAAGACGCTCACGCCGCGGACCATCGCGGACAATGCGCGGTTCTTCGGCAGCGAGGCGGAGGTGCCGCGGCACGTCATCACGATGGGCGTGGGCACGATCATGGAAGCGCGGCAGATCGTGGTGCTGGCCATGGGATCTGCAAAGGCGGCCGCGGTCGCGGCGACCGCCGAGGGTCCGATCACCGCCGACGTGCCGGCCTCGATCCTGCAAATGCATCCCCGGTGCGTGCTGATCGTGGATGAAGCCGCGGCCGGCCAGCTCCGGCGCGCCGATTACTACCGGTGGGTCTACGATCACAAGCCGGAGTGGCAACGGGCATGAGCACGCTGCTGCTGCGCAACGCCCGGCTCGTGCTCCCGGATCGCATCGCGGCCGGTCACCTGCGGATCGAGGATGGAAAGATCGCCGCGCTGCTTTCGCATGACTCGGTGCTCCCGCCGGAGCCTGGTGAAATCGACCTCGGGGGGCGGTTTCTGGCGCCGGGTTTCATCGATCTGCACATCCACGGAGCGCAGCGCCGCGACACCATGGAAGGGACGGCAGACGCCTTTGCCACGATCGCCCGGCACCATGCGCGCGGCGGCACAACGTCGCTCGCGCTGACCACGATCACCGCGACCACGGAGGAAATTCTCGCCGTGCTGCGTGCAGTCGAGGCGTACCAGAAATCCCCAGCTGCCGACGCCGCGCAGGTCCTCGGTGTCCACATCGAGGGGCCGTATTTTTCGAAAGAAAAACCCGGCGCGCATCGGCTGGAGCTGATTCGCCATCCCGAGCGCGCGGAGTGGGAGCAGTTCCTCACCTTCCGCGACACGATCACCCAGCTCACGATCGCACCCGAACTGCCCGGCGCGCTCGCCGCGATCGAGGCCTTCGCCGGCGCCGGCATTCGCGTGAGCGGCGGGCACAGCGATGCGTGGGATGAAGACGCCGCCGCGGGATTCGCCCACGGGATGCGGCAGGCGACTCACACCTTCAACTGCATGTCCACCGCCCGCCGCCGCGGGCCGTATCGGGTCGCGGGGTTGCTCGAGTTTGTGCTCAGCGAGCCGGAGATTCTCTGCGAGGTCATCGCAGACGGGCGCCACGTTTCGCCCACGCTGTTGCGGATGCTTTATCAGGCCAAAGGGCCGGACGGCATCGCGCTCATCACTGACGCCACGGCCGGCGCCGGACTCGCGGAGGAGGAGCACTTTCACCTCGCCGACATCGACTGCGTGGTGCGCGAAAACGTGGGCCTCACCGCAGATGGCAAGGCGCTCGCCGGCAGCGTGGCGACGATGAACCGCGTCGTCCGCGGGATGATCGAATTCGCCGGCGTGCCACTGGTGGAAGCCGTGCGCATGGCGACGCTGAATCCCGCGAGGGCGCTCGGGTTGGAAGCGCGGAAAGGCGTGCTGGCGACCGGCGCGGATGCCGATCTCGTCGTGTTCAGCGACGATCTCGAAGTGACCCAGACCTTCATCGGCGGGCGTCCGCTTTTTTGAGCACGCGTCGGAAGCGTCAGCGCGCGAAGCGCAACCAAACCCCCTGTCATCCTGAGCGAAGCGATGCGCGGTGGGCGCGGGTTTTTTGGGGCGTGCGGGGCATCGCGGAGTCGAGCCGAGTCTGCGAGACAGCCGAAGGCAACGACCTCTGACTTTTTCCCCCGGCGAGCCTGCCGGGGGAGGTGCGAGAGGTCCTTCGACTTCGCTTCGCCCACCTTACCGCCTTCGCTCCGCTCAGGATGACATGGTTTTTGGATGGGGCGCTGCGCGCCGGAAGACCCCCGCGCGCCCCTTCAGCCAAGCCCCTGCAAACCGCCGGGAACGCGGAGCCAATCGACGAGCCGCGCCAGGCTTTCCTCCGGCGATTCTTCCCCGGTGTGGAGCGTGATCTCCGGATTGGCGGGCCGCTCGTAAATCGCATCAATGCCGGTGAATGCCGCCACGCTGCCGCCGCGAGCCCGTTTGTAGAGGCCCTTGGGGTCCCGCTGCTCGCAGACGGCGAGCGGACAATCGAGAAAGACTTCGAAGAATCCCGCACCGGTCGAAGCGGCCAGCGCCCGCGCTTTGCGGCGTTCACTTTCCATCGGACTGATCAGCGCCACGATCGCGACGAGTCCGGAGCGGGCGAGCAAGCCCGCGACTTCGGCTGCACGCCGGACGTTTTCTGCGCGGTCTTCCGGGGAAAAGCCCAAGTCGGCGCTGAGTCCGCGGCGGATTTCGTCGCCGTCGAGGAGGCAGGCGGGGCGGTGGTGCCGATTGAGGAAATGGGTGAGGCCGGTGGCGAGCGTCGTCTTGCCGGCGCCGCTGAGGCCGGTGAGCCAGATGATGCATCCCGAAGATCGAGATTCGGACGAAGTCTGCGGGGTCATGCGTTCGCGGAAAGATGCACCCCAAAAAACGTAGCTGGGTGGCGTGGCCAAAGTCAGCAGTGAATTCCCGGCGCCGCCAATGGTTGTGTGACGCCCTCGCAGAAGAGGGAATCGGCGGCTCTGTCACAATTTTGGCATCCAAACGTAACAGTCCGTTGCTTGCTGGTTCCGGCGCTCGGGTGAGATACGCGGTCTCGTATTTCGCCACCCTTGATGCCCCTTTTTCTCCAGCGCTCTCGTCAGCGGTTCCGAGCCAGTTTTTGGCTGGTGATCGGCGCGGTCTGCGCGGGGCAGGCGCTGGCCCTCGAGGCACCGGCTCCGGCAGCAGCGCCGGCTGCGCTGAAGCCCATATTTATCACTGAATACCGGGTGGAGGGCGCGAAGCAACTCGGACGGGTGGATGTGGAAAGTGCGGTCTATCCCTTCATGGGCCCCGAGCGGACGACGGACGACATCGAGCAGGCGCGGGCGGCGCTGGAGAAGGCTTACAAGGACAAGGGCTACCAGACGGTGACGGTCGAAGTGCCGCAGCAACTCGGCCAGCGCGGGATCATCATTTTGAAGGTGGTCGAAAACAAGGTGGGCCGCCTGCGGGTGAAGGGATCGCGCTATTTCGACATCGAGGACATCAAACGCCACGCGCCTTCGCTCGCGGAGGGCACGGTGCCGAACTTCAACGACGTGACGCGCGACATTGTGCGGCTGAACACGCTGCCCGACCGCAGTATCACGCCGGCGCTCCGGCCCGGGGTGGAACCCGGCACGGTCGACATCGATCTCAACGTCAAAGACAAATTCCCGCTGCACGGCAGCATCGAACTCAACAACCGCGCCAGCCCCGACACCACGGATCTGCGGCTCAATGGTTCGGTGAGTTACAACAACCTCTGGCAGCTCGGGCATTCGGTCGGTGCGAGCTTCCAGGTTTCGCCGCAGGACACGAATGAGGTGAAGGTGCTGAGCGGTTATTACATTGCGCGGTTTCCGAAGGTGGATTGGCTGGGCATTCTCCTCAACGGGACGAAGCAGAACTCGAACGTCACGACGCTCGGTCGGCGAATGGATGCCAGGTGCCGGAGCAACGCCAGTACAGCATTGTCGTCGACCTCACGGGGCC
>JANPHH010000014.1:0-13451 GCA_031424375.1 Chthoniobacter sp. | reverse complement strand
GTCGCTCAGGCTCCCTCCATTCCGCTCGGGATGACAGCACGGAGGAGAAAGTTGGCTTCTGTCCCTCGCTCTGATTCGTAACCGTCCCGCACAAGAAAACCTGTCATCCCGAGCGGAGTGTAACGAAGTCGAGGGACCTCTGCCTCTGGAGGACCACGGATCATTCAGCACTCCGAGATCCCTAGACTCCATTCCGGTCGCTTAGGCTCCCTGCATTCCGCTCGGGATGACAGCGCGGAGGAGGAAGTTGGCTTCTGTCCCTCGCTCTGATTCGTAACTGTCCCGCACAAAAAAACCTGTCATCCCGAGCGGAGTGTAACGCAGCCGAGGGACCTCGGCCTCTGGAGGATCACGGATCTTTCCGCAATCCGAGGTCCCTCGACTCCATTCCAGTCGCTTAGGCTCCCTCCATTCCGCTCGGGATGACAGTTGTTTGCGGATTCGGTCCGGTCTGACGGTAAACGGATCGGAATGAACGGCGCGCCGGCCTCACCGTTCCACCGCCGCAGGCACCGCGGCGTGCCGCAACTGCCGATCCAACTCATGAACATCGCCAACGATCACCTCCTCGAGTTCCGGCGCCCAGGGTCCGGGGTGCGAGGTGTAGCGCATCGCCGTCTCGCCTTCGTAGCCGCCTTCCTCGCGCACCCGCCGGCTCGGGATGTAACCCATGACGTCGTTCGAATAACCGGCGATCCAAACCGCGCCCTTGCCCGCGAGTTCCTTTTTCAGCCGCAGCGCGTAGTCCACCACCACTTCGCCGCCGAGCGCCACGAGCACGAGGTCGCCGCCGAAATGCGCGACCTGCACCGGGTACGGATACGACTCCGGAAGTGCGCCGTCTTTCTCCCACCGCGCGAGCAGGCCACGGGCGTGCCCGGCGGTATATTTGTCGGCGGACTTCGCTTGTGCGCCGAGTTCCTCACGAGTCGGAAGCGGGCCGTATTTTAGATTCACATCATTCATCTTCGCACGCACCGGTCCGTTGACCGCCCGCGGCGCGGCCACCGTCAGCGCCGCCTCCACCGCCATCGCGAGCGCGCGGCCGTGGCGTTGCGCATACTCGAGCGTGCCGCGCGGATACGGGTTTTGATCGCCGCTGCAGCCGTTGAGAAAGAGCGCGGTCAGACCCGGATGATCCGCCTGGAGATACTCCTGCGCGAACCCCGCGTAGTCGCCGCAAAACTGGTAAAAACCGAGCGTCGTGTTGTGGCACGAGTAACCGAAAAGCACCGCGCGCAGATCGCCCTTCGCGCCGCGCACGCTGAGGACGGGCACGTCTTGATCGACCGGCCCATCGGGATACGGGCTGTTTTGGAAACCCTTGTCGCCCGGCAGGCGGCGATTCATCGCAAAGCCCGCGCGCGCATGGGTGTAGCTGACTTTCGAAGGCGCGAGATCATTGAGCGCAGCGCCGATCAGCTTGAAGAGTTTTTCCCCGAGCTGAGCCCCATAGCGTTCACCGGCACTGCTTGTCTCCCACGACGCGTAGGTCTCCTGCTTTCCGATCGAAAAGGAAGGTCCGCAGTGCGTGTGCGAAGCGTTGAGCAGGAGTGCTTCGGGCGCGAGCGAGTAGGCTTCCCTCACGCGCATTTCGAGCTGCGCCCGCAGTTCGCGCGGGACGCCGATCAGATCCATCGTCACGAAGACAAAGCGGCCGCCCGCCGCATCCTCGAGCGCGAGCGCCTTCGCGAAGAGATCCTGGGCTTTGCCTTCGGAGGGTTTGTTGCGGGAAGCGTAACCGGCCATCGGCATATCGGCGTCGGGGGTAATCACGACCGACGCAGCACCTGCTTTCCACTGCAGAGTTTCCGCAGCATGGGCGACGGAACAAAAAAGCTGGAGACCGAGTAGAGCGGTAAGGATCGTTTTCATGAGTTCGGGAGGAGACAGCACGCAGCCGTCTCATTCGGAACCCGCAGCCGCGCGCTTTGTGGGAAGAAAAACACCAACATTCGCAGCACCTGCCGATGATGCATGCGGGCGGTGGTCCCCGCTCCCTTCCCCCATGAACACACGCCCCGCTCTCCTCGCTCTCCTCGCATGGCTTCCCCTCACCGGCCACGCCGCGCCACCCATGCCACTCGACTTCGGTGCGGTCCGCGAGGAGCACCTGATGATCCCGATGCGCGACGGAAAACGCCTTTCGGCTTACGTCTTCTTTCCGCCCGGCGAGGGAAAATGGCCGGCAATTTTCGAGCAACGCTACGCCGATATCAGCGGCGCCGGCTCGCGCAAAGCGGCCGCAAAATTCGCCGAAGGCGGCTTCGTCATCGCGCTCGTGAACTACCGCGGCACCTACGAAAGCGAGGGCGTCTGGCGTGGCTATCGCGCGCTCCAGTGGGGCGAACTGCGCGACGGCTACGACGTGTGCGAATGGCTCGCCGCGCAGCCGTGGTGCACGGGAAAAATCGGCACCTACGGCGGATCGCAGGCGGGCTACGCGCAGAACTACCTCGCCGTCACCCAGCCGCCGCACCTCATCGCGCAATACATGACCGATACCGGCCTGAGCCTCTTCCACGAAGGCTACCGCATCGGCGGCGTGACGCGCCCGGAGCGCTTCAAAGCTGGCGGCAAAGTCGCGCGCGAAGTGGCAGACAACGATGCGCTCCTGGCCGAGTGGGACGCGCATCCCGACTACGACGACTACTGGCGCGATGAAGACGCATCGCTGCATTTCGACAAGATGAACGTGCCGTGTTTCACGATCGGGAGCTGGTTCGATTTCATGTGCCAGGGTTCCGTCGAGAGCTTTATCGGGAGGCAACATCGCGGCGGGGAAAACTCACGCGGCCAGCAGCAACTCACCATCGGACCGTGGCTGCATGGCGGCTACCCGAAGTCGAACAAGATTGGCGAACTGACGTTCCCCGAGAACGCGATGTTCGACGTCTACGCGCACATGACGCAGTGGTTTAATCACTACCTCAAAGACGAGGTGAACGGCGTCGAGAAGCAGCCCGCCGTCCGCTACTACGTGATGGGTGCCGTCGGCGAAGAAGGCGCTCCCGGCAATGTCTGGCGCACCGCCCCGGACTGGCCGCCCGCCGCCACGGCGACTTCTTACTTTCTCCACGAAGAAGGCCAGCTCGGCCTCGCTGTGTCCGCCGCAAAATCCGCCTCCACCAGCTACGTCAGCGATCCGCGCCGGCCGATGAGCATCCCCGGCACCGCCTTTCCCGGAGCGAAAGATGCGCGCCCTTTCGAGCAGCAAAGCGAGGTCCCCACCTGGACCACGGAGCCGCTGCGCGAGCCGGTGGAGTGGACCGGCAAAGTGACCGCCGAGCTGTTCATCAGCTCCACCGCACGGGACACCGATTTCATCGTCCGCGTGAGCGACGTGTATCCCGACGGACGCAGCATCCTGCTCATGGATTACCCGCTGCGCGCCCGCTATCGCGAAGGCTTCGATCGCCAGGTGCTGCTTACGCCCGGCGAGGTCGTGAAGCTCCCGATGCACCTCGGCTGGACGAGCCTCATCTTCAATCGCGGTCATCGCATCCGCGTTACCGTCGCGAGCACCGGCGCGCCGCTCTACGAGCCCAACAACCAGACCGGCGGCCCGCAGACCCGCGACTGGATGAAAGAGGGCGTGACCGCGACAAACTCAGTGTGGCACGACGCGAGCCACCCCTCGCGAATCATCGCGCCAATTCTGCACCGCTGAGCAGCGCATCGAGAATTCATCGATCGGGAAACACCGGTGCTAAAAAGACGCCTGTCATCCCGAGCGGAGTGTAACGCAGCCGAGGGACCTCGGCCTCTGGAGGATCAAGGATCATTCTGCACTCCGAGGTCCCTCGACTTCATTCTGGTCGCTCAGGCTCCCTCCATTGCGCTCGGGATGACAAGGAGGAGGAGGCGCTGGTCCCTCGCACTCCCGTTGATTCGTCTCCGTCCCCTCGAAGAAAACGCCTGTCATCCCGAGCGGAGTGTAACGGAGCCGAGGGACCCCGGCCTCTGGAGGATCATGGATCTTTCCGCAATCTGAGGTCCCTCGACTTCATTTTGGTCGCTTAGGCTCCCTCCATTGCGCTCGGGATGACAGACTTTTGGGACCGTCGATCTCTCCTCCGCTGCGCGCCGCCGGGATACGCCAGAAGGAGAAAAAAAGTCGCTTAAAATATACTTGCCCCATCTACTTTAAGATGAGAGACAGAAGCCATGCAGCTTACCAAACGCGGCGAATACGCATTGCGCACCCTGATCCGGCTCGGGGTCGCGCACGAACTCGGTCGTGAACTCGTCACCGTTTCCGAACTCGCGGCCGCGGAACGGCTCCCGCTGAAGTTCGTCGAGCAGATCCTCCTTCAGCTTCGCGGCGCAGGTTATATCGAGACAAAGCGCGGCAAATTCGGCGGTTACTTCATCGCCAAACCGCTGAAGAAAATTCTCTTCTCCGAAGTCATCCGCCTGATCGATGGCCGCCTCGCCCCGATCGCCTGCGCGAGTGAAACCTGCTACGAGCGCTGTAGCTGCCCCGATGAGGAACACTGCGGCCTGCGCATGCTCATGATCGATGTGCGCAATGCGATCGTGAACATCCTCGAACGCTACACCCTCGACGACATCGTCAACGTCACGCTCCGCAAAATTAAGCGCGACAATCTCCCCGCTCCGTTCGGCGTTCCCGTCGCGGTCGAACTCCCCATTCCGACGGCAAGAAAGAGCCGCCGACACGCCGATCCCAAAGACGGCTTCCTCGCTTTGCTCAATGAAGACGAACCCTGAAACCACTCGGACGACCGAACTCGTCGCGACGCTTCAGCCGGTGCCAAACTTCAGGAAAAATCGCGGAGCCGTGAGCGAATCGGTGGACGCCTAACCGCGGTCCGCCCGCCCGTGGTCGACCGCATTTCGCGGAGGCCTCTATCCGCAAACTCGCAAGTGATCGCACTCTCGAATCGTCGGCCCACTTCAACACTCCAGCCATGAGCTTCGTCCCTCGTCTCCCCATCTTTCTTGCCCTCGCTGCCGGCGCAATGCTCGCCGCGTGCGGGTCGTCCGATGATTCCGCGCACGGCAAACACACCCTGCTCAACGTCTCCTACGATCCGACGCGCGAACTCTACAACGATATCAACGCCGCCTTCGCGAAAGCGTGGAAGGAAAAGACCGGCACCGAAGTCGTGATCCGCAATACCCATGGCGGCTCGGGCAAACAGGCGCGTTCCGTGATCGACGGCCTCGATGCCGACGTCGTCACCCTCGCGCTCGGCTACGACATCGACGCGATCGCGCAAAACACGCCGCACCTTCCTAAGGACTGGCAGAAGGCGCTGCCGAACAACAGCTCGCCCTACACCTCGACGATCGTCTTCCTCGTCCACAAAGGGAACCCGAAGGCGATCAAAGACTGGGCCGATCTCGTGAAACCGGGCGTGGAAGTCATTACGCCGAATCCAAAAACTTCCGGCGGCGCGCGGTGGAACTACCTCGCCGCCTGGGCGTGGGCGCGAAAGCAAAACGGCGGCGACGACGCGAAGGCGCGCGAGTATGTCACGCAGCTCTTTAAGCACGTCCCGGTGCTGGACACCGGCGCGCGCGGGGCGACGACCACCTTCGTCCAGCGCGGCATCGGCGATGTGCTGCTCGCGTGGGAAAACGAGGCCTTTCTCGCGCTGCACGAACTCGGGGGCGACAAGTTGGAAATCGTGGTTCCGAGTCTGAGTATCCTCGCCGAACCGCCCGTCGCGGTGGTCAAAGGAAACGCCGAAAAGAAGGGCAACTTGGAAGTGGCGACGGCGTATCTCGAATTCCTCTACACCGCGGAGGGACAGAAGCTCATCGCGAAGGATTTCTACCGGCCGGTGAAACCCGAACTCGCCGATCCCGCGGACATCGCACGCTTTCCCAAGCTGGAACTCGTGACCATCGACAAGGATTTCGGCGGCTGGGCGAAAGTGCAGGCCGAGCACTTCGGCGACGGCGCCATTTTTGATCAGATCTACACGAACAAGTGACCGCTCAGGGTATCCTCCGGCGGGCGAAACCGCTGCTCGTCGTCAGCGCGATCGCCTCCTTCACCAGCGCGCCCGTCTTTGCTGGGCCAAGTTTCCACGTCAATCGGCCGGCCGCGAAGCCTGCCGAATCGTCGCCGCTCACCTTCCTCGACGGTGCGCTGGTCTTCGATTTCGAGGAACGCGCGCGCTTTGAAATCCGCAACAACAGCCGCGACTTCAACGACGCGATCAACGACGACAACGACGACTCGTGGCTCATCAACCGATTCCGATTCGGACTATCGATAAAGCCCACGTCGTGGCTGAAAATTTACGGTCAGGGCCAGGACACGCGGGAGTGGGATTCCGATCGTCCCAACATCCCCGGCGTGCGCGGCAACGAAGGCGGCGACGACTTCGATCTGCGGCAGGGCTATGTCGAGATCGGCGAGGCAAAGGCGTTCCCGCTCAGCCTGACCCTCGGTCGCCAGCGGCTGAACCACGGCGAAAACCGCCTCGTTGCCGATTCCCGCTGGAACAATTACGGCCGCACCTTCGATGCCGTGAAGCTTCGCTTCGAGGTGCCGAAATTTTGGGTCGAGGCGTTCGCTTCCCGCCCGGTGCAGATCAAGGAGCACGTCTTCAATGACAGTGACGCTGCCGACAACTTCTTCGGCTTGTACGCTTCGAGCGACGCGCTGAGCTTCCAGACGACCGACGTTTATTTCTTCTCCCGCGACAAGGGCGACAACCAGCCCGATCTCGTCTCGTCGACCGTCTTCGACTCGCGCGGTTCGAGCACCGGCGCGGCACAGCGGATCAATACGATCGGCACGCGCTGGAAGTCCACGAAGGCGCTCGGTGCCTGGGACTACAATGTCGAAGCCGCGTTTCAGTTCGGCGACGTGTGGCTCACCGACCGCAGTTCGCCGCAACTCGATCACCGAGCCTTCGCGAGCCACGTCTCGGGTGGCTACACGTTTACAGCCGCGACGTGGACGCCGCGGCTCGGCCTCGGCTACAACTACGCGAGCGGCGATCGCGACCCAAACGACGGCGACAACGAGTCGTTCCAGAATCTCTTTCCGTCGAACCACGCAAAGTTCGGCGATCTGGACGAATTCGGCTGGCGCAATCTCCACAATCTTCGCTTCCAGCTCAGCGCCAAGCCGACGAAGCTCGTCGAAGTGGAACTGACCTATAACGCCAACTGGCTCGCTGACTCGACTGACTATTGGTATCGCTCCAATGGCGTGAGCGCGCTGCGCACCCGCACACCGTCCGGACAGGATGTTCGTACGGTCGGGGCCGACCGCTTCACCGGCCACGAGTTGGACTTCGTCGTCCGCTGGAAACCGCAGCCCTGGTTGAACCTCGACGCGGGTTACAGCCACTTCTTCGCCGGTGCGTATCTTCGCGACACCGGCCCTTCCGAAGACGCCGACTTCGGCTACGTGCAGGCGCAGGTCCTTTTCTAGGATGGGCAAGGCGCAGCGGCTTCAGCGACGGATTCTCCCGGGGTTTGGGCTTTCCCTGGGCGTGACCTTGTTCGCGCTCAGCGCGATCGTGCTCCTACCGCTCTCCGCCGCCGTGTTCAAATCCGCCGGGCTCGGCTGGGAAGGTTTCTGGCACGCGATCAGTTCGCCGCGGGCGCTCGCCGCGTTTCGCGTTTCGCTCACCACATCATTCTGGGCTGCGGTTATCGACGTCCTCGCCGGGGTGCTCATCGCGTGGGTGCTCGTGCGCTATCGGTTTCCCGGCCGGCGATTTTTCGACGCGATCGTCGACCTGCCCTTCGCGCTTCCCACCGCCGTCGCCGGTATCGCGCTCACCGCGCTGTATGCGAAGAACGGCTGGCTCGGGCACTACCTCTACGCGTGGGGCATCCAGTCTGCGTTTTCGCCGCTCGGCATTACCATCGCGCTGACCTTTGTCGGATTGCCCTTCGTCGTCCGCAGCGTGCAGCCGGTGCTCGCCGAGATGGAACCGGAGCTGGAGGAAGCCGCAGCCACGCTGGGTGCGAGTCGGTTGCAGACCTTTGTGAAAGTGATCTTCCCCGAGTTCACACCCGCGCTCATCACCGGCTTCACCATGGCCTTCGCCCGCGCTCTCGGGGAATACGGCTCGGTCGTTTTCATCTCTGGCAATATGCCGATGAAAACCGAAATCCTCCCGCTGCTCATCATCACGCAGCTCGAGCAGTTTCAATACGCGCAAGCCACCGCGCTCGGCACCGCCATGCTCGCGATCAGCTTCACCTTCCTGCTCATCATCAACCAACTCCAACGCTGGCACCTCGCCCGCCGCGGCGCACTCTAAGAGAATGCCGCGCTCAAAAAAACGCTGTCATCCTGAGCGGAGTTTCGCCGTGGGCGAAGGTGGGGGCGAAACGGAGTCGAGCCGAGTCTGCGAGACCGCCGAAGGCAACGACCTCTCGCATCCGCGGGCAGCGGTGGTGCGGAGCGCTGGGGATGACCGCGGATTTCACGGATTGACGCGGATTGCCGGTTCTGAAATCCGCGTCAATCCGCGGAATCCGTGGTCTCTTGTCCCCACTCATTTTCCCAGCGATGCGAGAGGTCCATCGACTCCGCTCCGCCCACTGGCCCACCTCCGCTCCGCTCAGGATGACAGGGTGTGGACCGCTCCGCTTTTTAATTAACCCACCATGGCCGCCGGACATTCCTCTTCCTCCCGCCTCGAGCTGCGCCCCGCGCAACGCGAACCCTGGTGGCTGCGCTGGCTCCTCATCATCGCCGCCATGGGCGTGCTGTCGTTGCTCGTCCTGCTGCCGCTCATCACCGTTTTCGCCGAGGCACTCCGCCGCGGCTGGGAGGTCTACCTCGCCGCGCTCACCGAGCCCGACGCTCTCTCCGCGCTCCGCCTCACGCTCACCGTCGCCGCGGTCACCGTGCCGGTGAATGTCATCGTCGGCCTCTCCGCCGCGTGGTGCGTCACGCGCTTTGAGTTCCCCGGCAAGAGCCTGCTCATCACGCTCATCGACCTGCCGTTCGCCGTCTCGCCCGTCGTCGCCGGACTCGTTTACGTCCTCGTCTACGGGGCACGGGGCTGGTTCGGGCCGTGGCTCATCGAGCACGATCTCAAGGTTATCTTCGCCCCCGCCGGCATCATCCTCGCCACGATCTTCATCACGTTTCCATTCGTCGCCCGCGAACTCATCCCCATCATGCAACAGCAGGGCTCCGACGCCGAACTCGCCGCGCTCACCCTCGGCGCGAGCGGCTGGCGCATGTTTTGGAAAGTGACTCTCCCCAACGTGAAATGGGGCCTCTTCTACGGGGTGGTGCTGTGTAATGCGCGCGCCATGGGCGAGTTCGGCGCCGTCTCGGTGGTCAGCGGCCACTTGCGCGGACTCACCAACACGCTCCCGCTCCACGTCGAAATCCTCTACAACGAATACCAGTTCGCCGCGTCCTTCGCAGTCGCCAGCCTGCTCGCCCTGCTGGCCCTCGTCACCCTCGTCGCCAAGAGCATTCTCGAAGCGCGGGTCGATTCCCAAGACCAATGAGCATCGTCGCCCCACTCGTATGAGCATCGTCGCCCAACACCTCTGCAAAACCTATGGCCGCTTCACCGCGCTCGACGACGTCAGCGTCAGCTTTGAAACCGGCAAGCTCGTCGCGCTGCTCGGGCCGTCCGGCTCGGGAAAGACCACGCTGCTCCGCATTCTCGCCGGACTGGAAATTCCCGATCAACATCCGCGGCTCGAAATCAAATTTCACGACAAGGACGTGACCTACACCAAGCCCGGCGAACGCGGCGTCGGCATGGTCTTCCAGCACTACGCCCTCTTCCGGCACATGACGATCGCGGACAACATCGCCTTCGGCCTCCGCGCCCGCCCGCGCGCCACCCGCCCGTCTTCCGCCGAGATCAAGAAGCGCGTCGAAAAACTCCTCGGCCTCGTCCAGCTCGAAACGCTCGGCCACCGCCTGCCGCATCAGCTCTCCGGCGGCCAGCGCCAGCGGGTCGCCCTCGCCCGCGCCCTCGCCATCGAGCCGCAGGTCCTGCTGCTCGACGAACCCTTCGGCGCGCTCGACGCCCGCGTCCGCAAGGATCTCCGGCGCTGGCTGCGCAGCTTTCACGAGGAAATGGGCATCACCACCGTCTTCGTCACGCATGATCAGGAGGAAGCCCTCGAGCTCGCCGATGAAATCGTGATCCTCAGCCAGGGCCGCATCCAGCAGATCGGCGTGCCGCAGGACATCTACGACGCCCCCGGCAGCCCCTTCATCTGCGAGTTTCTCGGCAACGTGAACAAGATCGAAAACTGGAAGGGAGCCAAGGCCCCGATCTACGTGCGCCCACACGAAATCGAAGTCACCTTCGCCACCGAGGAAGGCGTCGAAACGACCGCCTTCATCCGCCACATCTTCGCCGCCGGTCCCGCCGCTCGCCTCCAACTCCGCCTCGCCGACGGCCAGCCGCTCGACGCCGAAATCGCCCGCACCCAGCTTGACGAAATGGCCCTCGGCGAAGGCGACGAAGTGGGCCTCCGCTTCCACGCCACGCGGCACTTCGGAGCGATTCAATCTCCCGCGCCTGCGGCTCCGCCGACCGGCAGGCCGCACGAATAGCCTATTTTTCGGTCAGCTTCACGATTCCCGTCCAGTCGGCGAGGTGCCCTTCCTTTTCCAGCCGGGCGACGAGGCTGAGGTAGTACTCCGACGGTCCATCGGCGCCGCCGCGCTGCCAGACCACTTCGCGGAGCAGCTTTTGTTGCGCGGCGAAATCACCTTCGCGGAGCGCCTGTAGCGCCGCATCCCAGGTTTCCAGCCACGCGAGGTCGGCTGGCTTTTCCTCGACCGGTGCGATCAGTTCATGGATCGCCACCGGCGTCGTCTTTCCCACCACCGTGAACGCGCCCAGCGCGCGGCAGACAAAGCGATCGCCGATCGCGCGGCGTGTCGTGTCGGCGATGAGCACGCCGGTTCCGAGCAGCTTGTTCAGCGACTCGAGGCGATTGGCAAAATTCACCGGCTCGCCAATGCACGTGTAATCGAAGCGATACGGTGACCCGAGATTGCCCGCGACCACCTCACCCGTGCAGACGCCAACCCGCGTGGTGAGCACCCGGCCCAGCACCACCTGCTTCGAGGCTTCCGAGATGGCCCACGCCGCACGCGCTGCCTTGATCGCGTGATCGGGATCGGCGATCGGCGCATTCCAGCACGCGTAGACTGCGTCGCCGATGTACTTGATGATCGTGCCGTCGTTCTCCAGCACTTGTTTCGACGTGACAGTGAAGTAGGCGATGAGCGTGTCGGAGATGATCTTCGGGTCTTTCACCTCCTCACACATCGCGGTGAAGCCCTTGCAATCGGTGAAGAGCACCGTGGCCTCCACGAGCTGGCCGCCGGGCTTCAGGTCGAACTTTTCCTCGCTGATCCGATCCGCCATTTGCTCCGAGAGGTAGAAGGAAAAGGCCTGCCGGAGTTGGATTCGCCGCCGCGCCTCGGCCGCGTAGCGCGTTGCGCCGGTCAGCACCGCGGCGAGCGGGAATTGCACCGCGACGGGGACGAGCCAGTCCCACCAGATGTGCCCGTGAATCTGCAACTCCATCGACGCGATCGCGATCACCACCGCCAGGACCGCCAACGCGAGCAGGGCGCGGAGCGGCGAGAGACCGTAGGCCGCGATCCCGGCCACCAGACCGAAGAACAGCACGAGGAGCATCTCCACCGCGAGCTGCAAACGCTCCAGCCACTCGCCGCGGAGCAGATTGAGCAGCGCCGTGGTGTGGACCTCCACGCCGAGGATGTACGGCCCGCCCCAGCGCGAGTGGGGATAGGCAAATTCATCCTCGCCAAACCGCGTTCCCACCGGCCCGGGCCGCCCACCCACGCACACGATCTTGTCGCGAAAAAAATCCGGAGCCCGCATCCGATCGTCCAGCGCCTCATGCAGGCTGCACCAGCGCAGCGTCCCGGCGGGGCCGTAGTAGTTCAGGTAGCGTTCCCGGCTGGCATTTGCCGGGTCGCGGGTGACCGGCGCCCCGGCGAGTTCCGCCGCCTGCCAGTGCGCGATCGGGCGGTCGGTGGCGGAAGGTCCGACGCGGCGCACCGCATCGTCGGCATCCTTCATCAGCGGGCCGGCCGGTCCCCACGCGCGGGCGGCATCGCGCAGGATCGCCATCGGTTCGCTCACGACCTCCTGGACCGCCGCCGGCCGCAGGACCTTGTCGTAAGTGCCGCTGAGGATCACCCGGCCGTTGCGTTTCATCGCCGCTGCGAAATCAGCATCCACCCGCGGATCGTCGCTCTCGGCTTCAAAAAGGATGTCGTAAAACAACAGCCGCGCGCCATCGCGAGTCATTCGATCGACGAATCGCGTGTGCAGCGAACGTGGTGGATATTGACCCGGCAGCACGCCGAGTTCGCGCCGCGATTCCTCATCGACGAGCACGATCACTGCCTCGGGAGGCGCATACGGTCGCGCAAAGCGGAAAGTGAGATCGTAGGAAAGCCGGGCCAGCGGGTCGCCGAGCCGCGCCGCCACGCAGAGCAGTCCTGCCCCGACGATCAACCCCACGGCCCCCAAGACGAGGAGGGAAGGACGCGGAGGAAGTCGCATAACCTCGCGAAAGCTAACAGGGCGCGCCATGCGAAGGCAAACACCACAACCGCATTCTCCCGACGATTGCGTAAGGTTGGCGATTCAAAGGCTTGCAGTCTCGGCATCGCCGTTTAGCGACGAGATTGCGATGCGCAAAGGTTGCTCACTGACTCCCGCAAGTGCGGTGGTGCTATGGGTCCGAATTCCCGGACTCTATCCGTGACAGTTATCCCCGTCGTTTCCCCTTCCCATGAACACTCCTCCAACAATCCCAAAGTTTCGTGTCAGTTTGATCGAACCCCTCGAATCGCGAATCGCTCCAGCCACCGTCCGCTGGCTCGGCGGCTCAGGGAATTGGTCTGACCCTTCTCATTGGGAAGGCGGCGTGGTCCCGAACAACGCCGGCGGCACCACCTACGACGTGATCATCGACGTCGCCGGGACGCCAACGATCACGGTGAATCAAAACTTCACGATCAACTCCCTCACCACAGCCGAGACGGTCGCGGTCACCGCCGGCACCTTCGCGATCACGCAGGCGCTCACTGACAGCGGCACGATCAACGTGACCGGCGCCGCGACGAAGCTGAATCTATCCGGCACGATCAACGTCACCGGACTGCTGTTCGCGCTTTCTGCCAATCCGGGGCAACTCAACGTGAACAATGCAACGCTCACGACCACCGGCGCGGGAGCGATCTTCGCAAATGATGGCCTCGCCACGACAATGTCCGCGGTAAACCTGAACGCGCTCGCCGGCGGACATGTTTTCCTCTCCGCCGTCACCAGCTACTCCGGGGGCAATGTGGATACGACGGTCTCGGCCAGCGGCGCGGGCAGCAAGATCGACCTCACTCATCTGTTGACCTTCAACGGCGGTGGCAACGGCCGTGCCACTCAAGTCCTGCCCACGAGCGGCGGCGAGCTCGA
>JANPHH010000013.1:0-22146 GCA_031424375.1 Chthoniobacter sp. | reverse complement strand
TCCGAAACACCCACTCGAAGCCCGAGCGCTGAATCCAGCGCGGTGCCTGCCGGATCCGCCCGGAGTGAAAGTCGAACGCCGCGCCCACGCCCACCATCAGCACCGTGTCGAGTTGCGGCAGATACTCCACCATGAAGCGCTCCTGCTTCGGCGTGCTGATCCCCACCCAGATAATGTCCGGTCGCCGCACATGAATCAGCTCCGCGAGTTCACGTTCCTCTTTCGCATTCAGCGGACGAAAGGGCGGCGAAAATGTCCCGCAGATCGCCACCCCGGGGAAACGCTCCTCCATCCGCCGCGCCAGCTCCTCCGCCACACCGGGTGCGCCTCCGTAAAAAAAATGCCGGTGCCCCCGATGCTGTGTCTCCTCCAACGTCGCGAGTAGCAGGTCCGGTCCATAGACGCGGGACACCTCGCCGCCCACATAGTGCCGCGCGAGCCACACCAGCGGCATCCCATCCGTGGTGGTGAGAAAGGATTGATTCAGAATCTGGCGGAACTCCCCGTCATCCTGCGCATCGACGACCGCCCGCGCATCCGTCACGCACACGTAGCCCTTTTGCCGATCATGCACCGCCGCGAGCATCGCCGTCACCGCGAGCCGCAAATTCATTCCGCAGAGCGAGACACCGAGGACGTTGAAGCGGGGAATTTCCATGAAGCGGCGGCGGTTTATGCCACCGGCATCGCGCGGCAGCAAGTGACGGCACGCGCCGGTAGCCCCTTCATCGCGGCTGCTGCTCCGGGAAATCGCGGCCATACCGCGCGAGCAGCGCCGGCACGTCATTCGGCACCACGTAGATCTTCCCGCGAATCGTTCGCGTCTCGCCCGGTTGCAAGCCACCGAGCCGGAAGTCGCTGTGCAGACACCGGATCACGCCCTGAAACAATTCCTGATACGGCTCGAACGCGGTGGCAAAAATCATCTTCTCATCCGCGCTGAAGCAGCCGATCAGGCCATGGCTCGGTACCTGTGGATTCAGCGGACGCGGGTTCACATCGGTGCGTGGCACATTCGCCGGGCACCACACCTGGCCCGGCACATACCGCGCCTGCGTCGCCCACTCGGGCGTCGGCATTCGGGTCAGCTTTCCGCCGATGAAGACAAACGCCCGCGGCAGATAATCCGTCGCGCTCGCCGCCGTCTTTTCATCCGCGCCGAGGAATTTGCTCAGCCGGATGCACGGCTGCGCCCAGTGCGCTTCGCTGCGCGCCGCGCCGGGGTTGTGCGCCACGATCCGAAAGTCCACCTCGTCCTCGCGCGCCGTGATCGTGTGCTCGACGGTGACACCGTCGGCGAGTGTATCGCGCAGCCGCACCTCCTGCGGAGTCGCCGTGATCACTTCCGAGGTGTGCTTCATCACCGTGTGTTTGCCCCAGTCCGCATCCGTCGAACCCGCGCGGCAATAGGCTTCGAGATAGTTGATCGGGATCTCCCCCGGCAGTTGCGGTCCGCGGATGAAGAGCATGTTTTTCTCGCGGAGCAGCGTGAGCGGTTCGGCGTGGGCCGGAGCCGCGGTGGAGAACGACACAGCAGCGAGGGGCAGGAGCGCGGGGAGGGAACGCATGAGTGCGAATCTAACCCTAAAAACGGCGATCGGAGGAACCACGGATTGCACGGATGACACGGATTCCGAAATCGGTGGGTGTCGTCCCAAGGGATTGGTAATCCGTGTCATCCGTGAAATCCGTGGTTTCCATTCCTGGATCAAGGCTAAGTCCCGCATGCGGAGCACCGTCCAGCAATGCTCGCCGCGCCGCTTGCGTCCGCGCAGTTGCCCCACGCGCCGGGTGTGCGAACTATGGCTCGTGCGTTCCCTCCGCGCGCCATGGTTGGTTCCGCTCGCCTGTGCTCTGGCAGGTTTCGTCGTGGGCTATGCGGGCTTTCGCGGGGGAATTTCAGTCGCTCCCGTTCAGCCGTCGACCTTGGTGGAGGGACCTTCCCCGCAGCCCGCCATCGCGGTCGCCGCGGGGTCGTCGGAAGATCGGGTCGCCGCACTGCTCGCGGCTGCGCGGGAACTCGATCCGTTGCGCCGCGATGCCGCGCTCTTTCACGCCATCGAGCGGTTGCTGCCGGGCGATCTGCCTGGCGCCACGGGTGATCTGCCGGGTTTCGTCGCGCGGCTCGGAAAGCTGCCGCGGAACCTCCGGCTTGAAGTGGTCGAAGCGATCGTCGAGCACTGGCTCGCCGTAGATCCGGACGCGGCGTTGCGTTACTTTGGCGGGCCGCTCGGGCTGGCGAAACTCAACGCGCCGGAGACTTCGCCAGAGGATGCGGAGGTGCTCGTGGACAGCCTCGCGCCGCTCGCCCGCCACCAACCCGAGTGGATGCTCGCGCGCGCCCAGGAATTCATCGGCGAGAGCAACCGTCAGACGGCGCTGAGCAGCCTGTTTTCCTCGCTCGCCGAGCGCGACCCCGCGAAGGCGCGACGGTACTTCGCGCAGCTTCCCAGCCGTGAGCTCCGGGAGTCGTTGCGCGGCGCCTGCATCGCGGGCTTCGCCAAGTCCGATCCCGCGTCGGCGCTGGCCATGGCCCGCGAGGTCGCCGACCCGGAGGCGCGCGCGGGGTTCATCGTGGAGGTCGCGTTTGCCCGTCCGGAACTTCATGCCAACGTGGTGCGCGCCGCCATCGCGGAGGTCACGGACCCGGCGAAGCAGTATCAGTTAACCCTCCGCGCGCTGGGCCGCGGCATCCTCGCCGGTGCGGAAAGCGCGTATGCCTGGTTGCAGGAAGTCTTCGCCGCACCCATGGCGGGGATGCCCGAGCAGTATTCCCTCGTCGAGGAACTCTACTGGTATTCGCTCATGAGCAGATTGAACCTCCGCAGCCCCGAGCGCGTGGAAGCCTTGCTCGCGAGCATGTCCGGGCCGGCCCGGAAGCAAGCGACCGCCGCGAACTTTCTGACTCGGGCTTCTGACGATCCGGGTGGGGCGCTGGCCTGGATCGTCGCTCAGCCGACGGAAGTGAGCCTGGCCTTGCCGGACCGGCTCGCCATTACCTTTCAGGAGATCGCGCGAAAGGCGCCGGAGGAATGGCAGCGCTGGCTGGTGGCGCAGCCTCCGGGCCCGCTGCGCGATCATGCGATGCTGGCCGCCATCCCGCTGCTCGCGGAGGCTGGCCGCTGGGAGGAGGCAGTCGAGAGCTACCGGCGCAGCATCGCGCTCGATGGGGAAGGTGGAGTCGGTGCGGACCTCGCGGGCACTTTCGCAGAGAGCGACGGGCCGGGCGCCGCGGCGTGGGTCGCGACGCTGCCCGCCGGGGTGGTCCAGACGCGGGCGGTGGAGGCAGTCGGGGAACAATGGAGCCTCCACGATCCGGCGGCGGCGGCGCTCTGGATCGAACAACTCCCGGCCGGCGATCTGCGCGACGGTGCGACCGCCGGTTACGCGCAAGCGGTCAAAGATGCTGATCCGCCAGCCGCTGCCGCTTCGCTCGAACGCATCGGGGCCGCCACGACGCGGCAGCGGGTCGCGGAGGAGGTCTTCCGCGCGTGGCATCAGGAGAATCCGGTCGCCGCGCGGCGCTGGCTGCGCGGTCTCGCCGGACTCGATGCGGAGTGGATGGAGAGCACCTTGAAGAACGCCCGATGAAAGCGCCCGGACTCATCGCCCTCACCACCACCGCTTTCGCCATAGGCGCATGGCTGGGCCGCGGCGGAATGGGAACGCGCATCGATCCAAAGTTCCCGCGCCAGTCGGCGATCGAAGCAGATGCGTCAGCTTCACCCGCTCCGACGGCGCTCCGGGCCGGCGGCGAGAATCCCGCCGACGAACACCGGATGCGCTTCGCATCCGCCTTGCACGATCGCTTGCCTTTGCGTCGGCGCGCCCACCTCGCCGAGGCGCTCGGCGACTTCACCGCCGCCGAGATGCCCGGAGCGATCGCCCGCGCCGAAAAGCTGCCGCCAGATTACCTCTGGAATGCGGTCGAAGCGTTGGTTGCGCGCTGGTTTGAGTTTGATCCCGCCGCCGCTGCACGCTGGTGCCGCCAGCGACCGAATCACAAAACCCTCTGCATCTGGGCGCGCCATCAGCCGGAGGTCGTGCTTCGGGAGTTGGAGACATTTTCCGCGGTGAAAGTCACGTGGAGCGAACACGGTCTGGATCGGATCATCGCCCCGACGGCCGCCGAACAAGCGTCGATCCTCCGGGCGCTGCCCCCCGGTGAGAATCGCGACGAGCTTCTCGGTCTCGCCGTCGAGCACTGGGCCGGCGAGGATTCGTCGGCGGCGTGGGCCTTTGCCGGGAGCCTGCCGGCGGGCGAACTCCGCGAGCGCGTCAAGCGGGAGACGCTGCTCGGGTGGGCCCGGCGCGATCCCGCGCAGGCCATCGCGCTTGCAGGTCCGCTGCTCTCGAGCCTGCCGGTGGGCGTGCGCGGAAACACCTTCATCCTCGATCTCACCACCCGCCTCGCGGAGCACGATCCCGCGGCGGCGCTGCGTTGGGTCGAGGACATCCCCGCCGGTTTTCAGTCGGTCGCCGCCATCACGGCGGCTTGCGCTTTGGCAAAAGTCGATCCGGTCGCCGCGCTCGATTGGACCCGGGCCCAGGGTTTGGAAGTGGCGCGTGGGATTCGCATCAAAGGCCGCCGGACGGCGACGGTCCTGGGTGACGCGATGCGCGAGCATCCTGCGCAAACCACCGCGTGGCTGCTCGCCCTGCCGTCTGGCGAGGAACGCGACGGGCTCATCGAACGCGCGGCATTCCACCGGATGGGTCGTCTCCCCCCGGACCAGACGAACACCGGCGCCGAGCCCTGGATGCGCGCGCTCCACCGGGCGATGCCCGCGGAAAGCCGGGAACGGCTCGAGCGCTTCATGGGCGAGAAAGCCGCGGCGTTGCGCGGACCATAAACCAGACGAGCCCGTGGCCGGGCGCCCGCGCCGCGCCGCTCGCCCTCGGCCGGCCCGCCTGTCACGTTCAGCCGCGTGATCCACCGCATTCCCTACGCGCGCTATGTCGCCATCCTCGGAGCCCTTTTCCTCCCGGTCTTCCTGCTCAGCAGCTTTCACCCACATCACCGGGCCGATTGGCTCCTCGAAAATGCCCTCGTCCTCCTCGGCCTCGTCCTCCTCGGCCTCGTCCTCCTCGGCCTCGTCCTGCTCGCCGCTCTCCACCGGCGTCTCCCCCTTTCGCGCATCTCCCACACCCTCATCTTCATCTTCCTCTGTCTGCATGAAGTGGGTGCCCAGTACACCTACGCCGAAGTCCCCTACCAGCAGTGGTTCCCCGCCCTCGCTGGCGGGCGCAACCACTTCGACCGCCTCGTCCACTTCAGCTATGGCCTGCTCCTCGCCTACCCCATTCGCGAAATCTTCCTACGCGTTGCCGCCGTGCGCGGCTTTTGGGGTTACTTCGTCCCGCTCGATCTCACCATGTCCACCTCCATGCTCTACGAGCTGGTGGAATGGGCCGCCGCCTCGTTCTTCGGTGGCGAGCTCGGTGCCGCCTACCTCGGCACTCAGGGCGACGTCTGGGACGCGCACAAAGACATGGCCCTCGCCAGCGTCGGCGCTTTCCTCGCCATGCTGCTCACCGCCTTCCTGAACTGGCGTCTGCAACGGGACTTTGCCCTCGAATGGAGCGACAGCCTCCGCGTCAAGAGCCCTGCTCCGCTCGGGGAAGACGAAATCGTCCGGCTGCGCGGCGCGGGTCGGCTGAGCCGTGAGGAGTGATACCATCTTTCAGAATCAAGCAGACGCATCGAAGCGAAGCGGGAGTCGCCGGTCGGGTGGGCGTCTCGCCGGAACGAACTTCCGAACTGACCGGAAAGGCCGCGGCGCAAGATGCGCCCCTCGGCGGGCAGGATGTCCACCCTACCCGAGACCGGTTGTAGGGCGTTTCTGCGAAACGCCTCTTGCCATCCGCCGCAGACGCCCACTCCACCGGCGTCTGGCACCGACGCCCGACAGTTCGCCGGCGGCCACACCCTGCAGTACACCTACGCCAGCGCCGCCTTGATCACCTGCCCATGCACATCGCTCAAGCGGAAGTCGCGGCCGCCGAAACGGTAGGTGAGCTTTTCGTGATCGATGCCGAGCAGGTGTAGCACCGTGGCGTAGTAGTCGTAGAAAGTGGCGATGCTCTCGACCGCGTAGTAGCCGAGTTCGTCGGTCACGCCGATCGCCGTGCCGCCGCGCACGCCGCCGCCGGCGATCCAGGAGCTGAAGCCGGTCGGATTGTGGTCGCGTCCGTCGCTGCCTTGCGAGAACGGCGTGCGGCCGAATTCCCCGGAAAAGAGGATCAGCGTGTCCTCGAAGAGTCCGCGCTGTTTGAGATCGGTGATCAGCGCGGCGATGCCTTGATCGACCTGCCGCGCCATGTCGCCGTGACCTTCCTTGAGTTTGCCGTGCTGGTCCCACGGATTCGGGGCCTGGCCCGCGCCGGGCTTTTGCGGGAGACAGCTCAGTTCCACAAAACGCACGCCACTTTCCAGCAACCGCCGCGCGACGAGACATTGCCGACCGTAAGCCGCTTTGTTCACTTCCGCCGAATCGATACCGTAGAGTTTTTTCGTCGCCTCGCTCTCGCCGGAGATGTCGCAGATGCCAGGCACCGCCGTCTGCATTCGGTAGGCGGTCTCGTAGTTTTTGATCGCCGCTTCCACCTGCGGATCCGCCGCGGTGCGGACGAACGATTCATCCATTCCTTTGATAAATCCGAGCCGCTGGCGCTGAACCGCATCGCTCTCGCGTGGTTTGATATTTGGCAGCGCCTCGACGCCGTCGGCTTTGAGGATTGAGGCCTGATGCTGGCCGGGCAGGTAGCCATTGCTATACACGCCCACGCCGCCATGCGGCGCGCCCGCGTCGCCGCTCTGGAGCACGATGAAGCCGGGCAGGTCTTTGTTTTCCGTGCCGAGCCCGTAGCTCACCCACGCGCCCGCGCTCGGGTGGCCCATGAAAGGAAAGCCGGTGTGCGCGAGGTAGTTTCCCTGCGCGTGTTCGTTCACCTTGCTGGTCATCGAGCGGATCACGCACAGGCTGTCCGCGTGCCCGGCGATGTGGGGAAAAAGTTCGCTCACCGGCAGTCCGCTCTGCCCGCGATTTTTGAACTCCCACGGCGAGGCCATGATGTTGCCGTTGTTGTTGAACATCGTCGGCCGCACCGGCACCGGCATCGGCTGGCCGTGACGTTTCGCGAGTTCGGGCTTTGGGTCGAAGGAATCGAGATGCGAGACGCCGCCGCTCATGTAGCAGAAGACCACGCGCTTCGCCTTCGGCGTGAAGTGCGGGCCCATCGGTTTGCCATCGGCATTCAGCGCGCCGTAGCTCGTGTCGGAAAGCAACCCGGCCAGCGCGAGCGAGCCGAAGCCGAGCGAACATTGCCGCAGCATCTCGCGGCGGGTGAGTGGAGAGCGAAAAGGTGAGTTCATGGCGTGGAGAGTGGTCGATCGAGAGAAGGCGTGCGGGCAAATCCGGGGAGCACACGCGTCTCGCGTGTTGGCATCGGCGTCCCCGCCGAGGCGCACGTGGAGCGCGAGATTTTAAGTTGCGTTCGATCTCCGCATCGGCACGCCGCACGAAGTCCGCACCGGCGGGACGCCGGTGCCAACACGCGAGACGCGTGTGCTCCCCCGAACTCCGCTGCCGCGATGTTGGTGAGGGAACGCTTCATCGCACGTAGATGAACTCCTTCAGATTGAACAACGACTGCGCGAAATCCTGCCACACCGGTTCGCTCGCGAGCACCCGCTCCAGCGGCACCTGCCGATCCGCCGCGAGGGCGTCGAGATAGGCGCGGGCACTGGTCACTTCATCGCCGCCGGGCGCGCGGGCGAAGGCCGTGGCGAACATCGCGCGGATGCGGTGGTCGGAAGAATTGGTGCCATCGCGAGCGAGGCGGCGTGCCCACTTCGTCGCCTGCTCGATCACAAACGGCGAGTTCAGCATCGTGAGCGATTGGCCGGGCACATTCGTCGCGTCGCGGCGACCGAGCGTGGTGAAGGGTTTCGGCGCGTCGAAGGTTTGCAGGAACGGATTCAGGTTCGTGCGCTTCACTTGCAGGTAAACGCTCCGCCGCGGCGCACCCGCTGCCGCGGGGACGCCAAACATTTCTTCGGAAAGCTCGCCGGACGCCGCGAGCAGCGAGTCGCGAATCGCCTCCGCCTCCAACCGCCGAACGCGGAAGTGCGAGAGCCATCCATTCGCCGGGTCGAGCTCACGTGCTTGTGGCGATGGATCGCTGCTCATGCGGAACGCCTGCGTCAGCGCGATCTCGCGAATCAGCGCCTTGATCGACCAGCCATTCTCCACCAGCCGCGTCGCGAGAAAATCGAGCAGTTCGGGATGCGTCGCCTTCTCGCCGAGCCGGCCGAAATTATCCACCGTCGGCACGATCCCGCGACCGAACATCCAGTGCCACACGCGGTTTGCCATCACCCGCGCAGTCAGCGGATTTTTCGCGTTCGCGACTTCTTCCGCCAGCTCCAGTCGGCCGCTCAGCTTGGTCTGGAAAACATGCCCGCCGAAAACTTCGAGATACCCCCGCGGAATGGGTTCGCCCGGCTTCAGGTGATCGCCGCGCGGCAGCAACGGCGAGTCGAAGCCGGCCGTCTCCAGCACGCCCGGTGCGCGGCGCAGCACGGGTAATTCGGCTTCGAGGCGACGGTATTCCGCGATGAGCGGCTGCGCTTTCGGCAACTCGGCGAGCGTGGTGGGCAGCGCGCCATTTCTCGCCAGAAAATCGAGCAGCGCCGTTTGGGCGTCGACGATTGTTCCAGCACGCCACGCCCGCACCGCCGTGCCCGCGGCTTCCGCGTAACGCGCCGCCAGTTCCTGCGCATCGCGCGGTGCCGGTCCATCGATCACCGCGAGCGTCGCCAGCGGTAGGGGGCGCGGCGGCTCGCTGGAATTGTGCGCGACGATTTCGGACACGGAGAAGTGCGAGCGGCCATCGCCGTTCGCCGCGGGCTTGCCCTTGCCTTTGCCCGGCGCGATCGGCCGCGTGAGATCGTCGCGGGTGCCGAATTCCAGATACGCCCAGGAGCCCTTGCGGTACGCGGTGTCGAGCCGCACCCAGCCGGTCTGATCGCTGTCGAGTGTGGCTTTCGGAAAGATTGGATTTTGCGGCAGCGGGTAGTTGTCCACGATCACGCGGACCATCGCGCCGTCGCCGCCGCTGGCCCGCACGCTGATGCTGTCGGAATCGATTTTGAAGCGCGGCGACGTGAGCAGCGCGTTGTGTTTGTCGCTCAGCCGATGCGACATCACGCCCGCGGGCAGCAGTCCCTCGATCACGCGATCGCCTAGCACTTCGATCGCAAATTCCCCGGCCGCGCTCGCGGTCTTCGGCAGGCCCGCGCCATAGGGAAACCACCGCGCATAGTCGGCTCCGGCGAGATTCCACATCGGCCGGAAATTCTCCGCGTTGAACGTCACCGCCTCGTCGCGCCGCGCCCTGATTGCGTCGGCGAGCTTCGCCCACTCCGCGGGAAACCTCTCCGCTGGCAGCGCGCCGAGTTTCGCCCACGGATGCAGCGGATTCGCGACGTTGCCCGCGGCGTCCTTCAACGTGGCCGACCATTGCTCGCCACCGACCGCCTGCGGCAGGGCGCGGGATTTCAGTGCGCTCACCTTCGACTCCAGACTAGCGCGCTCGTCGCGTTGCGCCGGGGTGAGTGCCGCGGCGATTTGTCCGGCGGAAACAAAGGACGGCGTGCCCGCGCGGAACGAGGCTGCGACTTCCTCCGCTGTCAGCGCGCGATCGTAGATCCGCGCCTCCTCAATCTCGCCGGCAAAGTATCCGCTGCCCGCGCCCTTGTGCCGCAGTCCGAGCAGCACCCGCGCATCCTTCGCGGGAAATTCGAGCAACGGCGGCTTCGTGTAACTGGCGCCGTAGGGCTGGCCGTTGCGGTAGAAGGCGATCGTCCCATCCGCCGCGTAGGTCACCGCGACATGCACGAACTCGCCTGGCTTTGCGGTTTCCTCCGGCGAATTGAGTCGTTCACTGCGCTTGAAAAAATTGCTCCCTGCCACCCATTGCCGCGCGTCTTTCTCCGCGAAGACGATCGCGTCGAAACCGTGCGGTCCGGTGGACTCGATCGAGACGACTCCACCGCCGCGCTGCTCAAGCGTCGAGGGCGAAACCCACGCTTCGAGCGTCTTTGCGACGAGCGTTTTCGGTAGCGCATCGGTGCGCAGGTAGGCGCCGTTGCCACCGAGGATCAACTTGCCGTCGCGCACTTCAGCACCGCCTTCGAGATGGCCATCCGCACCGCCGAGCGCATCGCTCGCGTCGCGCTCGAACGTCCACACCGCGATCGGTGCGACGCTCGTGCGCGCTGCCGCGTTGGAAGGTGCGGCGGTGATCTTCTGGCGAGCGCTCCATTCAAGTTCGGCGATCTGTTTTTCGATCTCCGCGATCTCGACCGCAGCGCGCCGCGAGGCCTCTGCGCGCGATGCTTCACCGCGGAGCAAGTCGCCGAGCTTCGCCGCGGCGGGCAGCCACGCATCAGCGAGCGCGGTCTTGATTTCGCCGTGCAGCCGCTCGAGTGAGGGCCGATTTTTCTGCTGCAGCTCGGGCGCGTCAATCGTCACCTGCGCCGGCCGCACGCTCGCGAAGATGCTGTAGAGCGCGTAGTAGTCGCGCTCGCTGATCGCGTCGAATTTGTGATCGTGGCAGCGCGCGCAAGTGACGGTGAATCCCTGGAAGGCCTTGGTCACCACGTCGATCTGATTGTCCACCGCCTTCACCTGATCGTCGAGCGTGTCCACGGGCTGGAAGCCGTGTTCGTTGAGCCGCAGATTCGCCGTGCCGAGCGTCGATTCGCTGAAACCCTCCGCATTCATCCGCGGCTGCGGCAGCAAGTCACCGGCGAGATGTTCGCGGATGAACTGATCGAGCGGCACGTCGGCATTCAGTGCGCGGATTACATAGTCGCGATAGCGCCACGCCTCGCGGATTTCCGGGTCGCCCTCGCTGCCATGCGTCTCGGCGTAGCGCATGAGATCGAGCCAGTGCCGGCCCCAGTGCTCGCCGAAGCGCGGGCTGGCGAGGAGGCGACCAGTGGCAGTGGAAACTGCTAACTGAGAATTGCTAATTGTTAATTGGCAGAACGCTTCCACCTCCTCCGGCGTCGGCGGCAGGCCGGTGAGGGTGAAAGTGAGGCGGCGGATGAACGTGCGCGGGTCAGCGTCCGGCGCGGGCGCCAGCTTTTGTTCCGCGAGTTTCGCGCGGAGAAAACGATCGATCGCCGTGGCCGCGTCAGCGACCGCGGGCGGCTCAGGCTTCACCACCGGCTGTAGCGACCACCAGGTCCGGCGGGTCGCGAGCAGATCCTTCCAGCCGGGTTTCGATGCGGCCTCGGCGGGCGGTTCATCGCGCGGGTCGGGCGCGCCCATCGCGATCCATTTTTCAAAGTCGACGATCACGTTGTCGTCGAGCTTCGGCGCCTTGTCGGGCATCTTCAGATCCGGATCTTCGTGGCGGATCGACGAGATGAGCAGGCTCTTCTTCACGTCACCGGGAACGATCGCGTCGCCGGTATCGCCGCCCTTTTTCCATCCGTCGCGATAGTCCAGCCGCAACCCGCCTTTGGTTTTCTTCGCGTTGTGGCACTCGTAGCATTCGGAGACGAGCACGGGACGGATCTTGTTTTCGAAAAAGTCGTGCTGCTCCGGCGTGAGCGCGGCGGCGAACGCGGAGCCCGTTAGCGCGGCGAAGAGGAACGGTCCACGAAACACACGAGAGGACACGAAAGAAGAGTTCTGCCTTTCGTGCATTTCGTGTCTTTCGTAGACCAAAAGAAGGCGGCGGAGGGACATCGAAGGTTATTCTTGGAAGCGGCGTGCGGCGTCGCGGGCGGCGGCGATGATCGTCTGGCCGATCTTCGCGAACTCGCGTTCCGGGATCCGCGCGGCGGGTCCGGCGATGGTGATCGCGGCGATCGCGTGCCCGTGACGATCGAGCAACGGCGCGGCGATGCAATGAATGCCGTCGAAATGTTCCCCGTGATCCAGCGCGTAGCCCGCGGTGCGCACGCGCTCGAGTTCGACGAGAAATTTCGCGCGGCTCGTGATCGTGTTCGCGGTGTGTTTCGCGAAGACGATTTCCGGCAGCACGGCGTCGAGTTCATCGTCGGGGAGAAACGCGAGCATCGCCTTGCCCGGCGCGCAGCAGTAGGCCGGCGGGCGCGAGCCGAGATCCACGATGTATTTGAAAGGATGCAGCGAAGGCAGTTGCTCGATGACCACGCAATGCGCGCCCGTGCGGCAGCAGAGCTGCGTGGTCTCGCCCGTCGCGGCGAGCACGCGGCGCATCGGCTCCAGCGCGCACTCCACGAGGCTGCGCGTGCCGGAGTGCGGCTGGCCGAGGAGCAGCAGCTTCTGCGTCACCGCGAAGCGTTTCGTCCGTTCATCGCGCCGGAGGTAGCCCAGATCCTCCAGCGCGCCGGCGAGGCGGAAGACCGAGGCCAGCGAGATGTCGAGCGAGCCGCTGAGCTCCGAGAGCGTCGCGCCCTCCGGCAGCCCCGCGAGGTGCTCGAGCAGGGCCAGACCGCGCTGCAGCGCGGGGACTTGCAGGGTGCCATCAGCGGCGTCATCGCGGCTGCGCGAAGCGGCGGGTCGGGAGAGGGATTTCATAGGTGGAAAGGCTTCAGGATATGAAAGCTGGCCGCTGGAGGGTTCTTAGGTTTCGATTTCAGCCGCAGTTTCCGCCCGCGTGAAGCGCTCGAAAAAAACCTGTCATCCTGAGGGACCGAACACGCGGGCGTGATTTTTAGGGCAGGATGAACCGGCGGGCGGACGAGGAGCGGCGAACTCCAGTTCGCCGACCCCAAACGCGCGCAGCGCCACTTCTCGAGGAGGCGCAGGGGAGGGAAGTGGCGCTGCGCGCGCCGGGAGGACGGCGAAGTGGACTTCGCCGCCCCTTGCGCACGCGACTCGGAACGGCCTTGGAAAGCCAGCAGGTTCATTGGCAGCGACGCGCCGCCCGGTGGGTGGTTTGCGGAACCGAGGTGGGGGCGTGTGGTGCGGCGCGCAGTCGAGCCGAGTCTGCGAGACAGCCGAAGGCAACGACCTCACGCATCTCCCTCGGGCGGGGGCAGAGAAGTTAGAGGTCCTTCGACTCCGCACCACCCCGCCTTCGCCCGCGTGGTGCTCCGCTCAGGATGACATGGCATTTTTCGACAGCCGCCGCTTCCTGCCCTCCGCATCATTTTCCTAGCACCGCTTCCGAACAAAAAAGGAGTGCGGCACCGTGGCGCCGCGCTCCTGAGATTTCGTTGATCAGCGCCTACTTCGCTGCCGCCGCCTTCGCTTTCGCCACCGCCGGCGGCAGTGCGGCGGGGATGCTCGCCTTCACCTTCTCCCAATCCGCGCTGCGCGTCGCCGACCACACCTTCAGATTGCGGAACGACACCGTCTCGCCGGCGACGGTGAAGCCGAAGTTCGTCTTCTCCGCCGCGATCATTTCGTGCGAACCGAAGACCGGCGGCGCGTCATCCACGGTGCCGAGCACGGTGTCGCCCGCGAGTTCCAACCGCACGGTGTGCCAGGTGCCGGGCTTCAGGTCGAGGGCGCGGCGGCCGAAGTTCACGGCCTTGTCCGGGCCGTCGTGATCGTGATCGTCCTTGGTCACGGTGAATCCCGTCGGGTTGATCATCAACCGGCAGTTGTGCCCTTTCGCGTCGTTGATGCTGAGCGACGTCGTCTTCCCGCCCTCGAGCTTCACCTCATACTGGATCACCGCATCGGTGAATTTCATCGTGCGCCGCGTCACCGCGCCGTGTTTGTCCGCCGCGAGTTCCGCGCCGCGGAGCGCGCCGTCCACCACCTCCCACTTGCCCTTGGCTGCGGCCCACGTTTTGCCGTCGGGAGCGGTTTTCAGCTCATCTTCAAAGAGCGAGCTGCCGGGCTTGGCGAGGACGGTCTTGGGTTCGGCAGCGGAAGCCGCGGCAATGGAGGCGAGCAGGATGGGGAGGATGCGGAGAAGTGACATTGTGATTTGAATTGGGACGCATCAAACGCCGGCAACGCGCGAAGGTTTCAGCGTTCCTGCGAAGGGTCGCGAAGAAGGTAACAACTCTGTAACCGTAACTGTGATGCGGTTCATCCGCGCTACAGGTAAGTGGCGGGAAGATGAACTCAGAACCGCGCTTCATAGATCGCTCTCCTTCCACCGGCGAAATCCCGCTGCGGCGGGGGACGGTGCGTCGCATCGTCCGCTCACCAGCCTCGAGCGCTCAGCAGACCGGCCGCGAATCAATCTTCGACTCAGCCACCGCTGCAGCCTGCCGCACCTCGCATCCCGCTGATCTACGGCTCCGCGCCAAGGCGGTCTGCTGCCTTTTGCTCGTGCTCACCGTGATCGCCGCAGGACTTTTCGCTAAGCTTGAGATTCGCCCGAAAACCTCGGCCCCACAGCCCATCGCGCTCCCACCGGAGACGCGACTTCCGGGCGGGGCGGTGCAAATCCCCGTGGTTCCGGTGCCAGCGGCGGCGGTCGCACAGACGCTCACCATTTTCCTCCGCGCTGCGCCGAACTGCCCCGCGCCCGATCGCGCCACCGGCGAAGCACAACGTCTCGCCGCGGCGGGCGTGAAGCGGGTGATCCTCCAGTGCAAGCAGGACGAGAGCGATGAGCACGAGGGTGGCTCGATTTTTTTCCCCGGCACGGTCGCGCCGGTCGCGGTGGGTTTTGAAGATGCGCGGCTCATCATCTTCGCCACGGCGCTGCGCGAGGCGAGCATCGAGGTCGCAGCGTGGGTGCCGATTTTCAACGACGCTGCCGCGGCGCTGCTGCATCCGGACTGGCGCGCGCGGTCCTATTCGAAAGAAGCCGGCGTCGCCGATCGCGAGAGCTTTCTCTGCCCGCGGCATCCCGCAGTGCTGACTCACGAGGGCGCGATCGTCCGCGCGGCGGTCGAGGCGGGCGGCGGAGTCTTCAGCGCGGTGTATCTCGATTTCATCCGGTTTGATGACGACTTCTCGTGCGTCTGCGAGCGCTGCCTTGCGGCCACCGCGAAGGGTGCCCATCGCGACCACGTCGCCGCCGCCGAACTGCCCGCGGCGCTCGCGAGCGAGTCGCGGCTGTGGAAGGCGTGGACGGCTTCGCGTGGTGACGCCATCCAAGCCGCAGCGGACGCGATGCGCGCGGCGATCGTCCCGATTGCCCCGAATCTCTGGCTCGGTGCCTGTGTGCTGCCGTTCAGCGCGCGGTCGTATGCGCTGAATACGCAGTCTGGCCAGGACCTGCGCAAACTCTGCAAGGCGGGCCTCGATGAGATCATGCTCATGGGCTACTGGGACGATTGGGACCTCTCGCCGCACTGGCTCGCCGAGAGCTGCGAGGCCGCTGCGAAAACGACCCGTGGCGAGACGAAGCTCACGTGCGTGATCGACGGCGATATGTCGATCGCGCGCACCATGTCTACACTCGCCGCGCTCGGCGGCGAGGTGGCAGCGCCCGCCTATTTCCACTACGGCGTGTGGGCCGATGAGACGATCGCCGGCTTGCACCGCGCCATCTCCCAGCTCGCCGCGCGCCGCGGTGGGATGCGCGCCGAGTTCACCGCCGTCTGCATTCGTATCGATACCGAGCCGGATTTCCGCAAAAGCTACACGTCGGTGAAGCCCGCGATGATTCGCCGGCTGCTCCAGCTCTTTGCGGAGGAGACGGTGCTCGCTACTTTCGCGACTTGCGGCCGGCTCGCGGAGCTCCAGCCGGAGGTGATCCACGAAGCGGTGGCGCAGGGTCACGAGATCGCCGTCCACGCTTACGATCACGAGCAGATCGACGAGCTGCCCGAGCCGCAGCAGCTCGCGGTGATCGATCACAGCCTCGGCGTATTTCGGAAAATGGGCATCCCGATCTGGGGCTTCGCCGCGCCACGCAATAGCATCAGCGACGCCGCCCGCGACCGGCTCATCGAGCATGGGCTGCTCTGGGATGGCTCGCGCGCATTCGATCCCCGCGAGGCGTGGGTCAATGCCGAGCCCGTCGGATCCACGCATGACCCGCGTACCGGCATTGTCGTCGTTCCCTTCACCATGCCGAATGACTGGGACGCTCGCTATCTTGCCGATCTCTCCGCGCCGCAGATGGCCGCGCGCTGGTTGGAGAATTTGCGCGACGCCGCCGAGTCCGGCGACACGACGTTCGTCATCGATATCCACCAGTGGATCGCTGCGCTGGACGACAATCTCGCCGCGCTCCGCACGTTCATTCGCGGCGCGAAAGCGATGCCCGGCTGCCGCATCGTCACCGTGCGCGACGCCGCCATCCACGTGCTGAATGAGACCCGGCGCGCCGATGGCCTCGCCTGGCAGTGGAGCGAGCAGCCCACCCCCGGACCCCGCTGACTTCCTATGTGGCAAACAATCCAACTCTTCGTCGCGATCTTTCCCGCGGTTATCTGCGTGTGGATCGTCCTCACCGCGCTGGTCGAGGTCATCTTTCGCGAAGCCGCGCCGCGCCTTGCCGACGACGACGAGACGCTGCCCGCCGTCGCGATCCTCGTGCCCGCTCGGAATGAAGAAGCCGTGATCGCGAGCTGCCTCAAGGCGCTGCTCGGCGTGGACTATCCGCGGATCGAGATCCACGTGCTCTCCGATGGCAGCACCGACCGTACGGTGGAGATCGCGCGTGGCTTCGAGGCGCGCGGGGTGAAGGTGATCGAATTCAGCGAAAACCGCGGCAAGAGCGAAGTGCTCGAAAGCGCGCTCGCCACGCTCACCGCCGATCTCGCGATGGTGGTGGACGCCGACACGCGGCTCGCGTCCGATGCCGTGCGCGAGATGGCCGCGCGCTTCGCCGATGAACGCGTCGCTGGCGTGACGGCGAACGTGCGGGTGGCCGGCGCGGGTTCTCTGCTCGCGCGGCTCCAGCAGATGGAATACGCGAGCATCGTGGGCCTCACGAAGCGCGCGAACGGCCTGCTCGGAGGCCTCTTCACGGTGAGCGGTGCAGCGGCGTGCTTCCGCGTCGCGGCGCTACGGGAAGTGGGCGGCTTTCGTTCCGCTTCCGCGACTGAGGACATCGAGCTGAGCTGGCGGCTGCAACGCGCCGGCTGGGCGCTGGCGTATGCGCCTCGCGCCCGCGTCGAGATCACCGTGCCGCACCGCCTGCCCGCGCTTTGGCGGCAGCGGAGGCGCTGGTCGCAGGGGCTGGTGGAGGTGCTGCGGCTGCACGGCGATGTGTGGCGACATCGGTCCACCGTGCTCGTGCCGTTTCTCATCGAAGCGCTGGCCAGCATGTCGTGGGCGCTGCTGCTCGCGGCCACGCTCGCCACGTTTGTCGGTTTCTTTTTCACGCAGGGTCACATCGGCCCGGTGCATCTCGATTTCTGGAGCTGGCACGCCCTCACGATGGCGCTGTTTGCCGTGCAGAGTTTTTCCGCGTGGATGCTCGATCGCCATTACGCGCGGGCGCCGCTCTGGCTGTTGCTGCTCACCCCGCTATATCCATTTTACTTCCTCGGCGTGGTGCTCCCGAGCGGGCTCGCGGGCTGGGGCAGCGGCCTCTTTTCCACGCAAGCCGGACGATGGGAACGCACCGAGCGCGTCTGATCGGAGCGGCGCTCGCGCTGGTCGCGGCGAGTGTCTCCGCAGGCGAGCTGGAGCAGGCGAATGAGCGGGGGATTTCGTGGGGCGTCGACGCGGTGCTCGACGGCATCCGCGCGCCGCGCGCCGACACGCTGGACTGGCTCTTCGAAGGTGCGCTCACGCTCGAGGCCGATCTCGGCGAACTCGTGGGGCTGGACGATGTCTATGTCCTCGCACACCCGACGCTGGCCTGGGGTTTCGAGGAAAACTACGGATGGAAAGCGCGGGCGTATCTCGCGTGGCTGAGCTGGGATGGCAGTGAGCGCTGGAATGTGCTCGCGGGTCTCTACGATGTCGGCTGGCACTTTCACTCACTGCCGTCGGTGTCGACATTTTCGCGGCTGCCGGGTCAGACCACCGGCGGCTTTTCGCCCGGCGGACTCGGCCTGCTCGATCCCTTCCCGCTCTCCGCTCCCGCCGTTCGGATCGAGTGGAAGCCGCGCGCGAACTGGGCCGTCCACTTTGCCTCCGTGTGGCTCGAGCCTGGCCACAGCCTCGCCACGCACACGCTCGCCGCCGGCAGCGAACGTCTGCTGCTCATCGGCGAGGTAAATTGGTCCCGCGAAGGCGACGAGGAAAACCGCTGCCACCACCGCCGCGCTGGCCTCGGCGGCTGGCTGCTCCCAGGCGCACGGCTGGAGGATTCCAGCCGCACGCCCGGTGGCCTCTACGCCTTCGCCGACGCGCGCCTCTGGTCCGAAACCGCGGCCTCCGAGCAAGGCCTCGCCGCCTTTGTCTCGCTTTCCGCCGCCGCGCATCGTGATGGCCCATGGGAAAAGCGCGCGGTCGCCGGTCTCGAATCCACCGGCCTTCTCCCACGACGCGCTGCGGACCGCACTGCGCTCGCCTTCATCGCCGAAGAAACCGCCGCCACCACGAGCGAAACCGGAAGGCACCGCTGGTCCGCCGCCGCCGAACTGCTCTACCGCGTGCCGCTCGGCGAGCTCGCTTACGCCCAAGCCAGCATCCAGTGGCGCCGCCCGCTCGATGCCGACGGCGAGGATGAAGAGTGGAAGCTCGGGCTGACCTTCGGCCTCTCGCTGTAGGTAAGGCTGGCGCTCGTTCCTCGGGGTCCGCGGGGGGGGCGGCAAGCTTCCCGCTTGTTCCCTGCGTGCTCGGCGCGCTCTCCGCGCGCGGGGCGGTGGGCACGGCGTTGCGGTTGGAGTTTGTGCCATGCGTCGGCGAGCAGCCGATCGTGTGGGAGCCTGGGATAGTCGCCACGTTGCCCAATGGCATCGCGATCTCGCGGCTCGACTGGCTGGCTTCCGAGATCGCCATTCAGTAGACGGATGGAACGAAGTACTGAAATTCGAAACGGCCTGTCATCCCGAGCGAAGTGTAACGAAGCCGAGGGACCTCGGCCTCTGGAGGATCATGGATCATTCTGCATTCGGAGGTCCCTCGGCTTCCTTCTGGTCGCTTTGGCTCCCTTCGTTCCACTCGGGATGACACGCAGGTTTTGATTGCCGATACGCCGTCTGAGTCCGCAAAGCCTAGAGAAGCGGTGACGAGGGCGGTGAACCGTGCATGATCCCGCCGATGTCCTTTGCCCCACCGACCGATGAATTCCAGCCCGCGCCGCGCCGCGCGTTCCTGCCCGCCGCGACCTACACGCTCATCGGCGTCAGCGTCCTCGTTGCGATCCTGACGAAGCTCGGCGCGAACGACTCCGTGCTGGAGCGCCTCTTCATCACCAACTACCCCGCCGCCGGAAGCGACGCGCGGCTCCCGGAGATCGTCGGTGGCGAAGTCTGGCGGCTGCTCACGCCGATCTTCATCCACTTCGGAATCCTCCACCTCGTCTTCAATCTCATGTGGCTGCGCGATCTCGGTGCGATGATCGAGCGCCTCGACGGCGTCGCGCGGTTGCTCGCCTTCGTCCTCGTCAGCGGCATGCTCTCGAATCTCGGCCAGCTCTACGTCGGCGGTCCTTTCTTTGGCGGAATGTCGGGCGTTGTCTACGGGTTGCTCGGTTATGTCTGGATGCGCTCACGTTTCAGCCCCGGGTCGGGTTTCGTGCTCCACTCGCAGACCGTGCTTTTCATGCTCGGCTGGTTCGTCGCGTGCGTCGTCGGTCTCATCCCGCACGTCGCGAATACCGCTCACGGCGTGGGATTGGTGATCGGGATTCTCTGGGGCTTCGGGGCGGCGAGGCTCGAACAGCCGCGGCTCGGGTAGGCTGGAGGCGGCCGATTTCCCGTCAGTCAGCGGCTGACTGGGGATCTGCCCAAACCAGTTTCCTGTTTCATTTATCCAAGACTCGTAAACTCTTTTGTTCGTGGCTTGAAAAAATCTACTCGCGAGACAGTAGGGCAGGTCGGGGTTCCCGCACCCGCAAAACCACCCCGGCGTTGCACAGAAACGCCCTACAACTTGCTCCGCACTCCGACTTTCTAGACACCCTTTAAGTCGCGTCACTCCGCGTCATCCGCAGTTTTCCTCCCTCTCTATGCCCAAACTCGCCGCTTTCCCCAAAGCCTACATGCAGGCGCTCTGCAAAGACGGCTCAATGACGGTCTGCGAATGGATCCAGCTCGCCGACACCCTGGAGGTGGCGGGACTCGAATGGTACGCGGGATTTCTCGAAATGGCCGACGAGGCGAACTGGCCGCGCTTTCGCCGCGAGGTGGAGGCGACCGGACGCACCATCCCGATGATGTGCTGCTCGCCGGATTTCACGCATCCCGACGCGGCATTTCGGGAAAGGGAAATCGCGAAACAAAAGCGTTGGATCGACATGACGCACACGCTCGGCGGTTCGTATTGCCGCGTGCTCAGCGGGCAGCGCCGGCCGGAGATCAGCATCGAAGAAGGCGTGCGATTCGCGGCGGAATCGATTGAGGCCTGTCTGCCGCATTCGGAAGAGCGCGACATCACCTTGATCCTCGAGAATCATTACAAGGATGACTTCTGGGAGTATCCCGAGTTTGCGCAAAAGATGGAAGTCTTCGGCCTGCTCGTGGACCGGATTCATCACCCGCACTTCGGAGTGAACTACGACCCGAGCAATACCTATCTCGCCGGCGAAGATCCGCTGGAACTGCTCCGCCGTGTATCGTCGCGTGTGGTGACGATGCATGCGAGCGACCGCTATCTCGCGGAAGGGACGATCGAGGATCTGCGCAACGAAGAAGGGGGTGCGACCGGCTATGCGAAGCGGCTCCGGCACGGTGAAATCGGCAAGGGACTCAATGACTATGACGCGATCTTTACCGAACTGAAGCGCATCGGCTTCGACGGCTGGATCAGCATCGAGGACGGAGTGGATGGGATCGAGCAACTGCAGCGCAGCGTGGCTTTTCTGCAAAAGAAGATCGCGCAGTTTTGGGCCTGAGCATTTTCGCGGTGCGGATGGCGGTGCGGTCGGGTGCTTGCCATTCCCGCCAGCCATGAGTCGTAATCCTGCTCCCGTCTCATGAAACTGCCCGTCCTCTTCTCTCTCCTCATCCTCGCCTCCGCGCACGCTGCCGACTCGTCCGCCGAACGCGTCGCTAAGGTCATGAACACCCCCGGCTGCGTCGCCTTTTGGGACTTCGTGAAGCGTGAGCCCGATGGCGCGCATCGCTTCACCGCCCATGTCCCGCAAGGCGCGACGAATGACTACGCGCTCGACGCTGGGAATTACGTCAAAGACTACTGGGGCGAGGGGCGCGAAGCCACATATGCCGACTTCCCGTTGCTCGGACGGGGGCCGTTTGGAGATGCCATCCGGATTCGGAGCGAGGAGGACAAAACGTTTCGACCGTTCCTCTTCGTGCCGCGCGCGCGGTTGCATGATTCGCCCATCGACATCAAGGGTGCGGGCAAGTCGGTGAGTGTCGTCGTGTGGGCCATTCGCGAGAGCGGCAATCACGCGCTCGCCGGCATCTGGCATGAAGGCACCGACTTGAATCACGCCGGCGCGGCGAAGGTCGTCGCGCGGGGTCAGCGTCAATACGCGCTCTTCGCCGGGCTAAACAAGGAAGGCTCGGCGTGCGGTCATGTGTCGGAGAACGGCGCGAAGTCCTTTGGCCACATCTACGCCATGCACAAATCCAACTCCGGCGATGTCTCGCCCACCGTGCCGGCGGATTCACCCGCCGAGGTGCTCGATGCCTCATGGCAATGCTTCGCCATGACCTACAATCACCAGACCCACGAACTCACCGGCTGGCTCAATGGCCAGGACACCGGCCGCTGGCAGGAGAATGTGCAGAAAGCCATCCCCGTCATCCACAACGCGTGGGTGCAAGGCCACCTGCATCGCGAGCCCGGCCTGCAACCCGGCGAAGACCCGAACTTCCCGACCGACCAGTTCTACAATCCGCCCGAGGACAAACCCGTGTCCGTGAAAGTGCTCAGCGAAACCGCCGGCGAGCGCGTGGAGTTGCAGGAGTTCCGCTACACCCGCGTGAAAGTGACGCAGCACAAGGCCGCCGACGGCACCTGGACCACCGCCGCCCGCGACCTCGCCGACGTGCGCCTGAATCCTTGGTGGTTCCCGCACGACTCGCTCTACACCCCCGCCAACGACGGCACCGGAGGCCCCTTCACCATCGGCCGCGTCATCCACAGCTCGCGCAGCGTCGGGTTCACGGGCTGGATCGGCGGCGTGGCGGTTTTC
>JANPHH010000012.1:0-2933 GCA_031424375.1 Chthoniobacter sp. | reverse complement strand
GCGCAACGCATGACCCTCGTTGGCCTCATCGGAATAGCGGCCGGTTCTGTTGTTCTATCGATCCTGCCGGCGACGCTCGGCATCCCCGGCTACATCGGACCCATCGTCGTCATGACCGCCGGCTATGTGCTGTTTCAGACGGCCAACAACACCGCCGTGATGACAGACATCCGCCCGGATCAGCGGGGCGTCATTTCCGGCCTGCTCAATCTGTCGCGCAACCTCGGGCTCATCACCGGTGCGTCCGTGATGGGCGCGGTGTTCGCGCTCGCATCGCGGACGATCGACATCACAACGGCGCATCCCGAAGCCGTGGCGACCGGAATGCGGACGACGTTCGCGGTCGCGGCGATTCTGATGGCCGTCGCGCTCGCCATCGCCGTCGGAAGTCGTGCGCTTGCAATGCGCCTTTCGTTCCTTCGGAACGTGTCGTGACAAGGGCCATTAGCCTCATCGGCGGCGGCGCGACACCAGCGGGGCTGCGCTGATGACCTCATTGGCCGCGGCCTCCTCAAGCATCCATCGGCCCATCGCTTCGTACGAGACCGGCGACCACGAGTTTGGCGCGCCATCCCAATCCGCTGAGGCCACGGGGCGTTCGTGCTTGCCCCGGGAGTTGAGTCCGCCCCGGACGAGGGTCCAGCGGAGCGCAGAAAACGCACCTTTGCCGAGCGCATCGACCACCGCTTGTTGTTCGGAAGCTCCGCGGCCGATTTTGCCGGGGAAAAACGAGAAGAAGCGCATGGCCCGTCTCGCCGGTTGCCCCGGTCGTGAGGAGAGCAGCGTGTTGATGACGATGATGCGGTCAACGCCCGCCGCCAACATGGACTCCTCCACCGTGGCCATGTTCGCAGAAAGAAGCGCGCAACGATCCGAACTCGTGGAAGTAAGTCCCAAAACGGTGAGGACTGCGTCCGCGCCGGTAAACGCCTCCGTGAGGGCGGCGCCATCGGCGAGCGACGTGACGACGGCAACGCGAGACCCGCCCGGCACATCGGTGATCCGCTCCGGACGCGAGCGAACAATGGCCGTGAACCCGATTCCTTCTGCCCGGCACACGCTGAGGACGCCTTGTCCCAGCCCACCCGCAGCGCCGACGACGGCCACGTGGCGGGGCAAAGGCCGGGATTGGATATTGGTCATAGGTGGCTTGTTGGATCAGACCTTTGGAAGCGGTAATCGGCTACTTGGTGTTGGCAATTCGCGTCACCCTTTTCGTTGCAAGCCAAGCGCCTTGATGCGCGAGGCGAGCGTGGTCGGTCGCATGCCGAGGAGGGCGGCGGCGCCGTCGGGGCCGAAGACTTTGCCTTTGGTCTGTGCGAGCGCGGCGGCGATGCTTTCGCGTTCGCGCTGTTTCAAGTCAGCGCGGGTGAGGACGGGGGAGCCGTCGGGGATTTGCGCGATGGGCGCGGGGCGCGAGGATGCGGGCGCGTCGAATTGCAGCGGGCCGCCTTGGGCGAGGATGACGGCGCGTTCCACGGCGTTTTGCAGTTCGCGGACGTTGCCGGGCCAGTCGTGTCCGGTGAGCTGGCGGGCGGCGGCGTTGGTGAATTTCGGGGGGCGGCGATTCATCCGTTTCGCGGCGGTGTGGATGAAGTGTTCGGCGAGGCGCGGGATGTCATCGCGGCGTTCGCGCAACGGCGGATTTTCGATGGGGAAGACGCTGAGACGGTAGAAGAGGTCCTGGCGGAAACGGCCGGCTTCGACCTCGGCTTTGAGGTCGCGATTAGTTGCAGCGATGATGCGCACGTTGATCTTGCGCGCACGGGTGTCGCCAACGCGCTCGACTTCCTGCTCCTGAAGCACGCGCAGCAGCTTGGCCTGCATGGGCAGCGGGATTTCGCCGATTTCATCGAGGAAAAGCGTGCCGCTGTCGGCGAGTTCGAAGCGCCCCGCCTTGTCGCGGAGCGCGCCGGTGAAGGCACCGCGTGCGTGGCCGAAAAATTCGCTCTCGAAGAGCGTTTCGGGCACGGCACCGCAGTTGACCGTGATCATCGGTCTGGCGCTGCGTGGGCTGCGCTCGTGGATGGCGCGGGCGACGAGTTCCTTGCCGGTCCCGCTTTCGCCGGTGACGAGCACGGTGGCGTCGGTCGGCGCGACGAGTTCGATTTGCTGCTGCACTTTGCGCAACGCGGCGCTTTCGCCCACGAGGTCGCTGCTGCCGCGCACGGCGCTCACCTCTTCGCGCAGGTAGCTATTTTCCTCCTCCAGCCGCTCTTTGAGAAAGGCGATTTCCTCGAAAGCGCGCGCATTCGCGATGCTCACCGCGGCGTGGTCGGCGAAGATACGCAGCCATTCGAAATCGGTCGCGTCGAGGATGAGCCGGTCGAAAATCGCGAGCACGCCGAGCACCTCGCCGCGAAAGACGAGCGGGTGGCCGGCAAAGGTCTGGATGCGCTCGCGGTCGAACCATTCGCCGTCGGCAATCCACGCCTCATCGCCGCGCACGCCGGGCAGCAGCAGCGGCTGTCCGCTCTTCGCGATGGTGCCGATTTTTCGCACGCCGAGCGGGAAGCGCCGGAATGCGCCGTCGGTGCGCGTGAGGTCGGTGCCGGCGGCTTCGGAATTGCCCGCGCTGGCGACGAGATGCAGACAGCGCGTCTGGTCAGGGCACTCCTCACGGAAACGGCAGTCCGCGCAGAGGTCGCCCATGTCGATGAGCCAGATGCGGGCGAGCGCAACGTTCGGGCAGGCGGCGATGCCGCTGGCGATGGCACGCAGCACTTCGGGCAGCGTGCGGTTCTGCGCCATGGAGACCATGACCTTCGGAAAATCGGCGCAGTGCATCGCATGGAGCTACGAGTTCTCACGGAAACAGACAACGACCTTTCGTGATTCCCGGCAGCCCACCGTTATGATTCCCCGGCCCCCCGCGCGCACCAAAACCGGTGGGTGCCGGGAACAAATGGCCCAAAAGCCACCCCCAAAAAACC
>JANPHH010000011.1:0-45384 GCA_031424375.1 Chthoniobacter sp. | reverse complement strand
CGAGAGGTTATCCTCTTCCCTCGCCGGCCTCCATTGGCTGGCCTTCGTGACTCTTTCACTTAACTCACTCTTCCGCTAAAGTGCATGACACGCTCTAGGCGGCATTTGCGGCGGGGATGCTAGCGCCAAATTCAGCAAATTTGCTGAATTTGAACATTCGTCCAAATCCGTTAAACGCGAATCTGCGCTGCGTCACTTCATGGCGTCGGCGGTAAATACGCCAACGGCAAATCAGTCAAATTTGACTGATTTGAACATCTGTCCAGAAATCCATGGATTTACGGATCTCGAAATCGGACATTCGTCCAGGTTGACACAAGACGGGGCAGGAAATGACGCCTCCTCAACTTCTCTCCGGCCGCGAAATGGCGCGGCGTATTTGCGTGAGTGTTTCGACGCTGATCAGCGCGACGAAGGACGGACGGGTCAAGGCCGACTTCATCGCTCAGCCGGGCCGCCGTCTCCTTTTCCGGCCTGAGAAGGAAAGGCGCGTTCGCGCAATCCTCAACCCACCCAAGGAAGACCTCACCCATGTTTAACATCCCCGAACCCGACGCCGACGACCTAGACGCCTTCATCCGTGAGGTCTGCGCCGTTCGCGAAGAATACACCACCTCGCTTCGCCGCCTCCGCCCTGAATCCGTCACCCCAATCTCCAATTCCAAAGCCATGAAAGAAACATTCTCAATCACCCGCGCCATTCAATCCGCGGCAAACAGCATCACCACACGCTCGCGAAATCCCGGAAAGCCGACGGGGTACGAGGGAGACGTGTGCAAATACGTCGAAAGCCTCCTTCCGGACGGAACGATCAAAGGCTTCGCGCTGCCGCTTTCGTGCCTCGCCACAAAGACGCTCGGAGCAACGAATTTCGCGCAGGGCGCCGCACTCGCAGACGCCGCGGTTTTCGACCCGTTCGATGTTCTTCGCGCCGAAAGCGTCGTTGCTCGGGCCGGTGCGATGATCATGCAGAATGTGAAGGCGAGCCTCACCTTTCCAGGGGCCTCCGCAGGCTCCACGGCGCAATGGCTTTCGCAGATTGGTTCCATCCCTGAATCAAATCCGACATTCCAAGGACTACACCTCTCTCCCCACCGTCTCGGCGCAATGACGAAGTACACCAACGAACTTCTCAGCCAAACCAATGGCGCGGTCGAAGACTGGACGCGGCGCGACCTACTCGCGGCTGTCGCCTCTGCCATCGATGCCGGATCACTCAAGGGGGCTGGCGGAGTTGAGCCCACCGGGCTTGCATCCGATCCGGACACCAAGACGATAGTATTCGCCGGATCCCCCACGTACGAGCGCGCCGCAGAAATGGAGTTTCTCGTCACCGATGCGAACGCGCCCGAATCGAATCTGTGTTTCATCGGATCGCCCGCGGTGCGAAAACAATGGCGCCTCACCCCACGCGCGACTCCTAGCGAGAGCTCGCGCCTCTGGGAAAACGATAACACCGTGTGCGGGCACCCGGCATTCGCGACGAAGAACGCTCCCGGTAACCGGATGATTTGCGGAGCCTTCAATCACTACGCGGTTGCCGTGTTCGGAATCCTTGACGTGCTCGTCAATCCATACACCGAAGACGCGACCGGGACGATCCGCGTCACGATCAATGCCTTCGCGGACTGCGGGGCTATTTATCCGACGAGTTTCTGCGTTTCTACCGACGCTGCGACCCAGTAGGCCCACGCACGCCGGGCATTTCAGACACTCATTTACCCCACCTTATCTATGCTCGCTGCCAACGACGTGCTCCCTCCTCCAATTCCAAAAGCCCCCAAGAAATTCGGTCTACTGATGCCGCCCGCGGGTGCGGCTTCCGAACCGGCGCGATGGCTACCGCCCGAGCTGCGCGGCTGCCGCGTATTCGACGCCGCATTGATCGGAGTTCCCGCCGTGCAGGCTTACGGAATCCACAAGGTGCGGGCGTTGAAGACTCAGATGATTTTCGGTAGCACGGTCGAAGCGGGAGACGAATTGGAACTTCCGGGGAACCATGTTGTTGAGGCTATCATCCGCGGCCTCGTGGAATCGCTGGACCCGCGGCGACACGAAGAGGGGGAATTGCTCAAGCGAGCCGCCGAGCTGAATATCCCAATCGCCGACCGAGACAATCCAGTCTACGCGCCGCCCGCGCCCCGTCTTCCGGCGCACCGCGCCTTTTGAGTCGGCCAGTCTCAGGCGCCGGAGCATCCGCGGGATTCCCGCTTGCCATCCCGACGCGCTGGGCTACACGTCGAATCGCTGCCGCTTGAACGGCAGCCGCCCACAGTCACTCCCGGCCTAAGAAACCGGAGGCGTTAAACCGCAGACAATTAAAGCCCGTCTCTCATAGACACACCGGGTCTTGCCGCGTGTCGATAAGGTTCAAGCCTTGGGGGGCGGGCTTTCTTGCATCCAAATACCAAATGAAGAAACCAACAAAGGCCGCCAAGCTCACGCCCTGCGCGGAAACAACGCAAAACGTCATCGCTGAATTGACCCGGCCGGTGACGATCGCAGACGTGATCGAGGAAATCGAAGCCAACATTGAAGGCTACGACGGTGATATGATGGACGAGCTTGAAACCTCGGCGTCAACGCTGCTGGCGATCCGGCGATTGAGCCACGGAATCGAATTGCTGCGCCAGCTACAGCGCACGGAAGCTCGTGCGGCCCTTCGGGTGGCGTAACGGCAGAGGACGCGCCACAGGCGCCTTTCCGCGCAAGGGCGGGTCGATTCGTCGGCCCGCCCTTTGTGCGTACCGATCAGGGACGAGCCATGCGCGATCGTTGAGCGCTCGCAAAGTGTAAGCGCCTCTTGTTTTTCATCTTCGGAAGTCGCGTCTTCACGCGGGAATCCTAGGAGGTGCTCGACGCTTTAGTAAACCGCTCCAGATTGAACTCTTTAACCGCCTCTGGCCCAGGGGCTCCAACGACAACGTCAATTTGCGCAAGCCCTCCATCTCTTGAGCGAATCACATTTGTGTCGTGAGCGTCTGCGACCAGCAGATTAAATTCAGGACTGTAGAACACGGGTGTCTCTGGGTTCTCACTGACAGGCAAAAAGCCGAACTCGGCAAAATAGGCCGCGATCTCCTCCCCGCTGGGAGGGTCTTTTTTGTTGTCCGCAATCCAAGGCTGTGAGGAAACCACTTGGATTTGCTCCTCGTCACAAATCACCCCAAGGACTCGGATTTCGTCTCCGAAGAAGACGTTGCACCATGCGAGGCGACGCAGATATTCTGCCGGCGTTGCTCCCAGTCTAGGCGTTGTGGTCGAGTGTCCAAACCTGTTGGGATGCGTCGCTTTAATGGCGAGCTTGTTGCACTCATCATGGTACACCCTGTGTTCAGCCCCATACCCAGTATACGAAAATGACCGGAGAAAATCCTCGGTCAGAAGCGCCCCTCTAGCTTCGGCCCACTGGATTAAAGCCTGTCGCTCTGCTTTGTAAAGAGACGGGCAGACACCTTCACAGAGCCCGAGCGTGTAACGCGATCGAATTGCTTCTGCGCCTCTTCGGACGTAATGCGCGGCTGATTTTGGCGAAGCTGACGCTGTTTCTTTGCTGCGTCTTTCAGCCATTTGGGAAAAACGGTCATGGCGGAGTCTTCGGTGTAGTAGTGGTTGGCGTTAAATCTTTCCAACGTGCGAAAGAATTTCTGACGGGAAATTCTCGGAGATGGCCACCTTTGTCAACGCGGTTTGTGCGCACATCGCAAGGTGTGGAGTGTGTAGAGCACTAGGCGCGCCAGTATTTTCCTGTTTTGCGAGCAAGACGCACAGGCCGGGTTTCGCTAACGAAAACAGCGGGATTTGCGTTTCGGCACACATCGTGCCGAATCCACAAGAGGGGGATTTCAAACGGAATTGCAATGCCGCTCAGTCTGAGGGGCGCGGATTGCAATCGTAGCAAAGGATTTGAAGACGCTCGCCGCGGATCGCAGGCCGGAGCGCGCGGCCCGAGGTACCCGCGCCGAGGCGCTGCGTCTGGACTCTCGCGGCTTATCGGTCCCGTAGGACGCCGGCATCGCATCACGACCGCCGCGGCCGGGCAATTCCCGAAAATCCCATTGGCGCGCATCGAAGCGGAAGGGGGCGGGCACCGTCGAAATTCTCCCGAACCACGAAACACGATTCGGCAAGCCCGCTGCATGACGCCGCATGACAATTTTCCTTCTGTAAGCTGCTTTTTCTTTCCGCTCCGCGTCATGCAGAGGGAAGAGGCTTTTCAATCGTCAATCGACCGGGAACCCTGATGTTTCCTTGGTTTCTCAGCAGTGGGCAGAGTTGGATTCGAACCAACGAAGGCGTAAGCCAGCGGATTTACAGTCCGCCCCGTTTGGCCACTTCGGTATCTACCCGTTTGCTGAAAGGGACGCGTCTTATACGTGTCGCCTCCGGGTGCCGCAAGCGGTTTATCCGAAGATCTGCCACCAGCGTTTGCCGGGCTTCGCGACGGGCGCCGGCGCGGCAGTTTCCGGCGGCAATTGCCCGCGCGGCATCACCTTCACCGAGCGGATGAAAGAGCGCTCGATCGGGTAGTCATTGCTGTCCACGGGGGAGTTCGAAATGGCCTCGAGGATGTCGTAGCCGTAGATCACGTGACCGAAGACGGTGTACTGGCCGTCGTAGTTCGGCGCGGCTTGGAGGCAGATGAAGAACTGGCTGCCATTGGAGACGCGGGAAGGGTTGATTTTGTCCGGTAGCCGGGCAGCGGCGATGGCGCCTTTGGTGTGCTTGCGCCGGATCTCGGGGAGCAGCGTGTAGCCGGGGCCGCCCACGCCGACTTTCGAGCGGTCCTTGCCCTTGCTCAGCGGGTCGCCAGCCTGCACGAGGATGTTCGGGAAGGCGCGGTGGAAGGCGATGCCGTTGTAGAATTTTTTCTTCGCGAGCGTCTTGAAGTTTTCGACCGTGCGCGGCGCATCGCCTTCATAGAACTCGATCGCCACGGTGCGCGGCGTCTTGTCTTTGCCGAGCTGGAGCGTGAGCAGGGCGACATCGTCGGCCTGCGCGGAAGCGAGCGCGGCGGCGAGCAGAGCGGCGGACAGGAGGGGCAGTTTTTTCATGAAAGGAAAGGCAGAGCGTGCGGGGCGACGATGGTCTCGGGGGCGCCGGGCTCGGCGGGCCGGGCGATCACTTCGGGGAAGCCAGCGCCGCGCTTGAGGTATCCGAGCGCGATTGGCTTTTCCAAGGCAAAACTGTGCACCGCGCTGGTGATGGTGCCGATCGGCTTCTCGTCGTCGCCGGGGGCGAAGAGGCGCATGCCGGGCGCGAGCGGGCCGCTGTGGGAGATGAAGCCGGTGAGTTCGCGATTCACATGGCCGACGCTTTTCAGCCGGGAAATGACCTCCTGCCCGATGTAGCAGCCTTTGTGGTAGTCGATATGCGAGCGGTCGAGGCCCGCCTCGGGCGGGAGCGTGTTTTCATCGAGTTCGGCGCCCCAGCGCGGGACGCCGGCTTCAATGCGAATGATCTCCTGAAGTTCCGGGTCCAGTTCGACCAGAGAAGCGGTGAGCGTGGGCCAGACCGTCGCGAAGGCTTCCGGCGAGAGCAGCAGATCCCAGCCGTCGCGGCCGAAACGATGCGCGCGATCCACGGTGAGCGCGACGGCGGAGAGATCGGCGCCCGGCGCCACCTGGCCGATGAGGTGGACGAGGTGAAAATCGCCGCTGACGTCTTCGAGCACGACGTCGTCGGCGATGATGTATTTCTCGAGCCGCGGCGGGAGCGACTCGCGCAGCGAGGCATCGGCGTCGAGGAGTAATGACTCGGGGGTGGCGTGCAGAAAGGCTTCGCCGCACAGGCGGCCCTTCGCGGTGGTGACGCAGGCCGGGAGGGCGTGGCCGGCGGTGAGTTTGGTGACGTTCGCGGTCACCTGGCCATTGAGGTAGCGCACTCGATCGGCGCCCGTGAGCCGCAGTTTCAGCCGCGCGGAGAGATCGGCGACGCCGCCCTTTTCCCGATACCGCCGGTAATGGTCCGCGGATTCGCTCATCAAGCGGCGCGGGTCAACCGCCGGGGCGGGCGACGAACCAGCGTTTCACGAAGTTGAAGGGCTTCGCTGCGCCGTTCGGTTCGCCGCTCCCGTCGCCGTTCGCGAGCGGCCCGGGGAGTGGCTCGCGCGCAGGCTCGGCGGTCGACGGCGGCGCCGCAGGTTTGCTTTCGTCCGGCAGGGCAGTGGGCTCCGGACCTTTGAGTTCGACGGCGGCAGGCGCCTCGGATTTCACTACCGGGGCGGCTCCTGCCGCCGCGGCGGGAGGCCCGGCGAGAATGATGTTCTCCCCCAACGAATCGGGCGTGGTGGGAGCGAGAAGAATGACCCCGGGAATCGTCGTCGTCAGAGTCGGCGCTTCGAATGGAGACCTCGCCAACGAGGGTGGGACGGCCGGCGGGAGTTCCTCGGGAGCACCGAGGGCGGCTGCGAGCGAGGGCACTTCCGCTTTCGTCCCGGGTGGCGTCTCCGGCACCGGCTCGGGCAGGGCCGGAGCTGCGGGAACTGGCAGCGCCATTTCGCGGAGGGGTTCAGCCGCGGGCAGTTCGGTTCCGGGCCGCGGCGGAGCGGGAACGGTGGTCTCGGGATAATGCACCTCGCGGGGATCGAGATCTTCGAGTTGCACCGCGCCGCCTCCGAGTTCGCCCGCGGTCGCTTCGCCGACTGGCTGGGGTTCGTAGACTTTGTAGAGCGCGGAGAAATCGAGATCGCCCCAGCCTTGATTGAGCGCGCCATACATCACCCCGGCGGCCACGGTCGTGGCGGGGATTTCAATATCGAGCGCGTTGGCGATATGGATGCCGAGCTGCACGTCCTTGAACATGTGCTTGAGCGAGAAGTGCGGGTCGTAGTCGCCCGCGATCATCTTCGGCAGCTTCATGTCCATCGTCGCGGAACGGCAGGCGTTTTGTTCCAGCGCGGCGGCGAGCACCTCGGGGTCGAGCCCGGCTTTTTGCACGATGGCGAGCGCTTCACCGAGTGTCTGGATGGTCACGGCGGCAATCATGTTCGTCACCACCTTGATCGTCGCGGCGTGACCGACGCCGCCGATTCTCACGATCGCCTTGCTGGTCGCCTCGAGGACCGGCCGGGCGCGGAGGAACGTCGCTTCATCGCCGCCGATGTAGTAGACCAGCGCGCGTTTCTCCGCCGCGCCTTTGCTCCCGGTAAACGGCGCATCGAGAAAGTGCGCGCCCGTTTCCTCCGTGAGCCGCGCCGCCTCGATGGTAGCCTCCGGGCCGACGGTCGAATTGCAGACGAGGATATGCTGCGGCGTGAGCACGTCGCGCATCTGCTCGATCACGTCGAAGAGCGCCTGCGCATCGGAGACGAAGATCTGGATGATATCGCACAACTCCGCGAGTTCGGCGGCCGAGCCGACGAAGTTTGGCGCGGGCTTGGCCGAGCGATTCCAGACGAAAACGTGGAAGCCGGACGCGCGGAGACCGGCGGCCACCCGCGTGCCGATGATGCCAAGGCCGATCAGCCCGACGTTTTTCCGAGATTTGCGAGGCATGAGGAGATCTGGGGCGCGCAGGGGCACGCAAGAAGGCCCGGAGTGTGCCCGATGGCGGCACGACCCTCAACCCCTAATGCGCTGCGCCGCGCGCGGCGGCGGGGCTTCCTCTACTTGGCGCCTGCGGGAGGCGCGGGAGGGACCGGCGGTGCCGCCGGTTCGGGCGGTGGCTCGGGGAGGTTGATCTTCACCTCGGCCTTGTCGCGGATGTCCTTTCTCAGCGCTTCGACTTTCTGGGTCTTGAGGAAGGCCATCAGCTTCGGCTTCACCTTCTCGAGCGGGAGGGTTTCGCCCTCGCGGCGATCGGTCACCTTGATCACATGGTAGCCAAACTGGCTCCGCACGGGCTCGCTGATTTCGCCCTTTTTCATCGCGAAAGCAGCCTTCGAAAACTCGGGCACCATCTGCCCCTGGTCGAAGAAATCGAGGTCCCCACTGTTCTCCTTGGCGCTCGGATCCTCGGAGAGTTCCTTGGCGAGCTTGGCAAAATCTTCACCCTTCTTGACGCGCGCCGCGATCGCAGTGGCGGCTTTTTCCTTCGCGATGACTTCCTCGGGTTTCGCCTCGGCTTCCACGCGGAGCAGGATGTGGCTGGCCCGCACCTGCGGCGGCTGGACGAATTTTTCGCCGTTTTCCTTGTAGAAAGTTTCCGCGTCCTTGTCGCTCACGCCGCCCCGTTTATCGACCTCGGCGTCCAGCCAGCGGTCCTGTTTGAGCGAGGCGCGGATGTTGTCGCGCACGCCTTCGACGGTTTGGCCGCTGGCGACGATTTGCTTCTTCACTTCCTCTTCGGGTCCGAGCGTGGCGGTGAATTTCTTGAAGGTCTCGTTGACCTCTTCGTCGGTGATTTTGATCTCCTTCGCGCGCTGCTCGATCAGCTTTTCCTTGATCATTTCCTCGAGGATCATGCGGTAGCCACGACTTCTTTCGGCAGGCGGCAGCGCTTCGGACGGGATCTGCCGCGAGGCGAGGAATCCCGCGAAGTTCTTTTCGAGGTCCTCGCTTTTGATGTCGGCCCCCTCGACGACGGCAACGACTGGAGGCAGCGGAGCGGCCGGCGCGGCGGGCGGGGTGAGGTCCGGCACCAACGGCAGAGCGGCGGGCGCTTTCGCCGGCGCTTTGTCGGCGGCGAAAAGAGGCTGGGAAGCGAGGAGAGATGCCGCAATGGCGCCGACGAGTGGTCGCAGGTGTTTCATGGAGAGCGCCGACAGTTGCACGGCACTGCATTCCCGGCCAGCGGCTTTTTCCGCCGCAGACCGTCCGTGCGCCCGGCGTGGGGTCAGCGGTTTTGTTGCTGGAGCGCGGCTGCTTCCTCGGGAGTCAAAGGCCGCTTGCCTCCGCGGGCCGGTTGTTTGCCTTGCGGGACGGCCTGTTGTGGGACGGCTTGCTGGGGCACGCTCCGCGGTTGCTGGACTTGCGGCTGACGCTGCGGTTGCGGTTGTGGGGGCTGGCGCTGCGCTTGCGCACGGGCCGCGGCTTGCGATTGCTGCATTTGAGCGGCCCGATCCCGGGCGGCGGCCTGGGATTGCTGCGCCTGCGCGGCTCGTTCACGGGTGGCCGCCTGGGAAGCTTGCGCGGCGCGTTCACGGGCGGCGGCTTGGGAAGCTTGGGCGGCGCGGGCTTGCGCGGCTTCCTGGCTCTGCCGCATCTGCTGCTGTTGCTGGGTCGCCTGTTTCCGCGCGGCAGCTTCCTGCTTGTTCTCCTGATCTTGCATGCGCTGGCGCGCTACTGCGGCTTCCTGGGCTGCATTGTTGCGGGGGGCCGGCTGCGGTTCTGGCGCGGGCCGCTTCCGCGCGACGGGAGCCTCGGCGGCTGCCGGCGGGACTTGGCTCGCCCGCTGGCGTGCCATTTCCTGGCGCTGGCGCAAGGCCTCGGCCTGCTGCTGCTGTTCGGCCACTTTCCTGGCGGTCGCGTTCCGTTTCGCTTCCGCAGCGGCGTCGCGTTTTGCGTCGGCGGCCGCGTCGCGTTTCTGTTCCGCGGTGGCGTTGCGCTTCCCCTCGCTGCTCTCCACGCTCGCCGGCGGGCGGGTCTCGGTCTCGGTGGGATTAAAGGGCTTGATCAACCCGGGGCGGACTTCCCGTGGGCGCTCTGCGGCGGCCGGCGCTTTGCGTTCCCCGGAAGCTTTTGCGGGCGGATTGTCCGTCACCTGCGGGATCTGAGGAGGCAGCGCACCGTCCTTCGGCTTCTTGCCACTCTTCTCCGGCTGATCCGCCACGGGCGGGGTCTTCGTGGCGGGTTCGATCGCGACGGGGGGCACTTCCGGATTTCCGGGGGGCTTCGCGTCCGGCCGTCCCCGTAGGGCGGCATCCGCAGCACCGCGCGCGGCGGTCGCCTGCACTTTCGGCAGCTTCGCTTTCGGGTCGGCTTTGACCGGGACCATTTTTACTTCGGCCGCCTTCACCGCTCTGGCGGGCGCATTCTCGGGGGTCTTTCCCGCCGTCTCCAGGACGATCTTCGCGCGCAACGATTCCCGCTGCTCCTGCGGCACCGCATTCCAGCCCTTGTTCACCTTCACCTTGTCCTGCGCGATCACCCGGCCCGGCTTCACGATCGCGGCGAGCTGTGCCCGCTCCGGCCGGATCACCGTGGGCGCAATGACCGTGAGCTGATTCCCGCGCTGCACGGAGTTGAAGTTGTTGATCACCACGTTGTTGTTCGTGATGTGGTTATTCACCACCGTGATGTTCGTGTTGCGGACCAGCTTCAGCGCGGGGACCGGGCGGCGCGCAAAGCGATTGATGAAAGCGTATTCGAGCCCGCCATTGAAGGCGCAGCCTGACTCCTCACGATAGCTGATGTTCGTGATGTTCACGGTGTTGTGGATGATCACGACATTCTCCGCGCGGCGCACGATGAGCGGCCGCAGCACCGGCTCGCCGAAGTCATGCACGCGGCAAAAATTGTAGTGGCTCGGGCCGATGTCATAGCTCGTATCCGCCCACACGCTGATGCCGCGGTCGCGGCGAAAGTGCGCCTCCACCGGCAGCGGTGCCCAGCCCACGTAGTCATCGCTTTTCCGCCACGAGACCCACGCCGGACCCCACTCGTAATCCGGCACCCACACCCAGCCTTCGTCTTCCACCTTCGCCCAGCGCCCGTAGTGATAGACGATCCCGCCGTAGTCCTCGTAGCTCACCCATGTCCACCCCGCATCGGTGTAGCTCCAGTATCCATCCGAATACGGCGCCCAATCATCATCCACGCCCGACGGCTTCCAACACGTGCCGTAGTCGCCCACCTCCACCCACTCACCGTAGGGCTGGAGCGAATCGTAAAAAAAGTCGAACGACACTTCGAGCGCCCGCGCCGGACGCGGCGAGGCGAGAGTGAGCAGAGCCGCGAAGGCGACGAGGAGGAGGGATTTCAATTTCATGGCAGGGATTTGAGGATTCGGGTTTTCAGACTCCGATCGCGTGGCTTCATTCAAAGCTAAATCGTGCCGGAGGGCGATGCTGGATCCTGGTCACTGGATACTGGGAATGCCCGCGTCGTGGTTGCTCATCCAGCATCCAGCATCCAGCATCGCGCCTCATGTCTTTCCTCATCCGCTGCCTCCTCCTCCTCGCCGCCACCGTCACCGCGCAGGCCGGCCCGAAGCTCATCGTGGGCATGGAACTCGCCTATCCGCCCTTCGAGATGCGCGATGCAAAAGGCGACCCCTCCGGCGTGAGCGTGGATCTCGCCAAGGCGCTCGGTGAAAAACTCGGACAGACCATTGAGATTCAAAACCTCCCCTTCGCCGGCCTCATTCCCGCGCTCAAGACGGGCAAGATCGACCTCATCATTTCGTCGATGACCGCCACGCCGGAGCGCGCGCAGTCGATCGACTTCAGCGAACCCTATGTGAAGACCGGCCTCGCCCTGCTCGTGAGCGCCAAGAGCGGCATCCAGTCCCTCGCCGACGTCGACAAAGCCGGTCGGGCGATCGCGGTGGTGAAGGGAACGACGGCCCACATTTACTCCAGCCAGAAGATCAAGACCGCTCGCGTGCTCGTCTTCGACAAACCGGCCGCCTGCGTGCTCGAAGTCGTGCAAGGCAAGAGCGACGCCTTCATCATCGACCAACTCACCGCGCTGGAAAACTGGCAGCGCAACCCGGGCAGCACCCGCGCCCTGCTCACGCCGATCCAGGAAGAGCAATGGGCGATCGGCCTGCGCAAAGGCGCCGACGATCTGCGCGGTCAGATCAACGATTTCCTCACCGAGTATCGCAAGAGCGGCGGCTTCGATCAGCTCGCCTCCAAGTGGCTCGCCGTGCCGAAGGGCGAATTCCGCAAGCTCGGTGTTCCGTTCGTGTTTTGAGTGCTGCGCGCGGGTCAGTTCGTGATCGTCTCGTTGAGATTCAGGATCACGTTCGCGACCGCGGTCCACGCGGCGAGTTCGGCGGGGTCGTTGCCTTCGACGATTGGCAGGTCTCCGATCTTGGTCAGCGCGGCGGCGGCCGTTGCGTCGGCGCGATAGGTGGCGAGTTGTTGGTCGAGTGTGCGTTGGAGGATGGTGAGTTCGCTTTCGCTCGGCGGGCGTGAAAGGGCGAGTCGCCAGGCGTGGGCGAGGCGGGCGGCAGGGTCGCTGCCGACTTCGCGGAGGACGCGCTGGGCGAAGGCGCGCGCGGCTTCGACGTAGACGGGGTCATTCATCAACACGAGCGACTGGAGCGGCGTGCTCGTCTTCGCCCGCTGGGCCATGCAAAACTCGCGGGTCGGCGCGTCGAAAGTGATGAACGACGGATAGACCGTGGAGCGACGCCAGTAGACGTAGAGCCCGCGGCGGTATTGTTCGACGCCGGTGGCTCGTTCGTATTTCTGGCCGGCCATTTCATTCACCTCCCAGATGCCGGGCGGCTGGATCGCTTTGAAGCTGGGGCCGCCGATCGCGGGGTTGAGCAGGCCGCCGACCGCGAGCGCGTTGTCACGGATGATTTCGGCGTCGAGGCGGGCGCGTGGGCCGCGGGCGAGCAGGCGATTTTCCGAATCCTTCGCGAGCAGCGCGGGCGTGGCGCGCGGGGCCTGCTGGTAGGTGGCGCTGGTCACGATTTGTTTCAGCGTGCGTTTGATGTCCCAGTCGCGGGCGAAGTCGGCGGCGAGCCAGTCGAGCAACTCGGGATGCGTCGGCCATTCGCCCTGCGAGCCGAAGTCGTTCACCGTCTTCACGAGCCCGACGCCGAAGAGCATGGCCCACCAGCGGTTCACGGCGACGCGGGCGGTGAGTGGGTTTTGCGGCGAAGCGATCCAGCGCGCGAGGTCGAGGCGGGTGAGGCGTTCGCCATTCTGCGGTGCGGTGATGGCGGGGAGAAACGCTGGCGTGCCGGCGGCGACCTTCTCGCCGTTGTGATCGTAGGCGCCGCGGACCTTGATGAAGGTGTCGCGTGGTTTCGTCATCTCTTCCATGACCATGACGCTCGGCAGCCGCTTCTCGAGCGCGGCGCGGTCTTTCTTCGTCTGCTCGAGATCGGCCTGCGCGGTGAGGTAGGCGGTGGCCTGGGACTCGCGGTAGATTTTGCGCAGCTTCGCTTTCTGATCGGGTGTGCGCTGGTCGGCGGGAATCGCGGCGATGGCGAGATCGGGACCGCCGGCGAGGAGCGCGAGTTCGGCGGGCTTCAGCGCGCGGGAGTAGACGTGCAGATCGTCCACGCGACCATTGAAGTTCAGGCCACCGCGCAGGCCGATGCGGAACGGCGCGCCCGTCTTCATCGTGCCGCGGAGTTTGTCGCGCTCGGGCTTCGCGGTGACGTCGCGGCCATTGACGAAGATCTTCACGCCTGCGGCTTTGCCCGACCCGTCGTAGGTGAAGCCGATGTGATGGAATTGATCCGCCGCGAGCGCGTCTTTTGCGCGGACCATGATGGCTTCCGCGGGCCATTTGTGGATGAGATGCACGGTGGGTTTGCCGCCTTCGATTTGCAGATCCCAGCCGCGATAGTCCGGCTCGATGTCCATCTTGCCGAAGGGGCTGCCGCCATCGCCTTTGAAGCGAATCCACGCGCTCGCGCTGAACGCCTGATCGCGCTCGAATCCGAGCCGCTCGCCGGCATCGATATGCCCCTTGCCCTCGGTGCGGAACGACTTGCGGATCGTGCCCTCGATGAACGCGCCGTCGCCATTCAGTGCGGTCACGATCGACTCGCCCGCGTCGGTGCGGCCGTTGGGCGTTTCATCGAGCGGGAAGTGCGTAAATGGTCCCGCTGGCACGGGCGTCGACGCGTTGCCGGCGAATTGCTTTTCCCATTCCGCCTGATCCGCTTCGAGCCGCGCGGTGAGTTCACCGGCCTGTTTTTCCAGCGCCGCGACGCGCGCGGTGGTGGCGTCGAGTTCCGCCTGCTGCTCGGGCGTGAGGACGAGCAGGTAGGGCGCGGGATTGTGATCGCGGACGCCGTCCTTTCCTTTCTCCGGCACGTTGTTGAAAAACGAGTAGAGCTGGTAAAATTCGCGCTGAGTGAGCGGGTCGTATTTGTGGTCGTGGCACTGCGCGCAGCCGACGGTGAGGCCGAGCCAGGCGACGCCCATCGTGCTCACGCGGTCGACGATGTAGAGGTTCAGGTATTCCTCATCGATGATGCCGCCTTCGTCACTGGTCATCACGTTGCGCATGAAGCCGGTGGCGATTTTCTGGTCGCGCGTGGCGTTCGGTAGGAGATCGCCGGCGAGCTGTTCGACGGTGAATTGATCGAACGGTTTATTGGCGTTGAACGCGCTGATCACCCAGTCGCGCCAGTGCCACATTTCGCGCAGCGAGTCGTTGTGGTAGCCGGCGGTGTCGCCGAAGCGCGCGACGTCGAGCCACGGGATTGCAAGGCGTTCGCCAAAGTGCGGCGAGGCGAGCAGCCGGTCCGCGGCGGTGGAGACGGCCGCCTGGGGATTCGCTTTCCACGCGCTCACGAAAGCATCCACTTCCGCGAGACTCGGCGGCAGGCCGGTGAGGTCGAGCGAGAGGCGGCGGAGCAGGCGCGTCGGTTCATCCGGTGGCGTCGATTGCAGACCTTCGCGGCCGAGACGATCACGGATGAAAGCGTCGATGGGATGCGGCGCGGCGGACTGCGGAAGCGCCGCCGGCTTCACCGGCTGAAACGCCCAGTGCCCGGTCCAGGCCGCACCTTCAGCGATCCAGCGGCGGAGCAGCGCGACGTGCGCGGGTTGGAGTTTGCGATGTTCTTTCGGCGGCGGCATCACTTCGTCGGCATCGGACGACGCGATGCGGCGGAGCAGTTCACTCTTTTCCACATCGCCGGGAACGATCGCGCGCTCGCCGGACTCCGCGGGCGCGAAGGCGGATTCCTTTTCGTCGAGTCGCAGACCGCTTTTGCGCTTCGCGGCATCCGGGCCGTGACAGGTGAAGCAGTGCTCGGAAAGGATCGGACGGATCTCGCGGGCGAAGTCGATGCCGGCCCGCGCGGGGAGCGCGGTGGCAGTGAAAGCGGCGAGGAGCGCGAAGTGGGACGGCTTCATGGGGGCGACGGGAAAGAGGTCGCCGGCCCGGCCAAACTTAGGCCCCGCGGATCAGCGCTGGCGGCGGCGGAGCGCGGCGAGCGGGAGCGCGCCGAGGAGGGCGAGCAGCGCGGTGCCGGGTTCCGGGAGCACTTCGAGAACGAGCTTGGTGCCCTGGACCCGCAGTGTGCCGGTGAAGCCGGCGGGGAGCGGCTCAAGTCGGAAGTCGGTCGAGTCCACCCCGAGGGCAGTCGTCGCGGCGGACCAGTCGAGAAGCGAAACGATGCGGCCCGCGTAGATGCCGCCGGTGTCGTTGATCGTGACCACCGTTCCTTCGGCGGTCGGATTGCCGATGATCGAGGTGGTGACTTCGATCAGACCGGTTCCCGCTGGGCCGAGGTTGTAGGAGAGCGCGTTGCCGTCGATGAGATTTAGGTTGGCTACCTGGAGCCGGGTGGAGCCGAGATTGAGCGTGGAGTCGGCGGTATTCGTCAGCGTGCCGAGAGTCAGGCCAGCCGCCGCGGTGGATCCGGAGAGGTCGATAACGCCGAGCGTCAGGTTGCTGATCGAAGCGGTGCCGAAGAGGTGGGCGTTGCCGGAAATCGAGAGCTGACCGCGATTTGTAATCGCCGCGGCTCCGCTCCTGGCATCTTCGTCAAATGAGAGTGCGCCATCGTTGGTGATTGTCGCGGCGCCGGCGGTCGCGGTGCCGACAAAACTGACTTGTCCGGTCGAGGCGATTCGCGAGGTGCCGGCGGAGCTGTTTTCGGTAAAGCTGACGTCGCCGGAATTGGTGAGTTCGACCGCGCCGGCAGTTGACGAACTATTAAACCAGATCTGGCCGTCGCCGTTAATTTTCACCTTCGTCCCCTGGGAGCCCGCGGCGGCGCTGGCGTTGCCGGTGAAAGTCAGGATTCCCAGATTGAGGTTGATGGTCTGGGTGGCCGTCGATTCGTTGGAGATCCCCGCTCCGCCGATCGTGACGAGGCTGGACGTGGTGAAGGTGAACGCCCCGGCACTGGCATCAATTTGGATCGCGTCGATCGAGAGCGAATCGTTCGCCGAAACCGCGCCACCCGCCGTGCCGGTGAAGATGGCTGTCCGGTTCTGGGTCCATTTCACGAGCGATCCAGTCGGGGAATTGTCGCGCCAGGCTACGGTGGTATTGGCATCCCAAATGCCGCCGCCCGCCGTCAACGGATTGCCGCTACCGCCTGCCCAGTAGAGAATCTGGGCGTGCAGGGTCGATGCTGAAATGAGCATCGCGGCGACGATGGCGATACGACCGATATAAGGTGATGGCGGCATAGGGGACGGAGCGGAGTTGGAGCGAGAGGTGGGGGGAGAGAACTGGCGAACCAAGCGGGTTCGGGCGGGATAATTTCCATAGATGTGGGTTTTAGCAATAAAAACCTCGATCGGCGCTTAGCGTTGATCAAACGGGGAAAAGGCGGCCCGACCGCCAAGGACACGCTTGCCGGGTGGCCCTTTGCCTCGTATGATCCGCCCCTCTTTTCCGATGAGCACGACGACCAAGCCCACCCATCCCGCTTCCACCACCGCTGCGCCCTCAAGCGAGCGCGGTCCGACCACGCCCGGCGAGCGCGGGCCGAAAATGAACGGCGCGGCGATCCTCGTCGAGGCCCTCGAGCGCGAGGGCGTCGATACGATTTTCGCCTATCCCGGCGGTGCTTCGATGGTCATGCACCAGGCGCTGACTCGCTCGAAGAAGATCCGCACGATTCTCCCGCGCCATGAGCAGGGCGGCGTGTTTGCGGCGGAAGGCTATGCCCGCGCGACCGGCAAGGCCGGCGTGGTGATGGCGACGAGCGGACCCGGCGCGACCAATCTCGTGACGGGCATCGCCGACGCGTTCCTCGATTCCACGCCCCTCGTGGCCATCACCGGCCAGGTGCCGCAGGCGATGATCGGCAAGGGCGCGTTCCAGGAGACCGACGTGTTTTCGGTGACCGCGCAGATCGTCAAACACAACTATCTCGTCACCGACATCAACGACCTCGCGCGGATCGTGAAGGAAGCCTTTCACATCGCGCAGACCGGCCGCCCCGGCCCGGTGCTGATCGACATCCCGAAGAACATCCAGGTCGGCGAGACACAGCCCATTTTCCCGAGCGAAGTAAACCTCCGCGGCTACAACCCGGTGGTGCAGTGCAGCGACGACGAACTGAACGAACTCATCGCGCTGATTCGCATGGCGAAGAAGCCGATGATCTACTGCGGCGGCGGGGTGATCTCCGGCGATGCGGCCGCGGAACTGCGGGAATTCGCCGAGCGCACGCAGATCCACGTGGCGACCACGCTGATGGGCATCGGCTGCTTTCCCACGACGCACGAGCTGTGTCTGAAGTGGCTGGGCATGCACGGCACCGTCTACGCGAACAACGCGGTGAACGAAGCGGACCTGTTGCTCGCCATCGGTGTGCGTTTCGATGACCGCGTGACCGGCAAGATCAGCGAGTTCGCCAAGCACGGCACGATCGTCCACATCGACATCGACAACTCGGAGATCAACAAAAACAAGGTCGTGAAGCTCCCGATCCTGAGCGACCTGAAATACGCGCTCACCCGGACGAACGAGATGCTCGCCGCGGCGGGTTACGAGCGCAAGAAGAGCGGCTCCTTTACGCTCTACCCCGAGTGGCGGAAGCAGATTGCCGAGTGGAAAGCCGCTTTCCCTTTCACCTATCAAGACACCGAGGATGCGATCCAGCCGCAGTATGCGATCGAGAAACTCTGCGAGATGACCAAGGGCGAGGCGATCATCACGACCGGCGTGGGCCAGCATCAAATGTGGGCCGCGCAGTTCTACAATTTTGACGAGCCACGGACGCTGATCACCAGCGCGGGCCTCGGCTCGATGGGCTACGGCTATCCTTCCGCCATCGGCGCGAAAGTGGCGCGGCCCGACAAGGAAGTCATCGACATCGATGGCGACGGTTCCTTCGTGATGAACATCCAGGAACTCGCCTGCGCGCGCGTCGAGGGCATCGGTGCGAAGGCACTCGTGCTGAACAATCTCCACCTCGGCATGGTGGTGCAGTGGGAAGATCGTTTCTTTGCCTCCAATCGCGGTCACACCTTCCTCGGCCTCTTCGAGGACGAAGCCCGCGTGGTCGCCGACACGAAGACGATCTATCCGGACTTCATGAAAATCTGCGAAGGCTTCGGCGTGCCGTCGCGGCGCGTGATTCACAAGAAGGACCTCGACGAGGCGATGAAGTGGTTCCTCGCGGAAAAGGGCGCGTGCGTCCTCGAAGTGATGGTGCCCTACACCGAGCACGTGCTGCCGATGATCCCGGCGGGTGCGACCTACAAGGACGTGATCTACGAGGGCCGCAAGACGCTGACCGCGGGCGACGGGCTGTAAACGGAGGCCCGCTCCGACGGTCGCTCAGGCCACCAGCGCCACCGCGCGGATCGGCGACCCATCACCGCCCGCGAAGTGCAGCGGGAAGCCGATGAATGTGAACGAATCCGGCACCGCGTCGAGATTCGCGAGCGACTCGATCAGGACCGTCTCCACCTCCTTCGCCATCAGCGTGTGATGGATGTCATAGGACTCGCGCCCCGGCGTGGGCAGATCCATGCCGAGCAGCCGCAGTTTGCGGGAGGCGAGGTACTCCGCGGCTTCCTTGGTTAGCGACGGATAGTCTTCAAAGAAACGCTCCGTCCCATACTCGCGGTGCCAGCCCGTATTCAGGATCACGCGCGACGCCGGGCGCAGGAACGCCTGGTGTTTGAAAAGATCCGCCGCGGTGATTTCCTCACGCGCTTCCTTCGGGATCTTCACGATCCGCGCCGGTCCATAAAACCAGCTGAGCGGCATCTCGTCGATCCGCTTCCCATCCTGGAGAAAGTGCGACATCGCATCGGCGTGCGTGCCCTGATGCGAACTCATCGTGATCCGGCTGATATTGCAGCTCGTGCGCTGCATGGAGGAGTAGGGCTCCACCCGGAGTTGCGGGTCATTGAGAAAGCCCGGCAGCCCATCGCGCAGAGGGTGGGTCAGGTCGATGAATCGCATGAGCCGCGGAAGATGCCGCGCATCAGCCGGGTGCGTCGAGCGTTTGTCTCGGCTCCGCCACTCTTCCTCCATTTCTTCATCTTCATCGGCTTCCGAAGATCAAGACGCAGGCGGAGGGGGTGGGAGCGCGCACCTCCGCTTCCCCGCAGATTCCACTTGGGACTTTCCGCCGCTGCCGATTAACAAAGCGCATGCGCTTTCTCCCCATCGTCTTCCTCGACTCGCGTCGCCCGTCCTCGCCGCGGACGGTTTCGTCGAAGCTCCGGAGCACCGCGAAAATCCGGCGGTCCCGCATGGCACGGTAACGAAAATGCCACCGTGGGAATCGCAGATCTACCCCGGCACCGTGCGCGACTGGGCCATTTACGTCCCGGCGCAATCCAAGCCCGAGCAGCCTGCCGCGCTCATGGTCTTCAATGACGGCCACGACTATGTGGGGCCGAAGGGCAACTGGCGGGTGCCGACCGTCTTCGACAACCTGATCGCCGAGGGCGCCATGCCGGTGACGATCGCGGTCTTCGTTGACCCCGGCCACGACAAGGCGAAGGAGAAGCCGCAGAGCGCGTGGAAGAACAGCAACCGCAGCCTCGAATACAACTCGCTCGGCGAGCGCTACGCGCGGTTTTTGATCGAAGAGATCATCGCCGAGGTGGCGAAGACTTACAAAATCTCGCCCGACCCGGAGATGCGCGCGATCGCCGGCGCGAGCAGCGGCGGGATCGTGGCGTTTACGGTCGCGTGGGAGCGGCCCGATCAGTTTCGCAAAGTATTCTCCACCATCGGCAGCTTTGTAAATCTCGCCGGCGGGAATGCGTATCCGTCGCTGATCCGCAAGACCGAGCGGAAGCCGCTGCGCGTGTTCCTCCAGGATTCCACCGGCGATCTCGATAACCCCTTCGGCAACTGGCCGCTCGCGAACAAGCAGATGTTCGCCGCGCTCACCTACATGAAATACGACGTGCGCTTCGACTTCACCGAGGGCTACGGCCACAACTCGATGCGCGGCGGCTCCATCTTCCCGGAGGCGCTCCGCTGGCTGTGGCGTGACACGGTCAAGAAATAGGCCGCTTCGTCGAGCGAAAGTTGGAGACCGTTGTCCGGTGGCGCTGTGCGCGTAAGACTTTTCGTGGCTTGATGTTTTCCTGCACTGGCTTCCTCCATCCGCTCCGTTTCACCTTTGCTTTTGGGATTGGCGACGGGCGGAGTTTTCGCTAGTTCACCTTGCCCTCGGCAACGACCTAACCCCGCCTCCGCCAGCTTGAGTTAGAATTTGATGTTCCATCCGGCGAATCCAGACGGCCGGTGATCAGGTGATGGTCTCTGGACGCAAACTCCATTGAAACGACGCATGAAAACTACCGTCTGCCTGATCGAACCACTCGAATCCCGCATCGCCCCCGCCACGCTCGTCAATCCGAGAACGCTCACCTACATCGACCTTGATGGAGACAAGGTGACGGTGACGGTCTCAGCCGGCGCCTTGGTGTTTGCGAACCCACCCAGCGGTACGGCGCTCGTCGACACATTCGTCTTCACTCCACCCAATGCGATCGGTGGCCAGCAACTCCAGCTCATCGATCTGCGGCAGGGTTCGGGATTTGAGGGTGCAGACCTTGCCGTCTCAGTGGTTAAGGCCGGCTTCGGGGATGGCTTGGCCGCAGTCGGGCTGATCCTCGCGACGGGGATCGACCTCGGCACCGTCACGGTGAAGGGCGATCTCGGCGAAATCGACGCGGGCGACGCCGACAATTCCACGCCGGGAATCAAGGCGCTGAACGTGCGCTCGCTGGGTCGCTACGGCGATGCGACCGATCCGCTCAGCGCCGGCTTGAAGAGCGACATTAAGGGCGCGCTCGGCGCGTTGCGCGTGGCCGAGGATATTAAAGACGCGAGCATCGTCGTGACTGCCGACCTGGACGCGGACGCGACGATCGGCAGCACCACCATCGGCGGCGCGCTGATCGGCGGGGCCGTCGCGGGCAGCGGACAGATTTCTGCGGAAGGGAACATGGGGGCGGTGCAGATCGGGCGCGACCTGATCGGCGGCGATGGCAGCGGTTCCGGCGCTCTTATTTCCAAAGGAAAGCTGGGAAACGTCACCATCGGTGGATCGGTCGTCGGCGGTTCTGGCGATGACAGCGCGCAGGTCGGTGGCAACGGCGGGCTCGGCACGGTGAAGATTGGCGGCAATGTGATCGGCGGCATTGGCCTTCGTTCCGGCACCATCCTCACCGACGCTCCCGGCGCGAAGATCGGCCCCGTGACGATCGGCGGTTCGCTGCTCGGTGGCGATGGTGAGCATAGCGGGTGGATCGTTGCCGCCGGCGGCATCGGGTCGGTGAAAATCGCGCACGATGTGAAAGGCGGTGTCGGTCCACTGTCGGCGCGGATCGAATCCAGCGCGGACATTGGCGGGCTCTCGATTGGCGGTTCGCTGATCGGCGGGGCGGGCACGGGAAGTGGCCACGCTAGTGCTGGAGGCGCGATCGGCGCGGTGCGCATTGGCGGGAATCTTGCCGGCGGCGGCGACAGCACGGCGCAGATTCTCGGTGCAGAGATCGCATCGGTGAACATCGCCGGTTCGTTGCTCGGCGGGCCCGGCTTCGAGAGCGGCCGGATTTTCAGCACGGGCGGAATTGGCGCGGTGAAGATCGGCCACGACCTTGCTGGTGGGAGTGGCGAAGTTTCCGGCCTTTTGCGGGCGGCTGGACGGATCGGCAGCGTCAGCCTCGGCGGCTCGGTATTGGGCGGCTCGGGCGCGACCGGCAACGCGCAGATTCTCAGCGGTGGCCCGATGGGTTCGGTCACGATCGGTGGCGACGTGCTCGGCGGCCCGGCGCCGCTGTCCGGTTTCATCCAAAGTGGCGACACGCTGGTCGGCGTGACCATCGCCGGTTCGCTCGTGGGCGGTGTCGGCGGGGGAAGCGGCGAGATTTTCGCGATGAAGGACCTCGGGTTCGTGCGCATCGGCCACGACTTCGTCGGTGCGAGTCTCCAGGCCGGCGCGATCAAGAGCATGGTCCAGAGCGGTTTCATTGGCAGCGGCGGACGCATCGGCAGCATCTCAATTGGCGGCTCGATCATCGCCGGCGTGGACGCAAGCGCCACGGCGGGCATCCTGGACAGCGCCACGATTCGCGCTGCCGACGATATCGGATCGCTCACGGTCAAAGGCGGCATCATCGGCAATGCGAGCACGCTGGGTGATTCGCTCGTCGTCATCAGTGCAAAGGGCCAGGCCGCTCCGAGCGCCAAGACCGACCTCGCAATTGGGAAAATATCGGTCGGCGGGCGCGTCGAGTTCGCGCGCATTCTTGCCGGCTACGACACCTCGCTCGTCGCGAAGAACGCGGACGCGCAGATCGGCGCGGTGAGCATTGGCGCGGATTGGATCGCGAGCAGCCTCGTGGCGGGCGCGATCAATCTCGGCCTGGACGACGCGCCCGGCGGCGCGGGCGGCGATGCGGACAACCGCGTTTTCGGCGATTTGCACGATTCTAAAATCACCGAGGTCGGTGAGGCCGTCGCGATCGTGTCGCGGATCGCCAGCGTCACGATTGGCGGGCAGGTCTTCGGCACCCCGGGTTCGTTTTCCGCTGCGGATCGCTTTGGCTTCGTCGCCGAGCAGATCGGCGCGTTGAAAATCGGCGGCGGAACCTTCGGGCTCGATCCCGCTCCGCGCGCGGACGCGTTTTTTGTCGGTTCCACGGGCGACGCGACGCTGTCCGAACTCGGCCCGCTTTTCGCCGTCGCGCCACTGCCGACGGCCTCTGCGACGCTCGTGAACTCAACGACCGTGACCTACGAGGACACGGACGGCGATCATGTGACCGTGAAGCTCTCCAAGCCGCTGCTCACTGCGGGGAATGTGAACACCGTCTTCACCTTCGACACCGGCCTGGTCAATGACGGCGTGAACGCGCGGCAGCAGCTCCAGCTTCTCGATCTCCGCAGCCTCGCTGCCGCGGGTGTGAGGGTCACCGTCACCGTCGCACCTGGCGGCGGTGATCGGCTGGCGAATGTCGGCGCGATCATTGCCGACGAAGACCTCGGCACGATCACGGTCCCCGGCGACCTCGGACAGATCGGGGCGGGCGATGCGAATGCGGTGACGCCGGGCCTCGCGGCGCTGAAGTTGCGCACGTTCGGCCGGCTCGGGCTCGACACCCAGCCGGCGGCCATCGCGGGCTTCACGCCATTCCTGGGCGGCGACATCCTCGGTGGTCTCGATCTTCTTTCGGTGAAGCAGGACATCGCCGGTGCGAGTCTCGCCATCGGTGCGCTCGGGTCGCTGACCATCGGTGGCTCGCTCATCGGCGGGAGCGCGCCGGCGAGCGGCACCATTTCCACCGTGCAGGGGATCGGTGCGGTAAAGATCGGCCATCACGTCCAGGCAGGCGCTGCCAGTGCGTCCGGCTTGATCGACGCCGGGAAGAGCATCGCGTCGCTCACATCGGCGGTTCGGTCATCGGCGGCACGATCAACGCCGATGGCACCACGCTCGGCGCGATGACAGTCGCCCACAATGTCCTCGGCGGGACCTCGGGTTTCTCGGGCCGGCTCAGCGCGAACACCGGCGTCGGCAGCGTCAGCATCGCCGGCTCGCTGCTCGGCGGAAGCGGCGTGTCGAGCGCCCAGATCTTCGCCGCCGCCGGCGGCATCGGCGCGGTGAAGATCGGCCACAACATCGCCGGCGGCGCGGGTGACGAGTCGGGAAAAATCGACTCCGCCGGCAAGCTCGCGAGCGTGACCATCCGCGGCTCGCTCGTCGGTGGAAGTGGCGACCAGGACACGACCACGCGCGATGGCCAGATCTTCGCCGGAGGCGACATCGGGAGTGTGAAAATCCGCCATGACGTGGCGGGCGGCTCGGGCAAATACTCCGCCTCGATCGCGAGCGAAGGCGCAGTATTCGGCGTGACCCTTGGGGGCTCGCTGGTCGGCCGTTCCCGGTTTTTCAGCGGGGCCATCGTTGCTCGCGACTTGGGCGCGGTGAAGATCGGCCGCGACCTCCTCGGTGGCACCGGCGGCGGCGGCTACATGGAGGGGTTTGACTCAGTCGCGGGCGTCACCATCGGCGGCTCGCTCGTGGGTGGAGCCAGTAACTTCGACGGCGCGGTGGTCAGCCTCGGCGCCGGGGGGTTGGGAGCTGTGAAGGTGGGACACGACGTGCTCGGCGGGTCAGGGGCCGATTCCGGCGCGTTCAAGGTCGCGATGAAAATCGCGAGCGTGAGCATCGGTGGTTCGCTCGTCGGTGGGTCGAAGTTGCGATCCGGCGCGATCTTTGGCGGCGACCTCGGGCCGGTGAAGATCGGACGTGACCTCGTCGGCGGCAGCATCGCGGGCGCCACGGCGACGCTGGATCAGACTGGCTACATCGAGGCGAGTGGTCGCGTCGCCAGCATCAGCATCGGGGGATCGATCATCGCCGGCATCGACGGCAGCACGGGAGGCGCGCTGACCAAAAATGGTTCCATCCGAGCCGGCGACGACATCGGTGCATTGCGCGTCAAAGGCAGCCTCATCGGCAATGTCGCGCCCAACGGCACCTCGCTCGTCGTCATCAGCGCCCGTGGCCAGGCCGTGCCGGTGGGCGGCAAGGATGTGTCCATCGGCAAAATCACCGTCGGTGGGAGCGTCGAGCGCGTGAACATCCTCGCCGGCTACACCACCGACCTCGTCGCGAGCAACGACGGTGTGCAGATCGGCGCGGTGAGCGTGGGCCGGGACTGGATCGCCAGCAACGTCGTCGCCGGGGTGCAAAATTTCGGTGCCGACGGCCTCCCCGGCGGCACCGGCGCGGCGGCTGACAATGTGAACTATGGCGACGCGTTTGACGTCGCCATCGGCACTGGCGGCATCACGAGTCGGATCGCGAGCATTGTCATCCGGGGAACGGTCGTGGGCAGCGCAGTGGGCGGCGATCACTTCGGTTTTTCGGCCGGCGAGATTGGTTCGTTCCAAGCGCTCAACTTCACCGCCCCGCTCACCCCCCGCAGCGACGTCATCGATCTTTCCCCCATCACCGACGACGTAACGATCCGCGAAACCTGAAACCCTCAACGCACCACCATGAACCCGATCGAACCACTCGAATCCCGCATCGCGCCGGCCGCCGTCTTTAAGTTTGTCGACGTGGACGGCGACGCCGTCACCATCACCACGAGCAAAGGCACCAATGGTGACCTCGCCGCCATCGTCACTGTCGCGGACGAAGGCATCGGGAAGGAGTTGCGAAAGATCGACTTCAGCCTCAATGCGACCGTCTTCGCCGGCACCAACGTGATCATCACCGGCAAGCGCACCGCGGCGGGCGGCGACGGTCTCGTCAACGTCGGCTACATCGACGCAAGCACGGACGCCGGCGGCACCGCACTCGATCTCGGCACCGTCACGATCCGCGGCGACCTCGGGCAGATCGACGCCGGCGACGCGAGCACCGGCACGCCGGCGGTGAAGAGCTTGAGCGTGCAGTCGATGGGCGAGTTCGGCGATTCGACGCAACAAGCCGGTGGCTTGGTCGAAAGCAATCTCAATGGCGCGCTCGGCAGCCTCAAGGTAGCCGGTAACGTGCGGGAGTCGTTCCTCTCGATCGCTGGCGGGGTGGATGGGAAGATCGGCTCGATCACGATCGGCGGCTCACTCATCGGCGGCTCGACGAGCGACGCAGGGCGCATCTTCAGCGATGGGGCGATGGGGGCGGTGAAAGTGGGCGGAAGCATCGAAGGCGGCTCGGGCCAGTCGTCGGGGCAGATCGGCACCAATTCGAGCATCGTCAGCATCGCGATCGGCGGCTCGCTGCTCGGCGGACGGGGAAGCTTCAGCGGGCAAATATCGGCGGCTGGTGCGATCGGTGCGGTGAAAATTGGCGGCAACTTCAAGGGTGCCGATGCGGCTGGAGGCTCGGTGGCCGACTCGGGAGTCATCCAAGGCCAGCGGATCGCGAGCGTGACCGTCGGCGGGTCGATCATTTCCGGGACGGAAAGTGGAGGCTTCAACGTTTTTAGCAGCGGCGTCATCCGGGCGGTGGACGACATTGGCGCGATTGTGGTCAAAGGGAGCATCATCGGAAACAGCGCGAATCCGGTGCTGATCACCGCGCGTGGTCAGGCGGTGCAGGGCGCGACCAGCGACGTGGCCATCAAGAGCCTCACTGTCGGCGGCCGCGTTGAGTTCGCCGACATCCTCGCCGGCTACAATTCCAGTTCGGTGGCGGTAAACGCCGACGCGCAGATCGGCACCGTCAGCGTGGGCGATTGGATCGCGAGCAATCTCGTGGCCGGCGTGCAGGACGACGCCACTGCCGCGCGCAATGTTTTCTTTGGCGATGGTAACGACCAGGCGGTCGCCGGCGGCTCGGCGAAGATCGTGTCGAAGATCTCCAGCATCACGATCAAGGGCGCGGCGTACGGCACGCTCGGAGCGGGCGATCACTTCGGCTTCGTCGCCCAGCAGATCGGGTCCTTCAAGATCGGGACGACCGCCTTCCCGCTCACGCCCGCCGCCGCCAATGATCTCAGCGGACTGCTCGTGGGCAGCACCGGCGATCTGCGGGTGCGCGAGGTGATGCAGTAAAACCCGAGAGGGATTTTTAAGACGCTTTCGTTTTGTGCCCTTAGCACTGGCGTCGTTCTGGTCCCAGCCCGGTCGAGCGAGGTCGATGGTGTTTTCGCCTTTGGAGACGCGGGGTGGTCGGTTATCCACTCCGCCATGCGTTCCCTCCTCGCGACTGTCGTTTCTACCGCCCTTTCCGCGCTCTGCGCGTCCACTTTCGCCCTCACGCCGGAGCAGCAGCAGGTGCCGCTGGAGGTGGTGCCGGCGGACCCGAAACTGGCGAAGATCGTGCTCATCGCCGGCAGCGTGAGCAGCAAACCGGGCGGGCATGAATACTTTGCCGGCTGTGCGCTGCTGATGAAATGCCTGCAGCAGACACCCGGTGTCGCGGCAGTGATGGCGGCGGAGGGCTGGCCGAAAAATGAGGCGATCTTCGACGGTGCGAAGGCGGTCGTGATCTATGCGGATGGCGGGGCGAAGCTTTCGTTCCTCGCGCCGGAGCGTTGGGCGAAAATCGAGAAGCTGGTGAAGGGCGGCGCGGGTTTTGTGATGCTGCATCAGGGGGTGGAAGTGCCGGCGGAAAAAGCAGACGAATTTCAGTCGTGGCTGGGCGGTGTGTTTCAGCCCGACATCGGGTGCCGCGGGCATTGGGACATGGATTTCGCGAAGTTCCCCGAGCATCCGGTGACGCGCGGGGTGGCGCCTTTTTCCGCGCCGAAAGATGGCTGGCTCTACAATCTGCACTTCGCCCCGAAAGGCGTGACGCCGATCATCTCGGGCGCGGTGCCGGACAAGGCGCGGACCACCGCGGACGCAAAGGCAAACATCGGTCGCGAGGAAGTCATCGGCTGGGCGTTTGAGCGCGCGGGCGGTGGACGCTCGTTCGGCTTCACCGGTGCGGACTGGCATGCGAACTGGGCGGTGGAAAATCAGCGGAGGCTGGTGGTGAATGGCATCCTCTGGACGGCCGGGCTCGACGTTCCGAAAGGCGGCGCACCCGTGGTGATCGCGCGGGAAGACCTCACGAAAAACTTCGACGACAAACCCGCGCCCGCACCGAAAACGCCCGCAGTTCCCGCCGCGGCTACGCCTTCCAACTAAGCTCCGCCATGCGTCGTCTCGCCCTTTCACTCCTCACGCTCGCCACCACCGCCCTCGCGCAGGATCTCGCGAGCGACATGACGCTGCATCGCCTGCTGATCGATGGTGAAGGCTGGAAGCCGGTAGCCGAGGATCTCGGGTTCGCGGACGGCCCATGCACGGACGAGCTGGGGAATTTTTACTACTCCGACATGAAGGCGCCTTCGATCATCCAGGTGAGCCCGGATGGGGCGAAGACCCTGATCATTGCGGAGCCGGCGAGCGGGTTGAAGTTTGGTCCGGATGGCCGGCTCTACGCATGCCAGGGCTCGAAGAAGCGGCTGATTGCGATCAACGTGACGACGAAGGAGATCGAGGAAATCGCGACCGACGTGCAGCCGAACGACCTCGCCGTGACCCACCGCGGGCACATCTATTTCACCGAGACAGGGAAGAAGCAGATCACCTTCGTGAATGCGAAGACGAAGGAAAAACGCGCCGCCGATACGGGCATCACCGCACCGAATGGGATCACCCTTTCTCCTGACCAGGGCACGCTGGCGGTGAGCGACTACAAGGGCGCGAACGTGTGGACCTTTCGGATCAAGGAAGACGGTTCGCTCGACGGCAAGGCACCCTCCATGACGATGCGGCTGCCCATCGATCAAAAGGGTGAGTTCAAATTCAACAACCCGCCGCCGGTTCTCGCCGCGAGCGGTGGCGATGGAATGTGCAGTGACAGCATCGGCCGCTACTACGTCGCGACGACGCTCGGTGTGCAGGTCTTCGATCCCACGGGGCGCATCTGCGGCGTGCTGCCGAAGCCGGTGGCCGATAAGCCGCTGACGAGTTGTGGACTCTCCGGCGCGGATCGCAGCTACCTCTACGTGACGAACGGCGAGCGCATCTTTCGCCGCAAGGTGCAGGCGACGGGGAACATCTTTTTCAAACCACCGACGCCTTGAAGCTCGCGGAAGGATGACCGCGGATTTCGCGGATTGACGCGGATTAACAGCTCTGAAATCCGCGTCAATCCGTGAAATCCGCGGTCTCAGTTTCCCGAGATTTCGTTGGCGTGCGCATGCGGTGCAGGTCACGATTTTCCGCCATGCGTCCCGGATTCCTCGCAGCCCTCGCCGCGGCGAGTCTGTGCGCCCGCGCGGCGGAGAATGAGCTGCCGAAGCAGCCGGCGAAAGGTGACGGAGCGGGAGGCGCGGAACTCTTCCGCGGCGAGTCGGGCGATGTGCTGTTTCCGAATGCCAAGCTGTCCGACACGGACTTCCTCCTTGCGACCGAACCGCCCGCGGATGTCGAGCGCGCGAAGACGGCCTACGAGCGAGCGCGGAGCAAAGAGCAGCGCTGGCAGCGGCTTTGCAAAGCGGGGGTGCTCGCGCAGGTGGAAGTGGAGCGCGTGACGCTGCAGGTCGCGCGTTCCCGGGTGAGCCTCGAGCGGGCGCGCGTCGCGCAACAGGAAGGCGCACTTGCAGAGCTGCGTCAGCGCGCGGGTGGCGCGCCGCCGGATACCATCAGCGCCGCGGAGTCGGCGCTGGAGACTGCGCGCACGATGCTCGCGGAAGCAGTGACGTCGCTGAAGCGCACCGAGTTGCTCTTTGCCGAGGCAAACGTGGATCGCCAGCGGCGGCTGCTGAAGATGGGCGCGGGATCGAAGACGATGCTGCAACGCGCGGAGGCTGTGCTCGCACAGCTCAAGACGCCGGCGCAGTGAGGAAGGGGTGGCGTGGAGAAAAACCTGTCATCCCGAGCGGAGCGCCCGCGGGTGGAGGAGGGTGGGCGCGGAGTCGAGGGACCTCTCGCATCAGTGGGCGAAGGTGGTGCGGAGCGGCTGCCGCCCGCAGAAAAGTTAGAGGTCCCTCGACTTCGCGCCGCCCACACACCCCGCCGCCGCCTTTCCCCCAGCCACCACCACGCGGCGCTTCGCTCGGGATGACAGCGTTGTTTTTTTCGGCGCCTACGGCGAGAGGCGCTCGACCATCCACACGTCATCCGGTTGCCGGGTGTAGCGGAGGCGGTCGTGCAGGCGGCTGCGACGGCCTTGCCAGAATTCGATCGTCGCCGGGCGGAGCAAATAACCGCCCCAGAAGTCAGGCAGCGGCACTTCGGCGTGACCAAATTCTTCCGCTGCGGCTCGATACCGTTGCTCGAGGGCGTCGCGACTTTCCACCACCGAACTCTGCTGCGAAGCCCACGCGCCGAGTTGGCTGGTGACCGGTCGCGAGTGAAAGTATGAATCACTTTCTTCGCGCGACACTTTCGTCACGGTGCCGCTGATGTTTACCTGCCGCTCGAGTGCCCCCCACCAGAAGGTGATCGCCGCCCGCGGATTGCCCGTGAGTTGCTGGCCTTTGGCGCCTTCGTAGTTCGTGAAAAAGATGAAGCCCCGCTTGTCGCAAATTTTCAGGAGCAACGTGCGCGACCACGGCTGACCAGCCGCATCAACGGTCGAGACGGTCATGGCATTCGGCTCGATGAGTTGCTTCTCCGTGGCCTCGTGCAGCCAGCGGTTGAATTGCACGATCGGGTCCGGGTCGAGTTCGCTGCGACGCAGCCCGCGTTCGGAGTATTCCTGGCGGAGCGCGGCGAGTTCGGTGGGTGAAAGCATCGGGAATTTAGGAAGTGGAACGTAGGATTTAGGAAGTCGGAAGCGAGGCCTGCGTCACTTCCCAAATCCTAAATCTTACTTCCTAAATGCCGGCTACTTCTTCTCCGGCGGCAGCTCCACGATCTCGAACCAGTACTTCTCCAGCGTCTGCAGGATGTCGACGAGCGCTTCGAACGTCACCGGTTTCACGATGTAGCTGTTCACGCCGAGATCGTAGCTGCGGTAGACGTCCTCATCGGCCTTGGAAGTGGTGAGCACCACGACCGGGATCGTGCGCAGATCGGGGTCACTTTTGATTTCCTGAAGGACGGCGCGGCCGTCTTTGCGCGGCATATTCAAGTCGAGCAGGATGAGGCCGGGACGCGGGGCGTCGGCGGGTGGCGCATAGCGGCCGGTGCGCCGCAGGTATTCGAGCAGCTCTTCGCCGTGCTCGACGAATCGGATCGTATTGGCGAGGCGGCCTTCCTCGAGGGCTTCTTTGGTCAGCGCGCGGTCATCCGCGTCGTCATCGGCCATCAGGATCGTTATCGGCATCGCTTCTCTTGAGTTCATGGGTTTCGGCGGAGGGTTGTTTCACCGGGAGCGTCACGACGAAGGACGCGCCGTCTCCGGGCGTGCTGTATGCCACGATGCTCCCGCCGTGGCGATCCGTTATTTTGCGGCACACGGCGAGTCCGATGCCGGTGCCTTCGTACTCGGTACGGCTGTGGAGCCGCTGAAAGACGACGAAAATCTGGTCGGCAAACTTCTGCTCAAACCCGATGCCATGATCGCGAATCGTAATCTCGCAAGCGCGGTCACCGGGCTTGGCTCCGGGGATGACGGTATCCACCAGATCAAAGAGGCGGCTGGTGATTTCGACCCGCGGCGGTTCGTCGGGACGGCGAAATTTCAACGCGTTGCTGATCAGATTTTGAAAGAGCTGCCGGAGTTGCAGCGGGTCGGCATCGATCGTGGGGAGCGGCTGCGCTTCCACGCGGGCCTGCTGGGCTTCGATCGCCACCTCCAGGTCGCTCAGCACCTCGGCCAGGATTTTGTTCAAATCGCACGGCTCGAAGGGCTGAGCGCGGCTGGTCACGCGCGAGAGTTTGAGCAAATCCTGGATGAGCACCTGCATGCGCTCAGCGGCATTTTGCATTCGCGCGAGGTAGTCGAGTCCCTGTTCGCCGAGAGAGTCGGAACACTTCGCTTTCAGCCGGTCGCCGAACGCCTGGATCTTCCGCAGCGGCTCCTGCAGATCGTGGGAAGCCACGCTGGCAAAGTTCGCCAGCTCCGCATTCGACCGCTCGAGCTGCCCGGCGAAGCGGACAAGCTGCTCCTCCGCGGTCTTGCGTTGCGTGATGTCGGAGCTGATTCCCACGAGGCCGATGATGCTGCCATCCGTATCGCGCAGTGGCACCTTGCTCGTCTCGAGCCAATCTTCGCGTCCCTGCCGCGGGATGAGTTGCTCGCGATTAAGGATCGGCTGCCCAGTTTCGAGGACGTAGCGATCGTCTTCGCTCACCGTTTCGGCGACCGCTCCCGGAAAATAATCGGCAGTGGACCGGCCTTCGATGGATTCGTGCTCGGTGAGTCCGAGGTAGCGGCGGTGGGCCACATTATCGAGAATGAACCGGCCCTTTGCGTCCTTCAGGAAGACGTGGTTCGGCATCGTGTCCATGATGCTGCTGAGGAGATTGTGCTCGCCGGCCAGCGCCTCCTCCGCCCGGCGGCGGGCGGCGATGTCGCGGAGGAGCATCGAGCACCCAAAAACTAGGACCGCGAAAGTAAGCGTGGCGCCGGTGGCAAGCGCGATGAGCGTCACGCGCGAGGTCGCGCGCGTCATCTCCTCCCGTTCCGCCAGCGTTTTGCGTCGCTCCGCCTCCGCATCCTGCAGTCGCTCCATCTCCTCGGTAAATGTCGAGTCCGTCAGCGTGCTTCGCTTCTCGATCAGGCGACGTTTTTCCTGCTCTCCCTGTTCCAGCTCCATGTGGGCGCGCGCCACTGCCTCGGCAGTGTCGATAAAGACCACCGTGCTCCGCCAGGAAATCAGCGCGATGGCTCCGAACATCGCCAGGAGCGCGCCGAAGCCGAACAACACTTTGCGCCGGATCGTGAGGCGTTGCAGCGCAAAGCGGGAGGAAGGCATCGTGGAAGTTGTGGCGGAGGAGGTGGGATTCGAACCCACGGAACCTTGCGGTTCTCCGGTTTTCAAGACCGGCGCATTAGACCACTCTGCCACCCCTCCGTTTTCAACTCGGCGATGCTACGCGATCCGCGCGGCGTCGGCAATACCGCCCTCACCGCCCCGATTTACCCGCGCGGCTTAGTTCGGCATTCTGGGAAACACCCCCCCGCAAAGCCGCTTGCCACCGCTCCCGTGGCGGACGAAAGTCCTCGCCCCTTCCATGAGAATTTTGGTCGCGCCGGACAAATTCAAAGGTTCCCTCTCGGCGTTTGCGGCGGCCGAAGCGATCGCTCGTGGCTGGCACTGTGCGCGACCGGATGACGACGTGATGCTGGCGCCGATCGCGGACGGGGGCGAAGGCTTCGCCGAAGCGCTCTGCAACGCCCTCGGCGGGGAATGGGTCGGGTGCGACGCATTGGATCCCATTGGGAGAAAGGTGACGGCGCGGTATGCGTGGATCGCCGCCCGGCGGCTCGCCGTCATCGACATGAGTGAGGCTTCTGGATTGTGGCGTTTGCAGCCCGGAGAACGCTCACCGCTCACCGCCACGACCTACGGCACCGGGCAGATCATGCGGGCGGCGACGGAGCGCGGAGCGCGGACGATTTTGATCGGGCTCGGGGGCAGCGCGACGACGGATGGTGGCAGCGGCATGGCCGTCGCGCTCGGCTACGACTTGCTCACCGAGCAGGGGGAAAAGCTCGCGCCGATTCCGGCCAATCTGCTCTCGCTCGCGAGGATTGGGCGGGAGGCGGCCATCGATCTCCCGGAAATCATCGCGGCGTGTGACGTGCAGAATCCGCTGCTCGGTTCGCGCGGGACGGCGCGCGTTTTCGCACCGCAGAAAGGCGCGGACGCGGCGACGGTCGAGATGCTCGAAGAGTGCATGTCGCGGCTGGCGGATGTCGTGGCAGCGGACTTCGGGCGTGACCTTCGGAATGCGCCTGGCGCTGGTGCGGCGGGCGGGATCGGCTTCGGGTTGATGAGCTTCTGCGGCGCGACGATGCGCTCCGGTTTCGAGGTGGTGGCGGAGGTGCTCGGGCTCGAAGAGCGGGTCGCCGCGAGCGATCTCGTGATCACGGGCGAGGGCCGGCTCGATGATCAGACCCTGGATGGCAAAGGGCCCGCGGGCGTCGCGGCGCTCGCGCGGAAACACGGCAAGCCGGTGCTCGCTTTCGGCGGTTCCATCGCGCGGAATGTGGCGCTCCACGGAGTCTTCGACGCGACCTGCGCGATCATCGACGAACCAATGACGCTCGAGGCGGCGATGCAGCGCGGTGCCGAACTCCTTGAACGCGCTGCCCACCGCGCGGCGACTCTTTACCAACTCGGCCGGTCCACTCACGAAACTCTCTCCCTCACCCCATGACTGAAAAACGCATCGCACTCCTCTTCGCCGGCCAGGGCGCCCAGACCGTGGGCATGGGCCGCGACCTTGCCGCCAGGTATCCGTCGGCAGCCGAACTCTTCGCCCGCGCGGATTCCATTCTCGGGCGGTCGCTGAGCGGCGTGACGTTCAGCGGCCCGGAGGAGGAGTTGACGCAGACGAAGAACTGCCAACCCGCGCTCTTCGTCCACGGCCTCGCCACGCTCGCAGCGCTGCGCGCGGAGATCGGGGAGTTCCCCGTGCATGCGGCGGCGGGGCTTTCGCTCGGGGAATTCACGGCCCACGCGGCGGCCGGGACGTTCGACTTCGAGACCGGCCTGCGCCTCGTCGCACAGCGCGGCCTCTTCATGCAGGAAGCCTGCGAGCAGACGCAGGGTGGGATGGCGGCGATGATCGGGGGCGACGAAAGCGCCGTGCGGGCGCTGGCGGCGGAGACGGATGTGGATGTGGCGAATCTGAACAGCCCTGGGCAGATCGTGCTGAGCGGCGAGTCGGCGAAGATCGCGCTCGCGGTCTCGCTGGCCAAGGAGCACGGTATCCGCGTGGCGAAGACGCTCAACGTGGCCGGGGCGTATCACTCACGGTTGATGAATTCTGCGTTCGTGAAACTGGGTGATGAGTTGCAGAAGACGGCGCTGCACGAGCCAAAATTCCCGGTGGTTTGCAACACCGATGCGCGCCCCGTGAGGTCTCCAGAAGAGATCCGCGAGTCGCTCCAGGATCAGGTTACCGGCACCGTTTGCTGGACGGAGACGATCGAGTACCTCGTGGATGAAGAGCGCTGCGAACTGTTCATCGAACTCGGGCCAGGCGGGGTGCTCGCGGGACTGCTGAACCGCACGCGCAAAGGGACGCCGTGTGTTTCGATCGCTGACACCGCGTCGCTCGAAGCCGCGCTGCCGATCATCCGCGGCTGAGGCCAGATTTCACGATCTTCGCGGTTACGCCGCTACTTCCACGCGTAGTGATCCAAGCCGTAAATCAGCGCGCTGCCGAGGAAGCCGCTGACGCTCACGAGCGCCGCCCCGAGGAGCAGCGCGCCGCGGAAGCGCTGCCGTTCCTTCGTTCCCTCCGCGCATTCGTGAATGAGCAGCAACGCCGCGCAAATCAGCACCCACACGGCGGTGCTGGTGCCGAGCCAGCGATGCCACCAGAGCAGCGCGCCCACGGCTTTGTTGTAGCTGCTGAAGTAGGCATTGATCCAGCCGAGCACGGCGGCGGGCGCGGCACTGAGCGCGGCGATGATGACGAGGAAGCGCACCGTGCCGAACCACGATTCGCGGCGGGTCCACCAGGCGAGCGCCTCGGCGAGCACCGCGACCATCATGAGGGCCACGGGAAAGTGCGTGCTGACGGGATGAAACTGGCCGAACCAACGCAGCGCCCGCTTCCAGATTGGGTGGATGATTTCGCTCTCCATCACGACCGGCGTGGTGGTCGCATGCTCGGAGCTGGCCGGCGCGGGCGGGGCGCCGAGTTCGACCCAGCGGCGGACGGCTTCCTTTTCCTCCGGAGTCAGGGCGGGGACGTTCGAGTCTTCGCCGGGCATCTCGTCGGTGAAGACGAGTTTGTAGAGTTCGGATTTCTCGGGATCGCCGCGGACGACATAGTCGGGATTTTCCGCCATGCGCTTCAGGTCCAGCACGTAGCCAAATTTTCCTTTCGGCCGCGGTAGCTCGGGGCCGTGGCAGTCGACGCACTTGGCCTCGAAGATCTCGCGCACGCGGCTGGCCATTTTCGTTCCCTCCTCGGAAGCCGCCGCGCCCCACGAGTCCACGGCGACGAGGCCGAGGCAAAGGGGGATCAAGCGGAGGAACTTCATGTGGTTCGGAAGATGAACGATTGGCGGCATTTCTTAGGCGCCATTGCCCTGCGCAGCAATCGCCGACGTGTGACGGTTTCCTCACCGCCGCGCGCGATTGTCGCTGGTGCTTTCGCCGGGGACTGGTGCTAGTGTCCCCGCGCCTTGAAAACCACGCCTGTCGAAGACGTCCTGCAAAGCTTGCGTGCCGCGCAGTCGCGCCTGTTGCTCCAGTCGTTCGTCGCCACGCTCGGGCGCGCGGCGCTGGCGGGGGCGGGGTTGCTCGTCATCGCGGGCGTGGTGCTTCGCTGGGGATTCGGTCAGCCGCCGTGGAATTCACCGCTCGCGACGGCGGTCGGCGCTGCGGTGTTGATCGGAAGCGCGTTCGTCGCGTGGTGGCGTCGACTCGCGCTCCCGCAGGCCGCGGCGGTGATCGATCGCCTCGGGCATACACGCGACCGGTTTCTCACCGCGCTCGATTTCTCCCAGGAGAATGCGGAGCCCGGACTGCGTGAACTCGCGGTGAGGGAATGCGCCACGTTCATTCGCGGCGGCGATTTTGCCCGGTTGGTGCGGGTGCGCGTGCCGCGGGAATTGCCGTGGCTGCTCGTTCCGGCCGTCGCGCTCGCGCTGCTCCACTGGGAAGCGCGCGGCACGCTCGGCGCCCGCGATGCGGAAGCCGCGGCGGCGCAGGCCGAAGTGGAAGGAAACGCGAAACAACTCGAAGAACTCGCCCGGCAACTCGAAAAGAAAAGCGAGACGATGCCCACGGAGGATCTCAAACGCATGGCGGAGGAATTGAAGCGCAGCGCGCAGCAGATGCGCGCCGAGGCGAAGACCAGCGAGGAAGCGGAAAAGGCGTCGCTGCGGGAACTCTCCGAACTCGAGAAGCTCGTGCAGGAACTGCAGAAGCAACCCAGCGCGCCGTCGCCGGCGGAATTGCAGGAACTGGCCAAGGCGCTGGAAAAACAGGAGCAGACGAAGGGAGCGGCGGACGCGCTGAAGGACGGTGATCTCGCCCGCGCCGCCGAGTCGCTGGAAAAGGCGATGAAGGATCTGGCCGAAGCGGGAGACGAGCCGACGAAGGAGCAAATCGAGCAGGCGCTGAAGGAAGCGATGGAGCGTCTCGCCGAGCAAAAGCAAATGTCCGAGGCGCTGGAAAAACTCGCGAAACAGATGCAGCAAAATGGCGGGCAGCAGAAGAATGGCGAGGGGCAGCAGCTTTCCAAGGAACTCGCCGACCTGCTGCGCAAACTCCAGCAACAACAGGCCGGCCAGCAGGGTCAGCCGCAGCGCGGTCAGAGCAATCCCCAATCGCTCAAAGACCTGCTGGCGGCGTTGCAGAATCTGAAGTTTGGCGGTCAGCCGAATCAGGGCCAGCCAGGGCAGGGACCGCCGCAGGGCAGCATTGCGATGCAAAATTTCGGCAAGGACGGAAAACCGGGGAATGGTGATCCGCGCCTGCCGTCCGGCAAGCCGGGCAGCGAGAAAGACGAAGGGACGACGGACACGCCGTTCGGCGAAGATCAGAATCCCGCCGGCACAGACGGACAGCAGCAGTCGCTCTCCGGCCAGCTCGCGCAGGGCGAGACGCTGCAGCAATTTCTCCCCGGCGTGGCCGATGCCTCGAAGTCGAAACGCCGCTACAAGGAACTCTACGAAGCGATGGCGCCCGCCGCGGAAGACGCCGTGGTGCAGGAAAACATCCCGCTCGGCTCGCGCTTTTTCATCAAGCGTTACTTCGAATCCATCCGCCCGAAGGAGTAGCGACAGGAGTCAGGAGACAGGAGACAGAATTTCATAATCCGAGTCGCCAAGTTGCTCCGTATCCTGCTTGCTTCCCGCCTTCCAATCTCGTCCGACTCCCGACTCCTGACTCCTGACTCCCAGCTTCTTTCCCCATGACCGACCCCGCCCCTCTCGAAGCCCAAGTGCAGCAGTTCAAGGACGCCTTCATCCGCATTCGCGATGAGATGGGCAAGATGATGGTGGGGCAGGTGGACATCGTGGAAGGCGTGCTCGTGGCGTTCTTCGCCGGCGGCCACGTGCTGCTCGAAGGGGTGCCGGGCCTGGGCAAAACGATGCTCGTGCGCACGCTCGCGGAAACCGTGAACCTCAAGTTTTCCCGCATCCAATTCACGCCCGACCTGATGCCGGCGGACATCGTGGGCACGTCGATCATCGTGGAAGACAACGGGCGAAAGGATTTCGAATTTCAGCGCGGCGCGGTCTTCGCGAACATCGTGCTCGCGGATGAAATCAATCGCGCCACTCCGAAGACGCAGAGTGCGCTGCTCGAGGCGATGCAGGAGCATCACGTGACGGTGAGCGGCAAGCAGTATGCGCTCGAGGAGCCGTTCCTCGTGCTCGCCACCCAGAATCCGCTGGAGATGGAGGGAACCTATCCGCTGCCCGAGGCGCAGCTCGACCGGTTCTTTTTCAAGCTCAAGGTCACCTTCCCGACCGCGGACGATCTGCACGTGATCCTCGACCGGACGACGAAGAAGGAATCACCCACGCTGAACAAGGTGCTGGATGCAGCGAGCGATGTCGTGATGCTGCGCGAGGTGGTGCGCCAGGTGCCGATGGCGAAGGATGTGCAGGCGCACGCGATCGATCTCGTGCTCGCCACTCACCCCGAGAGCGCGCAGGCGTCGCCGCTGGCGAAGAAATACGTCCGCTACGGAGCCAGCCCGCGCGCGGCGCAGGCGCTGATTCTTGCCGCGAAAATCTACGCGCTACTCGACAACCGCTATCACGTGGCGCGGGCCGACATCGAGAAGGCTGCGCTGCCGGCGTTGCGCCATCGGATCATCCTCAACTTCGAGGGCGAGGCCGAAGGCACAACGACCGACGACGTGGTCACGGAAATCCTCGCGCAGCGCCGCGGTTAGGGCGGGCGGGTGATCGCGGATCTGCCGGTGTGGGACGGGCTTGCAGCGAATCCCCGTCGTCGTCTCGTCACGGACTTCCGGAATGAGCTACGGGCGAGACGCCCGCGGCGACAGGCAGGATGCCTGTCCCACATCGCCGGTTGGGCGACGATTCGAGCGTCAACCGCTTTTAGAACCCGAAGGAGAACGAAATCCGCGGGGCGCGATAGGTGTCGCAGGAGCGATAGGAGACTGGGCGCGAATAGTAACGTGTCGTGGACGACGGGCGGTAGTAGGTGCGCGGTTGCGGGCGGCAGCGGGACTGATTGTAGGCGTTGTTATAGTTGACCTCATCGATGTAGCTCTGGCCGTAGAGGGTGGCTTTTGGGACGTAGGTCACACCGTACTTCGTGTAGACGACGGCGTATTGGCCGGCTTCAGCTTTCGGGGCGAAAGCGGCGAGAGCGGAGACGGCGAGGAGAGCGAGGAGCAGTTTTTTCATGGTGAATGCTCCGACGCCCACCGCGCGTGGGCATTCACGGATTTTTACGGTGCGCGCATTTTTTTTAGACCCCGACCACCGAAACGGCGAGCTGCCGCGAGTGCGGAGCGCTGCGGTGTTCGAAGACGAAGATGCCCTGCCATGCCCCGAGCGTCATCCGACCGCCGGCGATCGGGACGACCTCGCTGGTTCGCGTGAGCACCATGCGCAGGTGGGAGGGCATGTCGTCGGATCCCTCGGCGGTGTGGATGAAGTAGTCGGCGTCTTCAGGCACGAGGCGGTTGAAAAATTCGTGCAGATCGGTGCGCGCCGATGGATCGGCGTTTTCGTAGATGATGAGGCTCGCACTGGTGTGCTGAATGAAGACCGTCGCCGTGCCGGTTTTGATGCCGCTTTCCCGGACGATCCGGGCGACTTCCTCGGTGATTTCGTAGGTGCCCTTGCCGCGAGTGCGAAGGGAGAATTGGGCGGTATGGGCGTGCATCGTGAGTGAAAAAATCCGCGACTCAGTGCGCGGCGTAAAGCGCGTCGATGAGGCGGAGCGATTTCGGATTCGGCAGAATGCCGGGCTCCATTTGATTCATGGTGTAAGCGAAGGCGAGGCGGTGCTCGGGATCGGCGAAGGCGAAGCTGCCGCCCGCGCCCGGATGGCCGAACGCGGAGAGCGAGGGGCCGAATTTTGTGCGCGTTTTGTGGCCGGATGCATCGACCGGATCGCGCATGAAACCGGCGGAGAACGCGGTCTCCATGAGGAGCACGCGGTCGTGGCCTTGGGAGAGGGTGGTGGTCATCCAGTCGAGTGTCGCGCGGTCGAAGATGCAGTGCCCGTCGAGTTCGCCGCCGAGCGCGAGCATAGCGTAGAATTTTCCGAGCGCGTGCGCGGTGCCGATTCCGCCGAACGCGGGGAAACTTGCGGTGCGCGCCTCGGCGGTATTCATCGAGGCGACGCTGTGCAGGCCCTTCGGCGACGTGAACGCGCGGGAAGTCAGCGAACCGGCGGTGAGGAAGGCGGTGTAAAATGGGTCGCCCGTCGGCGGTGCGGTTTTCGCCGGAAAGACAGATGCAGGCTCCACCACGCGCTCAGCGGGGAGACCGATGAAAAAATCGAGGCCGAGCGGTTCCGCAAAATGAATGCGCCAATATTCGCCCAGCGTGATGCCCGCGACGCGGCGGACGACTTCATCCGCGAGAAATCCAAACGTGCGCGGATGGTAGCCGTGGCCGTCACCCGGCGGCCATTCCGGGGCGTGGGCGGACAGGGCCGCGGCGACCGCGGAATGATCGAGCACGGGCGCGGCGATCGCGGGCAAGCCGGCGCGATGCGCGAGCAGGTCAGCGATCGTGATTTGACTTTTGCCGGCTTGGGCAAACTCCGGCCAGACCTCTGCGACGGGAGTGGTGAGGCTGATCGAATGCTCCTGACACGCGTGGAGCACACACGCCGCGGTCGGCCCTTTCGTGGCGGACCAGACGAGCACCATGGTGTCCGCCGTCCACGGCTGAGTGCGCTGGCGGTCCTTCCAGCCATCGGCGAGCGCGAGGATCTCACGACCGTCGCGCCAGATGCTCAGCGACGCGCCGAGCTCGCCGTGGGCGGTGAAGTTTTCGGCGAAGAGCTCAGCGAGGTGGTCCAGCGACATGGGCGCGGAATCTTGCCCCAGCGCGGCCCTCCCGCAAGACTCACGCACCGATGAACGCGAAGCTGAGATTGAAATCAACGAAGGTCGAATTTTTTGTCCACTCGTCCGGAAGAAAAACCAGTGGCTTTTGCACAAACCTGAAGAAGAAGTTCGTCAACGTGTCATTCAGCGGTTGGTTAATGAGTACGGCTACTGCCTCGACCAGATGAGCCAAGAGCTAGCGGTCGTGAAGGGCCAGCGCGGCACCGGCCGCTCGCGGGCGGACATCGGCGTGTGGCCGAGCAAGGCTGATCGTGAGGCGAGCAAGCGCAATCTCGTGCTCGTCGTCGAGTGCAAGGCCGAGACCGTCAAAGTCGTCCCCGACGATTATTACCAAGGCCTGAACTACGCCGCGTGGGCGAATGCGAATTTTTTCGTCACCACGAACGAGAAGGAGACGCGCTATTTCCGCGTCAACAAGGAGACGCTGCCCAACCGCCTCGAAGAGCAGGATGAAATTCTCGAAATCCCGAAGGCCGCCGACCTCGCCGACGCGCGCAAGCTCGCCGACCTCCTCACCCGCACCAAGACCTTCTCGCGCGACGAATTACAGAAGCTGCTCTTTCGCTGCCACGACGTGCTGCGCGACAACGACGCCATCATGAACGCCGACGCCTTCGATGAAATCTCGAAGGTGCTCTTCATGAAAATTCGCCATGAGCGCAAGGCTGGCACTTCTGTCTTCACCGAGGCGCGTTTCAAAGACCTGCGCAAGAGCGACGCCGACATGCGCTCGGAGAAAGCGCGACGCGAAAAACCCTTTTACCAGCACCTCTTCGATCAGACGAAGGAGGAGTTCGAGGACGCCCTCATCTTCGCCGCCAATGACAGCCTCCGCATGGGTGAGTCGAGCTTCCTGCAAATCGTCCGCCTCCTCGAAAAATACAATCTCTCCGACACCTCCGACGACGTGAAGGGCATCGCCTTCGAGGAGTTCCTCGGCAAGACCTTCCGCGACGGACTCGGCCAGTTCTTCACCCCGCGCGTACTCGTGGACTTCATGGTTCGCATCCTCGATCCGCAGGAGGGCGAACTCGTCTGCGACCCGTGCTGCGGCACTGGTGGCTTCCTCATCAAAGTCTTCGAGCACATCCGTGCCCGCATTGAGCACGACATCCAGGCCGCCAAAGAACGCTGCAAGACCGCCATCCTCGGCAAGGATTTCGACAAAGTGGACGAGACCGAGCAAGCCGCCCGCTCCGAGCGCGTCCAGCGCGCCTTTGCGCAGCTCAATCCCGATCTCCAGCCGGCGAACCAGGCGGGCCGCATCTACGACCTGTCCTCACGCCGCATCTACGGCACCGATAAGGAAGCCCGCTCCGCCCGCACTGCGAAGATGAACATGATCATGCACGGCGACGGCCATGTCGGCGTCCACCAGCACGAGGGTCTGCTCGACGTGAACGGCATCCGGCGCGGCATCTTCGATGTCATCCTCACGAATCCGCCCTTCGGCCAGACCCTCCGCCGCACGCTGAAAGTCTCCGAGTCGCAGCCCAGCTTCGCGGGCAAGGACATCGCCGACACCGAACTCCTCGACCTCTACGAACTCGGCGCAAAGTCCACCAAGATTCAGCACCTCTTCATCGAGCGCTGCCTCGCCCTGCTTAAGCCCGGCGGGCGCATGGGCATCGTCCTCCCCGAGGGCTTTTTTAATAACCCCGACGAACAGGACATCCGCAACTGGGCCGAGGGCCGCGCCCGCATCTGCCTCATTGTCTCCATCCCCGCCGAGGTCTTCGCCTCCACGGGAGCCACAGTGAAAACCAGCCTGCTGTTTCTGCGCAAGTTTTCCGATGCCGAGGCCGCAACGTGGGAGAACGAAAAAGCCGGCGCTCACGCGAAAGCCGAAGCCCGGCACGCAGACGAAAAGGCGAAGCTCATCGCCGAACGCGACGCCCTCAAGACCGGCAAGTATTCCACCAAGAAAGAACAAGTCGCCGACGAGCGCAGGGGCCGTGCTCAACGCCGCAAGGAAATCGACGTCGCGCTCAAGCAAATCGAGTTGGCCATCGCCGCCGAGACGCGCGCCGACGTGAAGCAGCGGCTCGACTATGAGGTGCCCGTCGCCCAAGTCGAATTTGCCGGGCTCACCGCCACGGGCGGCGCGTGCGACAACCACTTGCCCGCACTCGCTACGGAATTCACCGGCTACCGCACCGCGCAGCACTTGTGGAAAACGCCCGCCGCCATCCGCTACGACTACGCGCTCGGCAAGGACGGACAGACCATTGAGCGCCGTTCCTTTTCCGCCACGTGATGGCTGCCGCGCCTACTATCGCTGAGCCGCCCGCGCTGCGCTTCGTGCGCTTTGCCGCGCTGGAAGCGTGGGGCTACGCCGCGATGTTCGCGCCGAAGAAACACAAGCCGACATTCCCGACGGTTCCGCTCGGCGAACTCATCGCGCAACGGAAAGGCTTCATCCGCATTGACGACGCCACGCGTTACCAACGCTGTCGTGTGCAACTCCGCGCGCAAGGCGTCGTGTTGCGCGACGAGGTTCTCGGTTCGGGCATCAAGACCAAGAGTCAGCAGGTCTGTCGCGCTGGGGATTTCCTCGTCGCGGAGATCGACGCCAAGCTCGGTGGTTTCGGCATCGTGCCGCCGGAATTGGAGGGAGCCGTCGTCAGCAGCCACTACTTTCTGTTCGAGGTGAATGAAGAGCGCCTTAGCCGCGAATATCTCGCGCTTTGCCTCGCCACGGAGTTTTTCCAGAAGCAGGTGAAGTCCACGGGCAGCACAAATTATGCGGCCATCCGCCCGCATCACGTCCTCGGCTATCGCATTCCGCTCCCGCCGCTCGCCGAGCAGGCGCGGTTGGTCGCGGCACACCGCTTAGCGCTGGCGGAGGCGGAGGCCGCCGAGGCTCGCGCCCGTGCGGGCGACCACGGAGCCTCCCTATTTCTCGAAACCGCTCTCGGCCTGCAAACCAAAGCCGGTCAGCCCAAGCTCGTCTCCGGCAAACTCCACTACCTCGCCTTCGCCACGATGGAGCGGTGGGATGTCATCAGCGACACCGCTTCCATTTCCGCAAAATATCCGCTCGTTGAACTCGGCAGCATCACCACCACGATTAGGACCGGCACAACACCGCCAACCGCACGCAAAGACTACTTCGATGGCGACGTGCCATTTTTCACACCAGCCGATTTGGGCACTGAGCCCGTGTTGTTGCGAAGCGGTCGGACGGTCACTCGGCTTGCACTTGCCGACAAAAGGGCTCGCGTCTTCAACAAGGACACACTGCTTTTCGTCGGAATCGGATCTTCCGTCGGCAAAGTCGGCGTCGTCGGGATCGAAGTCGCGACGGCGAATCAACAAATCACGGGCCTGTCCCTCGATTCGACAAAAGCAAACGCCCGTTTCGTCCACGCTTGGCTCGACGCGAACAAGGAACTTTCAACGCGCGAGAAGGCGCAAACCACGTTACCCATCATCAGCCAAGAGCGGATATTGCGGATACCAGTGCCCCTCCCGCCGCTGCGCGAGCAAGCGCGCATCGTCGCGCGGCTGGATGCGCTGCGCGCCGAAGCCCGAGCCGCCCGCACCGCCGCTGAGCGCCTCCGCGCGTCCGCCGCAAACCATTTCAATGCCGCGCTATTCTCCACTAGGCCATGAGCGACACGGACAAGCCAGCACCGGCAAAGCCAGTCAGCAGCCATCGCTTTCTCGATGAGGCCGGCGACACCACCTTCTACGGGAAGGGGCGCGTACCGATCATCGGCGCGGTGGGAGTTTCGCTGAGCTTTGCCATCGGGATGGTGAAATTCAAAGGCGACCTCGACGCGATCCGCGCGAGCATCCGCGACATGCAGAGTGCGGTGGTTGCGGACGATTACCTCAAGGCGATCCCGAGCGTGGCGAAGAAAGCCGCGGGCAAAGGCTTCTACTTCCACGCGACGGACGACCCGCCGGAAGTGCGCGAGCGGTTCTTCAAATTCATCCGCGCGATCGACTGCACCTGCGAAGTGATGGTCGCGCGCAAGATCCCCTCGATGTTTGCGCGGAAGCATCATCACCAGGAGGCGGAGTTTTACGCCGACGTGCTCTCGCACCTGCTCAAGAACAAGCTGAAGCTCGGCGAGAAGATCGTTCTGAACATCGCCGAGCGCGGCGCGAGCACCCGCAACGCAAACCTCCAGCTCGCGTTGACCAAAGCGGTCGAGCGTTTCGAGAAGAGATGGAGCGCGGAAGAGATCTCGTCGCTCGTGGTCTTCAACGTGCAGAACCACCACACCGAGCCGCTCTTGAACGTCGCCGATTATCTTTGCTGGTCCGTACAGCGCGTTTTCGAGCGGGGCGAGATGCGCTACTACGATTTTCTCGGCGATCAAATCCGCCTGGTCGTCGATCTCTACGACAGCGCCGGCTATGAAGGCAGCCGCAACTACTACCGAGGTCCACACCGTCTCACAGCCGCAAATAAAATGAGCCCGCCAGCGCCCTAAGAGGGATACCCCTCAACGACATGGAGTCGGATTTCAGGCGCGGCAGGCTTGTGCGTACATTGGGGCACAATGGGGGACAACGCACTACAAAGTATTACGGAATCCTACTTTCCATTACGCCGTAGTATTCGCATTTGCGGTATGGTTCGCGAAGCGCGACACGCGCGACCACCAGGGCAATCGCGTCAAATTGCGAGCAGCTTGACGAGGTAGCGGTGATCCCATGCGGCGATTTTCTGTTTGGTTCGGATGCCGCGCTTTTTGGTGGTGTCCTTGCGCAGGAGATTGAGGGCGATGTGGCGCAGGGTGGC
>JANPHH010000010.1:0-2817 GCA_031424375.1 Chthoniobacter sp. | reverse complement strand
CCTCGCCGTAGGCCAGCCAGATCGGCACGACAAGGCGACCGCTTTTGATCTGAATGCCGTGCCCTGGTCCGGTGGCGATGACTTTCCAGTCGTAGTGCTTTCGGAAAGGCTCGAACGCCGTCGTGATGTCCACGGGCTTGCTCCACGTCACGCCGTCATCGGTGCTTTTCACGAGAACGAGTTGCCCCGTTTCGTCCGGCGTCATCCCGGGCCCGCTGCCCGCCCAGCCGTGTGCGCCCTTGCTCCACAGCGCGATGACGAAAATCGCGCCGGTCTTTACATCCACGAGCACGGCCGGATCGCCGACGCCGTTGCCGCGCGAGCCGGATGCCGCGGCATCGTAGTCCATGATGCGCTGCATCGCGCCCCACGTCGCGCCGTCGTCGGTGCTGCGCATCAGGCCCACATCAATATCCGCAGGGAGGTCGCCGTTGTTTTTGTTCCGCGCGTCAAACACCGCGATGAGGGTGCCGCGGGGCGTCGTGGCGAGGCCGGGGATGCGATAGGTGTGAACGCCGTCGTCGCCCTGCTTGCGGACGGTCGTGCGGAAAATGCGCGGGTCATCCGCGAGGGCGGCGGTGCCGAGGATGAGTGCGAGCAGTGGCGTGAGTGGTTTCATTGGAGCCAGTCAAAGAAACCGAGTGTCTCAAGTTCCGAGCGGAGGACTTTTGCCTGCCCGGCGTTAAGTGAAGTATTCGGCAGCCGCGCGGGGCCGACGTTCACGCCGAGCATCGCCATCGTGGCTTTTGCCGCGCCCATGTAGCCGTGGCGGGCGAGCACCGCGATGAGTTGCGTGCTGCGGTGCTGCGCAATCCGGGCGGCGGCGAGGTCGCCCCGCTCAAAGGCGGCGATGAGGCTGCGGTAGAGCGGTGCGGCGAAATTGAAGCCGCTGCCAACCGCGCCGCGCGCGCCGGTCGCGAGGGCTCCGAGCATCCATTCATCAATGCCCCACGGGATGTCCCAGTCGCCCGTACGCAGGCATTGCAGGTAGGCCATGAGGTCGGGATTGGTGAATTTCAGTCCGGCGAGCGTCGGGATGCGCGCGGGCGCTTTCTCCAAAAACTCCGGCATCGGCAGCGAGACGCCGGTGAGCACGGGGATGTCGTAAAAATAAAACGGCGTCTCCGGCGCGGCGGCGGCGATGTCGGCGCAGCAGGCGATGAGCGTGTCGAGCGAGCGCGGCTTGAAATACGAGGGCGCGAACGCGGAAATCGCCGCCGCCCCGAGCGCCTGCGCCTGCGCGGCGAGGGCGCGCGAGTCGGCGAGGCAATTCGAGCCAACGTGGACGACGATGCGCAGCGCCGTGCCGCGGGCGACTTCGCTCCACCGCTCCGCGAGCGCGAGGCGTTCATCCAGCGAGAGCGACGAGCTTTCGCCCGTGCTGCCGCCGATGAAGGCGGTGGTGACAGCGTTTTTCAAAAGATGCGCCGCCTGCTGCTCGACGGTGCCGGGATTCAGCGAGCCGTCGGCGTGGAAAGGCGTGTGGGTGGCGGCGACGAGGCCGTGGAGACGTTGGGATTCAGGCAGGTTCATGGGGAAAGCGGAGATTCGGTGTCGCGGGGGCGGATCAGCAGCACGAGCACGACCGAAACCAGAGCGGCGCAGGCAAAAACACTGAAAATGCCAGCCAGCGGCACTTGCCGGTCACGCATGATGCCGAAGCCCCAATCCGCGAGGCCGCCCGCGCTGATGCTCACGAGATTCATGATGCCGTAGCCGGTGGCGCGCAGCTCGGGGCGCGTGATCTGGCAAAGGATAGGCATGTTGTTGCAGTCGAAAAATCCCCAGCCGATCCCGAACAAAATCAGGAACGCGATGGCGACCCAGAGCAGCCCGGTCTGCGGGGCGTAGCCGACGCCGAACATTGCCGGGATGATGCACGCCATGCCGAGCGCGCTCACATAAATGCGCCCGCGCTCCGTCTTCCGCATCCAGCGGTCCGCCAGCCAGCCGCCCGTCAGCGCTCCGATGATCGCGGCGACCTGCCAGTAGAGCGTTGCCGACACGCCGGCCTTGCCCTGGCCGAGGCCAAACTCCGTTTTCAAAATCGCAGGCATCCAGTCGCGCACCACCCAGCCGGCAAGGGCGGGCAGCGTGAAGTAGAGCACCAGCAGGATGAACGAGCCGTTCGTGAGCAGGGTCTTCGCCGCGCCGAGCGGAGACACCACGATTTTCTCCCGGCCCGCCACGCGCGGCGCATCGCGCATCAGCCACAGCAGCGGGAGCGTGTAGAGGATGCCGGCGAGGCCGCACGCATCGAAGGCCCAGCGCCAGCCGAAGCCGGGCGCATCCGCCACATAGCCGCTGAAGCCGCCGATGATGACGCCGCAGTAGATGCCCATCTGGTGAATCCCGATGGCGCGCGAGCGCGTCCGCCCGGTGTGAAAATCCGCGATGAGCGCGAGCGCCGCCGGGATGTAAAAGGCCTCGCTGACGCCCATGAGCGTGCGCGCCGTGAGCAGCTCGGCATAGGAGGTGACGTGTCCCGTCCACCACGTCACCGCCGACCATGCGAAGAGGCTTCCGCAAATCGTCAGCCGCCGCGAATAACGATCCGCGAGGTAGCCGCCGATGGGGCTGAGAAAAGCATAGACCCACTTGAACTGCCCGAGCATCCGCCCCCAATTCGCCTCGGACTGGATGTCGGTGATGTCGCCCATCACGGAAAACTTCATCGTCGCCAGCATCTGCCGGTCGAGGTAGTTGAGCAGGGCGACCGGCACGAGCAGGGCGACGACCAGCCAGGGGGAGCGGAGCGACACGGGTTTAGCCCAGCGTCCAGAGGTGGATGGGCGACGTGTTCGCCGGGTAGTCGCC
>JANPHH010000009.1:0-3200 GCA_031424375.1 Chthoniobacter sp. | reverse complement strand
CAATTTTTTGCGCGCGGGTCAACTCACTAAGCCGCGCCATTTCCCTGCATCGCGCGGGCGATGCTCTGGGTGAAGGCGACGTCGAGTTCCGCGAGCGGCCAGCTCAGCTTTGTGGAACCGGCGGTGATTTCCAGCGCGTCGCCGCCCACCGCGCCGAGTCGCTTCGCCGGCACGCCGCGCCATTCGAGCAGCGCGAGCACGGCGCCGACATTGCCGCCCGCCACGCTGATCACGATGCGGCTCTGCGCTTCGTTGAAAAGCAGGTCGTCGATCGCACGGCCGTTGTTCACTTCGTCGCCGAACGCGATCGTCGCCCCGAGTTGCTTCGCGGGATTCGTGAGGCACGACTCGGCCAGCGCGACCGCGAGGCCGCCTTCGCTGCAATCGTGCGCGCTCTTCACCAACCCGCTCTTGATCAGCGCGCGAACGGCGTCCTGCACCGCGATCTCCTTCGCAAAGTCCAACTCCGGCACGCGCCCGGCCTTTTGGCCATGCAGCACTTTCACGAAGTGCGACGCCCCGAGTCCGCTCCCGATTCCGCCCACGAGAATGATCGCGTCACCCGCCGCCTTGAAGTGCGAGCTGGTCACGTGCTTTGCGTCCTCGATCAGGCCGACCATGCCGACTGTGGGCGTCGGGTCGATCGCGCCGGCGGGGCTCTGGTTGTAGAGCGAGACGTTGCCGCCCGTGACCGGGACGTTGAACGCGCGGCAGCCTTCCGCGAGACCGTCGACGCACTCGGCGAGTTGCCAGAAGTTTTCCGGGTTGTGCGGATTGCCGAAGTTCAGGTTGTCCGTGACCGCGATCGGCGTCGCGCCGGAGCACGCGAGATTGCGGGCGGCTTCGGCGATCGCGATGCGGGCGCCGAGCTTCGGCTCCAGCGCGCAGTAGAGCGAATTGCAGTCGCTCGTCGCGGCCACGATTTTGTTCGCCTCGCGGATGATGAAAACCGCGGCGTCCGAACCCGGCAGCACCGTCGTGCCGGCGCGGACCATGTGATCGTATTGGCGCCAGACCCAGTTCTTCGAGGCGATGGTCGGATGCGCGAGCAGCTTCAGCAGCGCCTCGCGCGGATCGACCGCCGGGAGTTTGCCAAGCGGCTCGGGCAGCGGCTTCGGCTGCTGTGCGCGTTCATAGATCGGCGCGTCGTCGGCCAGCTTGCTCGCGGGGATTTCCACCGCGACCTCGCCGTGGAATTTCACGCGCATCATCCCGTCGTCCTTCACCGAACCGACTTCCGCGTAGGGCAGGTCCCACTTTTCGAAGATGTCCTTCACCGTCTGCTCCTTGCCCTTGTGCACGATGATGAGCATGCGCTCCTGCGATTCGCTGAGCAGGATTTCGTACGGCGTCATGCCCGTCTCGCGCTTCGGCACCAGCGCGAGGTCGATCTCCACACCCGTGCCGCCGCGGCTCGCCGTCTCGCAGGTCGAGCACGTGAGCCCCGCCGCGCCCATATCCTGGATGCCCGCGACCGCGTCGGTGGTGAGCAGTTCCAGGCACGCTTCGAGCAGCAGCTTTTCGCGGAAAGGATCGCCCACCTGCACGGCGGGGCGATCCTCCTTCGATTCCTCGGTGAGATCGCGCGACGCGAATGCCGCGCCCGCGAGGCCATCGCGCCCCGTCTCGGCCCCGACGTAGAAGACCGGATTGCCCACGCCCTTCGCCGCACCGCGGGCGATCTGCTCGTGCCGGAGCACGCCGAGATTGAAGACGTTCACCAGCGGATTGCCGTTGTAGCTTTCGTCAAACGCGACCTCGCCGCCGATCGTCGGGATGCCGATGCAATTCCCGTAATGCGCGATGCCGCTGACCACCCCGGCGAAGAGCCGCCGATTGGTTTTGTGCTGCGGCGTGTCGCCATGGATCGGGCCGAAGCGCAGCGAATTCAGCGAAAACACCGGCCGCGCGCCCATCGTGAAAATGTCGCGAATGATCCCGCCAACGCCCGTCGCCGCGCCCTGGAACGGTTCCACCGCACTCGGGTGATTGTGCGACTCCATCTTGAACGCCACCGCCCAACCGTCGCCGATGTCGATCACGCCCGCGTTTTCCTCCCCCGCCTTGACCAGGACCGTCGGCCCCGTCGTGGGAAATTTCTTCAACTGCAGCCGCGTATTTTTGTAGCTGCAATGCTCGCTCCACATCACGGAGAAGACGCCCAGTTCGGTGAAATTCGGCTCCCGCCCGAGGATCGTTTTGATCCGCTCGTATTCGTCCGGCGTGAGGCCGTGTTTTTCGATGAGGGCGGGCGTGATCGAGGGCTGGTCCATGAGTATTTGGGAAAAAGGAGCGGCGAGACTATGCGCGGCCTGGCGGGAAGTCCAAGCCCACGTCGCGCGATCCGGGATGAAACGCGCGGCGGCGCCGGGTTTCCGAAACCGGGTCGCACGTACGACTTCTCACCCTCTTCCCGTCCGGCAGCACCGGGGAGTCACGGATCGGGATCCCGGACGAAAACCTGGCCTCCATCGAAGATTTATCCCAAGGCTTCGGACGGTGGACGGTCGCCTCACCGAATGAAGCGCTCGGAAACCCGCGTTTTCCCCCCAAACATTCGCCGCCTGCGCCGTCCCCTGTACTAAAACGCCCCAATCTCTCTGAATGAAAACCCCCCTCGCATTCAGCCTTCTCCTCCTGCCGCTCGCTGCGCTGGCCAACGGGCTCAAAACACCCGCGGAGCAACCACCGAAAGCATTGCAATCCGCCGCCGCACGCTGGACGGATCTGGCCAAGGCCGAGGAACCGAGTTTCCGCCGGCATGTGGTGCCGCTGATGTCGAGGCTCGGATGCAGCGGGCGCGAATGCCACGGATCGTTCAGCGGGCAAGGCGGCTTCCAGCTTTCGCTGTTCGGCTATGACTTTGAAAAAGACCACCGCGAGATCACCGCAGATAAGGAAGACGGCGTGCGGGTGGAACTGCACGATCCAAAGACCAGCCTGATCCTGGCCAAGCCGGCGCTCGACGGGGAGAAGCACAAGGGCAAAAAGGTCATCGAGAAGGGATCGTGGGAGTACAACCTGATTCTGAAATGGATCACCGCCGGGGCGAAGAGCGACGTGGCCGAGACGGGCGAGTTTGCGCGGCTGGAAGTGCTGCCGAAGGAACTCGTCTTCAAAAAAGCGGGCGATGCGATCCAACTCAAGGTGCTCGCGCATTGGAAGGATGGGACGGTGGAGGACGTGACGCAGATCACGCG
>JANPHH010000008.1:0-1807 GCA_031424375.1 Chthoniobacter sp. | reverse complement strand
GGGCGCGTGCAAGTCCCGGGTATTCCCCTTATTGCCGGGTATTACGGTGCCCTACTCCCGTACATTCGTTTAAATCCGCGGTCCTCCCATCCGCCTCGCGAATGCCTTTGCCAGCTCCCGTCCGCTGCGGCGTAATGCGCGGCCCGTTCCTTCATGCTCGCCGCTGCTCTCACCACGATTTTCTTTTCGCTCTCCGTGGTCTTCGGCGCGCGATCGGCGAAACTCCTCGGCCCGCAGCTCGCAAATCTCTGCCGCATGACACTGGCCACCGCGCTACTCGCGACATGGGCGCACGTCTTCGGCTCCGGGATCGGCGGTCCCGGCCTGCCGTGGTTTTTTCTCAGCGGTGTCATCGGCTTCGGTCTCGGCGACATGGCGCTCTTCGGCGCGCTGCCGCGGATCGGACCGCGCCTTTCCATCCTGCTCACGCAATGCCTCGCCGCGCCGGCCGCGGCGGCCGTGGAGTGGCTCTGGCTCGGCGCGGCGATGCGCCCGGCGGAGGTGGCCTGCGCTGCGGTCATCCTCGCCGGTGTCGCCACCGCGCTCGCGCCGGATCGCGGTTCGGAAATCAGCCGGCGCACGTTTTGGATCGGCGTCCTGTTTGGCATCGGCTCCGCGCTCGGGCAGGCCCTCGGCGCCGTCGTCAGCCGCAAAGCGATCGCGGTCGGCGCGGCGGCCGGGTTCTCGATCGATGGCGGCACTGCCGCCTACCAGCGCGCACTCGGCGGCGTGCTGCTCACCTGGCTCGCCGCACTCATTTTCCAGCGCGGGCCGCGCGCCGTCGCTCCGCAGTGGCGCAGCGGCACGCCCTTCATGATCGCCAATGCGCTCGCCGGCCCGACGATCGGCGTCGGCTGCTATCAGCTCGCGCTCAAGACCACCGCGAGCGGCATCGTCCTGCCCATCGTCGCCACCTCGCCGCTGATCACGATCGCGCTGTCCTGGGCGATCGACCGCGTGCGCCCGACCCGCCGCGCAGTGCTCGGCGGGCTCATCGCGGTGGCCGGCGCCGTCGCGCTCAGCCTGCTGGATTGGAAAAAATAGGATGAACAACCGCGCAGGCAGTGCAGTCTAGGAGCGCTTATGAAGAAACTCCTCTCGCACCTCGCCGCCTCGCTGGCCGTCATCGCTCTCACCTCGTCCGCCGCACTCGCCGCCACCGGCTGGGGCGACAACTACGACAAGGCGCTCGCGCAGGCGAAGGCCGAGAAGAAACTCGTGGTCCTCGACTTCACCGGCTCCGACTGGTGCGTGTGGTGCAAGCGACTCGACAAGGAGGTCTTCTCGAAAAAGGAATTCCTCGATTACGCGAAGGAAAATTTGGTGCTCGTCGAGGTGGATTTTCCGCAGGGCAAACAGCAAGCCGCCGCGCTCAAAGCGCAGAACGAGAAGCTCCAGTCACAATTCAAAATCGAAGGGTATCCCACGATCATCGTGCTCGATCCCGAAGGTAAAAAGGTCGGCCAGCTCGGTTACGAGGAAGGCGGACCCGTGCCCTTTGTTGCGAAGCTGAAAGCGCTGAAGAAGTAGGCTCCAGCCAGCGATCTCGAGCGGCCCGGTGCAAACCGGGCCGCTCTTTTTTTGAAGCGACTGGACTGGAATCGGGGATCTTCAAAACCGGTTGTCATCCCGAGGGACCGAACACGCGGGCGTGATTTTTGGGGCGGGATGAACCCGGGGCGCCCAAGGAGCAAGCGGCGAACTCCAGTTCGCCGACCCCAAACGCGCGCAGCGCCAATTCTCGAGGAGGCGCGGGGGAGGGAAGTTGCGCTTCGCGAACGGGAGGACGGCGAATTGGACATAGCCG
>JANPHH010000007.1:0-7732 GCA_031424375.1 Chthoniobacter sp. | reverse complement strand
GCCGCTCGACACCGTGCTCGAGCGCATTCGCACCATGCTCGCCGCCGGCACCATCCGCCGCGTGCGGCAGACGCTCGTGGCCAGCAATCTCGCCGAGGGCGCGCTCGTCGCGTGGAAAGTGCCGGAGGAGAAACTCACCGGCGCGTTCGACTTCATGTTTCAGCAGGACCCGTTCAGCGGTCATGTGGTGGTGCGCTCGACCGATCAGCAGACGACCGGCAGCGAATACCGGCTCTGGACCACACTGAAGGTGCCGGTCGGTCGTTCGATGGATGAACACTGCGAGGTGCTGATGCGCCACACCGGCTGTCAGGCTTACAAGCTCATGCCCGCGAAGGGCATCTTCGCCCTCGGCGTCGGCCACGTGCGGCGGAAGACGATCGAGCCCGGCGACAAGTCGGACGAACCCGCGAAGATGATCCGCGTCGGGGTGGTCCATCTCAGCGATCTCGAATGGGAAGTCCTCCTCGCGCTCAAACGCGAACTCACCCTCGACGAAGTGCGCGTGGGACTCTGGGAAGCCCGCGCCGCGGAAGCCGGCGTGGATCTCGACACGTTCGTCCGCGTCGCCGAAGACCTCAACGCCCGCCAGGTCATCGGTCGCTTCTCCACCTTCCTGGAACACGTAAAACCCTCGGCCGGCGGCGAGCGCGTCACGCGCTTCAATGCGCTCTTCCACTGGCGCGTCCCGGCCGGCCGCGAGATCGAAGCCGGCGGCGAAGTGGGCCGCCACCCGATCCTCACGCACTGCTACTGGCGCGAAGGCGGCGCGGAGTTCAATCACGTGAACATCATGGCCGTTTGCCACGGCACCGAGCGGGACCGCGTCTTCGCCCACAAGGCGGCGATCGACGCGCACCTCGAAAGCATCGGCATGCCGGTGAGCTACACGAATGTCTTCTGGGGCGGCCGCAGCGAGATCAAGCCGAGCGAAATCTCCCCGAAGATTCACCGCGAGTGGCTGGCTAAAATGGCTGCGCCGGAAGCGGCAGCGGTGTAAACTGCGCGGGTGAACTCCAAAGTTCCCGTCGGTCAAATCTTCACCAACCCGCAGGACGTAGAAGCGGCAGACGATGCGTTTTACGCCGCGCTGACACCCGAGCAGCGCATGGAAATCTTCTTCGAGTTGCTGTCTTACGGGCGCGATTACGATCATGAGACTGCCGCCGGATTCCCAAGAGTTTCTCAGGTTACTCAACTCTCACGGCGTTAGATATCTGCTCGTGGGTGGTTGGGCCGTGGCTTGGCATGGTCATCCCCGGTTCACTGGCGATGTGGATCTGTTTATCGATACCGCACCGGACAACGCCCAGAGGATCGCAGCCACGGTGGAAGCGTTCATGCCGGGTGTCTTTGGCTGGACACCTGAGCAGTTCGGACAAGTCGGCAATTGGTTTAAAATGGGATTTCAGCCACAGCAGATCGAAATCCTGACCGAGATCACCGCCGTCTCCTGGACTGAAGCCTGGGAAAGTCGGGTGGACGGAACGCTTGAAGATATCCCAATTCACCTCATCAGCCGCGATCTTCTGCTAAGAAACAAGCGTGCGACCGACCGCGACAAGGACCGGGAAGACGTCAAGCGCCTCGTGCGTCGAGTCCGGAAGTAGCACTACGGCTTATCCATCTCGAGATAACTCGGCGTCTTGTCCGCGCCGGCGGTCATCTTCTCGATCCGCATCTGCTTCAGCATCCACAAGCCCTCGCCGAGCGATTGGCCGGAGATCACCTTGAATCGCCGCGCCAGTTTGCCGTCGTGGCCGGAAGCTTCGGCCTGCATCAGCGCACCGCCGTTTTTCGTGATCCACAGCTTCACGCTGCCGTATTGCGAGGAGTTCTTCGACGGCGGCTCCACGCGCACCACCCAGCACTTTTGCAGGAGAATCGTCGCGTCGCCTTCCACCGTCGCATTCGTCCAGTAGAGGAAGCGCATCGAAAGATCTTCATAGCTGATGTCGCTCTCGCGGACCTTGTCGTCGTAGCGCGCGGCGGCGACTTTCTGCGCGCCGCCTTTGCCAATTTCCTCGAACTGCGCGTCCTTTTCGCCAAGCCGCAGCTGCAGCGTCTGCGGCGGATCACTGAACTCCCAGCGCACCGTGTTGCCCGACATCGTCAGCTTGAAGGGGATTGTCTTCCACCCGCCGCGCAGCCGCCCGTTCATCGACTGCTGCTGCGCCGTCTGCGCCGCGCGGACCGTGCGCAAAATCTCCCGCGCGTCCGGCGTCGACTGACCGGCCGCGAGGCCGCTCCAGCACAGCATCGCGGCGAGGAGGATTCGTTTCTTTACTTGAAAAAGTGGGGCCATAACCTGCGCGACACTCCGCCAGCCCTGCATGGATCAAAAGCTCCTTTTTCTCATCAACCGCGAGTGGACCAGCGGGGTGGCGGATCGCGTGATGGCGCTCGTTTCGAGCTGGGATGTGTGGCTGCCATTTGCGGCGATTCTTCTCGTGCTTTTCCTCGTTCGCGGCCGCTTTCGCGAACGCGCTTACGTCGCGGTTTTGGTCCTCATCGTCGGCTTCAATGACGGCGTCGTCTCAAGTTCGCTGAAGAAGCTCATCAATCGTCCCCGTCCGCATCAGGCCATGGCCGACGTGCGCGTCGTCGATTTGAAAAAAGCGAAGCCGCGCTTCCTCGCCGTCTTCAGCCCGGCCAAAGTGAAACTGTCCCAGCCCACGCTCACCACGGTCGATGGACGCTCCATGCCTTCGTCGCACACCATCAACATGTTCTCCGCCGCCCTCGTCACCGTCGCCTTCTACGGCGCGGGGGCCGCGTGGACTCTCGCTGTCGCCGCGCTCGTCGCCTATTCGCGAATGTATGTCGGCGCGCATTGGCCGAGCGATGTGATCACTTCCATCTTCATCGGCCTCGGTTCCTCGCTGCTCCTCCTCGCCGCGAGTGAATCCCTGTGGTGTCGCTACGGCGGCCGTTGGCTCCCGGCCGTTCACGCCCGACATCCGCATCTCTTCGCCGCATGACTCCGCGCCGCCTCATTCTCTTCTTCCTCGCCGCGCTCACGCTGCTGCGCCTGCTCTACATCGGCCAGCTCGAGCTTTCGCCCGACGAAGCCTACTACTACCAGTGGAGCGAGCGACTCGACTGGAGCTACTTCAGCAAGGGGCCCGGCGTTGCCGCCACCATGTGGCTGAGCACGCATCTCTTCGGCGTGAGCGAGTTCGGCATCCGCGTTTTCAGCCCGCTGCTCTCGCTCGGCACCAGCCTGCTGCTGCTCTCCTTTGCGCGCCGGCTTTACGGTGAGTCGGTCGCGATCTGGACCGTGCTTTTGGTCAATGTGACGCCCATTTTCACGGTCGGCAGCCTGGTGATGACGATCGATCCGCTCTCGATTTTTTTCTGGATGGCCGCGCTCTACACCTGCTGGCTCGCGCTGGAGCGCAGCCCCGCGTGGAGCCTCTGGTGGCCCGGCACCGGCGCGTTGACCGGTCTCGGCTTCCTCGCGAAATACACCAACGCGATGCAGCTCCTCTCCATTCTCCTGCTGCTCGCGCTCACCCCGAAGTATCGCCGCGAATTCCGCCGCCCGGGCTTCTACGCCATGCTCGGCGTGTTCCTCGTTTTCACCGCGCCGCCTATCATCTGGAATGCGCAGCACGAGTGGATCACGCTGCATCACCTGACCGTCCGCGGCGGGCTGCAAAAAGCGTGGACCATCGACCCGCGCGAGTTCCTCGACTTCCTCGGCGCGCATTTCGGCGTCTACTCGCCGCTCATCTTCGCCGGCATGCTCGTGGCGATCGGGTGGGGCTGGAAACGGGCGGCCAATTCTTTCAAGCCGCGCTTCCTCCTCGCCTTCACGCTGCCGCTCTTCGTCCTCTACTTCTACCTCGCGCTGAAGCAGGCCGGTGAAGCGAACTGGACCGCGCCCGCCACGCTCAGCCTCGCCGTGCTCGCCGGAGCGCTGTGGCACGAACTCGCGCAGGAAAAGCTCTGGGCGCGCCGCGCAGTGGTCGCCGCGTTTGTCCTCAGCTTCGTGATCAGCCTCGTGGCCATGGACTCCGAGTTGCCGCGCCGCGCCGGCATTCGCTACGGCTACGATCTCGACCCCAGCGAACGCCTCCGAGGCTGGCGCACCGCCGCCGACCAGGTCGGCAAGGTGCGTCAAGAGTTCGAGGCCTCGTTCGGTCAGCCCGTCTTCCTCATCGCGAACAAATATGGCAGCGCGGCGGACCTCGCCTTTTACCTCGCCGACAAACGCGGCGAAGGCCCGGACCACCCCCCGCTCTACGTCCCCGAGTCGCCCGCGCCCGAGAACCAATATTTCTTCTGGCCGCGCTACGATGAGAACGTGCAGCTCGCGCCGGGCAGCGTCCCGAAGGACGAATATTACACGGAGGAGGGCGGCGAGAGTTTGTTCGTCGGCCGGACCGCGCTCTACATCACCGACCGCGCCGAGGAGCGCCCGCCGTCCTCGATCAAGCGCGGCTTCGAGCGGGTGGAAATGATTCGCTGCATCGACTTCCAACGCCGCGGGCTCCCGCTCCGCCAGCTCCGCGTGTTCGCCTGCTACAACTATCGGCAGATCTCGTTGTAGCCGCCGCAGTAGCGGAGCGGCCAAAAAAAATCTGTTACGTCTGCCGAATCTACGATTCGGGCCGAAGCGGTAGAGCGTGGTGCGTGAAGGCGGGCCTCTCCAATATCTGTCATCCCGAGCGAAATGGAGGGAGCCTGAGCGACCAGAATGGACTTGAGGCTTTGCGAGAGGTCCGTGGTGCCGTGGGGACAATCGAGGGACCTCGGAGAGCCGGAGATCAGTGACCCTCCGCAATCCGAGGTCCCTCGGCTGCGTTACACTCCGCTCGGGATGACAGGCATTTCGAAATTGCCGTCTTTCGTTTGAGGCAGTTCTACCCGCCGCGCTTCCGCGTCGAGCGGGCATGGTGAAAGAGATACGACTGCGCGTCGCCGCCCTTGGGGGCCGAATCTACTATTCGGACCGAAGCAGTAGAGCGTGGTGCGTGAAGGCGGGCCTCTCCAATTTCTGTCATCCCGAGCGGAATGGAGGGAGCCTAAGCGAACAGAATGGACTCGAGGCTTTGCGAGAGGTCCGTGGTGCTGTGGGGACAATCGAGGGACCTCGGGGTGCGGGAAGATCCATGATCCTCCGCAATCCGAGGTCCCTCGGTTGCGTTACACTCCGTTCGGGATGACAGGCATTTCGAGATTTCCGTCGTCCGTTTGAGGTAGTTCTACCCACCGCGTTTCCGCGTCGAGCGGGCGTGGTGAAAGAGATACTGCTGCGCGTAGCCGCCGTAAGGGCCGAAGTAACCGGAGGTAAAATCGCGGAGGCGTTTGGCCGTGAGCTGGCGCGCGCGTGGGAAGTAGAGCGTGCGCAGGACGCGCTCGATCCAGACGTCGATGGGGAAGGCGCGCACGCGTTCGAAACCGAAGAGCAGCGCGCAGTTCGCGACCTTTTCACCCACGCCGGGCAGCCGGCAAAGCGCAGCTCGGGCGCCGTCGTCGTTGAGCTGGGCGATCGCGGCGAGGTCCACTTCTCCGCTGGAGATCAGCCGGGCGGAGCCGAGCAGGTTCTTTGCACGGTAGCCGAGGGCGCAGGCGCGGAGATCGGATTCATCGACCGCCGCGAGGGCGGTGGGCGTGGGATAGGCGAATAGTTCGCGCCCGGCGAAAACGACGCGCTGGCCGAAACGCCGACGCAGGGTGTGCGAGATCTGCGCGATGTGGGCGACCTGTTTCATCGACGAGGTGATGAATGTCGCGAGGCATTCCCACGCGGGCTGGCGGACGATGCGCAGACCGCGGCAGGTGTCGAGCGCGGCGGTCATCGCGGCGTCAGTGGGAAAGCTCGCGTAGATTTCCGCGAGCGGGTGATCGAGCGCAAAGTAACGTCGTACAATTTCCTCGGTGCCGCGTGGAACGAGCAGTTCGTGACCGCGCTGTTCGGCGTAGATCGGCACGGCGCCGATCATTCCCAGATATCCGGCACCTTCCCGCACCCAGTGAAAGACCTGCCCGCACTCCAGCGTGGCGGCGAGGTCGAGGTCCGGTGCGGCGAGGCGCACGAGGTTCCGCGAAGCGAGCGCGTCCCGGGACCCGCTGCTCATTGAATGAAGTAGCTGAGATTCTCCAGCTCGATCGCGAGGTCGACGTTGTTGACCACCACGTTGTCCGGCACCTGGAGAATGATCGGCGCGAAGTTCAGGACCGCGAGCACTCCGGCGTTGACGAGCACATTGGTCACCTCCTGCGCGACGATCGCGGGCACGGTAAGGATCGCCATCTTCACGTGCTGCGCTTCGACGAATTCACCGAGCTTGGTCATCGGGAGCACGCGCACGCCGAGCTGCTTCGCGCGGGTCTTGGTCGCCTCCAGATCGAACGCCGCCACCACCTCAAAGCCTTCCTTGGCGAAGCCGGGATATCGCAGCAGCGCCGAGCCGAGATTGCCCGCGCCGACGAGTATGACGGGCTGCAGATGCGTGGTGCCGAGAACATCCGTGAGCCGGGCGCTGAGGGCGTCGACATTGTAGCCGAGGCCGCGGGTGCCGAACTGGCCGAAGTAGGTAAGATCCTTGCGGAGTTGCGTGGGTTTCACGCCGGATGCCTTGGCCAGCGCGGCGGACGAGACGGTGTCGATCGCGTTCTGTTTGAGCCGCTGCAGCGCGCGATAGTAGAGCGAGAGGCGGTAAACAGTCTTCCGGGGTATGTCCAATTTCTGCATTCAGACGGGGGATAAGCGGGCGACGGATTAAAGGATATCGGGAATAATGGATAGTGTTTTCCAAAGCGGACGCTATCAGTCCCGCCCGCCGTTCACAGTTTACCTCACGTCCCGATCATGCGCCTCAATCGCTTCCTCGCCTCCGCCGGCCTCGGCTCCCGCCGCAGCGTGGAGGAACTCATCACCACCGGCCAGGTCCGCATCAACGGTCAGGTGGTCACCGACCTCGCCACGAAAGTCGCCGAAGGCGATGCGGTGAAAGTGGGGGCGCGGCTGCTCAAGACGCAGCAGACGCTCACGGCCGTGCTGAACAAACCGCGCGGGTATGTCTGCACGGCGGACGACGAGATGGATCGCCGCACGATCTTCGATCTGCTCCCGACGACCTGGCCGCGGGTCTATCACGTGGGGCGGCTGGATAAGGAAAGCGAGGGGCTGATCATCGTGACGAACGACGGTGACCTTTCGCTGGCGCTCACGCATCCGCGTTACAAGGTCGACAAGGAATACGAGGTCCTGCTCGACAAGCCATTCGTGCCCACGGACAAGGCGAAGCTGCTCAAGGGATTCCACATCATCGGTGGCCGGGCGAAGATGGAGCGCATCGATCAGCTCGGCGCGAATCATCTGAAGGTGACGCTGAACCAGGGAATCAAGCGGCAGATTCGCCTGATGCTCTACGAGCTCGGGTATGAAGTGGAACGGTTGGTCCGTGTGCGGCTCGGTCCGTTGAAGATCGGCGAGACTCGTCCGGGCGACTGGCGCATTCTCACGGCCAAGGAAATCGCGGAGCTGAAACACCCCGAGCCACGGCCTGCCCCACCTGCGCGCAAACCGCGTCCGCCCGCAGCGCCGCGTCCGCCCGCATCGGGCGAGCGGCGGTAGCGGTGCGAAAAAAATGCTGTCATCCTGAGCGGAGCGCTGCGCGGGGGCGGTGGGGATTTAGAGGGTGTGTGGGGCAGCGCGGAGTCGAAGGACCTCACGCATCTCCCCAGGAGGCCTGCCGGAAGAGATGCGAGAGGTCCTTCG
>JANPHH010000006.1:0-2413 GCA_031424375.1 Chthoniobacter sp. | reverse complement strand
CTGAATCCTTGGTGGTTCCCGCACGACTCGCTCTACACCCCCGCCAACGACGGCACCGGAGGCCCCTTCACCATCGGCCGCGTCATCCACAGCTCGCGCAGCGTCGGGTTCACGGGCTGGATCGGCGGCGTGGCGGTTTTCGATCGGGCGCTGGGTGCGGAGGAGATGGCGAAGTTGGCGGCTTTACGGAGTGCGCCCTGAACAAAGTGGCTGCGGCTTCAGCCGCAATTCCAACCATCAACGATGAACCAACTCACCCCTGATGCCGCATCCGAAACTGCTTTGGGGTCATGCCGATGCGTTTGCGGAAGTGCTGGGTGAAGGCGCTTTGGTCGCAGAAGGCGTGGTCGGTGGCGATGTCGGTGATTTTGTCGTTCGTTTGAATCAACGCTTCGGCGGCGGATTCGATGCGGATGCGGAGCATGAGTTCATAGGGCGTGACGCCGAGGGCTTGGTGGATCTTGCGATAGAGCGTGCGCTCGGACAGGCCGCATTCGCGGGCGAGATCGGCGGTGCTGAGGATGCGGCGGGTGTTCTTCTGGATGTGGCTGGCGATGAGCGTGACTTCTCTGCTGGGCTGATGACGGCTGCGGCCTTCGTCACGACGGGTGAGGCCCATGAGGCCGATGATTTTGCCGTTCTTGCCGCGCAATGGGACTTTGGTGGTGAGGAACCAGTTCAGGGTGCGCTGCTCGTCATACCAGACTTCGAGTCGATTGATCAGCGGCTTGCCCGTGCGAAAAACAAGCGCGTCGTCTTCGCGGAAAGTCCTGGCGGCTTGCTCGGGATAAAAGTCTTCGTCGAGTCGGCCAATGAGATCGGCTTCGCGTTCGAGCCCGAGGCGGGTCCACATCGGCTCGCTTGCGGCGATGAGGCGGCTTTGACGATCCTTCACAAAGAAGAACACTTTGGGCTGGTGATCGAACATCAGCCGGAATGCCTGCGGGTCGGTCATGCTGGCAAAAAAGGCTCTCTGAATGGACTTGGGAGACATGGCAGGATCTTAACAACTTTTGGCAGAACTAAACCGCGAATCATGGCGTAAAAAAGTCCTACTGCTACTATGAAATCCTACTGTTCCCTCTCCTTCCTCTTGCTTGCCCTGCTCGCAAGCGCAGGTGCCTCGGCTCATGCCGCGACGCTCACGCTGCGTCAGGATGATGCCGCGAACACGATCTCAGTTTACCGCGAGAATGTGGCGGAGCCGATCCTCACGCAAAATGCGAGGCCGGATTTTCGGCCTTACGTTCATCCGATCGTGGCTCCGGATGGGAAGGGTGTGCTGACGGAGTATAGCCCAGGGCATCACAAGCATCAGACCGGCCTCTACTGGGGGCTGAAGCAGGTGAACGGGCGCGACTATTTTCACAATCCAGGCGCGGGCTTCTGGCGCAAGGTTTCGAGCGCCGTGCTCGTGCCCAAAGGCGAGGTGGTGAAGTGGACGACCGTTTATCAACTGCTCGATGCCGAGGGCAAGCCGGTGATGAACGAGACACAGGTGTGGACGATGCGCGATAGCGGTGATCGTTACCTGCTTGATCTTGAATGGAAGGGCGAAGGGCTCGTGGACTTGACCATGGCGAAGCAGCCTTACGGTGGACTGTTTCTGCGCATGCCGTGGAAGCCTGGAATGGAAGGCGGCGTGATGAACAGCGTGCGTCAGAGCAACGAGCGAGCTACGGCACAGCGCTCGATCTGGGTGGATGTTGGCTTGAAAGTGGATGGCCGCGAGGACCAAGCGCACATCGCGATTTTTGATCATCCGAAGAATGCTGGCTATCCGCAGCCTTGGCGTGTGGATGGGCAGATGGGCGTGGGGCCTTGTCGTGCGATTGCGGGCGATTGGATGATTGCCAAAGGGAAGTCCGAGACGGTGCGGCATCAGTTCTTCGTCTATACGGGCAAGCTCAACGATGTGGCAGTCACAGATACGTGGAAGGCCTACACCGGTCAGGGTTCGGATGCAGTGACGTGGAATATCGCCAAGGCGGAAGGTAAAGAGGCGGCTATTCTTACCGGCGAACAAGCTGTGGCGAAGATGACCGTGCCTGAAGGTTTCGAGGCGAAGCTCGCCGCAGTGGAGCCGATGATCACTCAGCCGATGGCGTTTTGCTGGGATGATCGCGGTCGCCTCTGGGTCGCTGAAAATCGGGACTATGAGACACGCAGCGCGGGTTTCTCCGCCGATGGCAATAGCCGCATCCTGATCCTCGAAGACACCAATGGCGACGGGAAGTTCGACACGCGCAAAGTCTTCCTTGAAGGCATTCCATTTCCTTCGGCCATTGCTGTGGGCTTTGATGGACTGTGGCTTGGCGCGCCGCCAAATCTGCTCTTCGTGCCCGACAAGAATCACGACGACAAAGCCGATGGCCCGCTCGAAGTGCGACTTACCGGTTGGGGCATTCAGGAT
>JANPHH010000005.1:0-1689 GCA_031424375.1 Chthoniobacter sp. | reverse complement strand
GTCCTTCGCGTCGTAGGCCAGGTATTGACCGTGCTTGAAGCCGCCGCCGGCGAGGATCACGGGCAGGTTGGTGGTGTCGTGGCTGGAGGCGTTGCCGAGGTTCGAGCCGTAGAGGACGGTCGTGCGATCAAGCAGCGAGGCTCCGCTTTCCTGCGTGGCCTTGAGCTTGGAGAGAAAGGCGCCAAGCAATTTCAACTGTTCCACCTCGATGACGTGGAGTTGTTCGAGCTTCCCCGGGTCTTTGCCATGATGGGAAAGGTTGTGCCAGCCCTCGTGGACGCCGGGGAGCGGCGGCGTGGCCTGCTGGCCCTGAATGCGGAAGGTCATCACGCGCGTCGAATCGTTCTCCAGCGCGAGCTGCATGAGATCGAACATCACGCGCGTCTGCCCCGCGAAATCCGCGGTGCCCGGGATGTCCACGGGCGGCTTCGCGGCGACGGACGGCTTCGGCTTGGTCGCCCATTCCTGCGACTTGTGGAGCCGCTGTTCGACCTCGCGGACGCTCGTGAAGTATTCCTCTAGCCGCGCGCCGTCGGGGGCGCTCACCCGCTTTTGGAGCCGGCGCGCTTCCTCGCCCATGAGGTCCATGATGCTGCGGCCTTGGGAGAGCCGATGCGTCTGCTCGGCGACTTCCGCGGGGCTGCCGTTGACGAAGAGGCGCTTGAAGACCACCGATGGCCGGTAATCCGCCGGCAGCATCACGCCGGTGCGCGAGACGGAGAGACTTTCCTGCACGTTGGAAGTCGTGAGGTTGAGATTCGAGTAGCGCGTCTCGGCGGGCTGTTTTTCGAGCAGGAATTGATCGAGGGAAATCGTGTTCTTGAACCCAGGCGACTTCGGATGCGGCGCGGCGCTGAGGAAGGTGACCTCGCTCGAGTGGCCGCCATCGACTTCGGGATGCGCGACGCCGGAGAAGAGCGTGAAATCTTCGCGCAGCTCTCGCAACGGTTCGAGATAAGGCGTCAGCGCGTAGCCACGCCCGGTTCTCTTGGGGAAGATAGATTCGGCGTTGATGCCGAGCGTCGTGCAGATGCAGATCATCCGGCGCGGCCCGCTGGCCGCGCCGGCGAAGGCACCGCGGGGAAGGAGCGATTCGAGCAGCGGCAAGGCGAGCGTGGACCCAGCAGCACGGAGGAAGGAGCGGCGGGTAAAAAGGGTGTTCATCGGAGCATTGCGGATGGGTTGGAGTCGAAGTTTCGGGGCGCGCTGCGCGAGGTCATTTGTTTTGAAAGGTCTCACTCTGCACCACGGCGTGGATGAGCGAACGCATGCCGTAATTGCTCTGCTTGCCGCTGGCAACGATCGCAGTGACGGCGGCGCGATCGGCGAACTCGATGGCGTGGCCGGTGGAGTAAATGAGCAGCCGCTCCGTGAGCCCGCGCACGATTGGCTCGGGATGCGCGATCATCAGCCGCTTGAAGTCTTCAAGGCTGTGAAAGGCTTCGCCCGTGGGCAGCTTGTCGCTCGGATCGACGGGCGGTCCGGGCTTGAAACCCTTGGGCTTTTTCTTGGCGGCGCCCGTCGCGGCGCCACCCGGTTCTTCGTCGCTCGCGACGACGCGGTAGCGTTCGCGGAAGCCGCCGATGACGTCGTAATTTTCCAGCGCGTAGCCGGGCGGATCAATCTTGTTGTGGCAGACGGCGCATTGTTCCGCGGCGCGATGTTTGTCGAGGATCTCGCGGATCGTTG
>JANPHH010000004.1:0-1780 GCA_031424375.1 Chthoniobacter sp. | reverse complement strand
GGGTCTTTCACTTTGAGGTGCATCACGAACGCCCCGAGCATCAGCACTCCCAGTCCGATCGCCGCCGGCTGGGCCACGCCGTGGATCCAAATGGCCGCGATGTGTGCCGCCATCGCGCTACTGTAGCCGACGGCTTCGAATCAGAACGCCGCCAGACTCAGGTAGGCATTCAGCGCCAGATAAATCAGCGCCGGGACTGTCTGTAGCAGCGTGTCTTTGATCCTGATGCGGACGACGACTGCGACAAGCATCATCAACGCCAGCCCGGCCGCCGCCGTGCGTCCCATCCACGGCTGGCTCAGGCCCACCAGCAGCCCGATCGCCGCGCAGATTTGCAGTCCGCCCACCAGCGTGCGCTGCGATCCGAGGCGGTAGCGTTCGAACTCCCCCTTAATATATGGGGACAAGAAGCACGCCGAACCGTATCCGAGGAAAGACAACGCGGAGAAAAGGATGAGGACGGGGTTCAAGGGCTCAACCATAGGGTGTCATTGCTCCGCTGCATACCTCAGTCGTTCAGGGGTGCGCCTCGCCGCGATCACTGCGGCGGTGTCGCAGCAGTACGGCGGGCGCGAGCCACACCTCGCAGGGCGCGCGAAATTTGTGCGTCTCGCATTGCTTCCCGCGCGAACAATATTTCGGCTAAAATTTGCAGCGATACCTTCCACCCATCATCCTGCACCTTCGCGAATGTATTTCTTGATTTACGTCAGCATCGCTTCGAAACGATATGAATGGGATGAGTTGTTGGGTTTCCTGCAGGAATGGCGGCGGAATAACGAAAAACTCGGTCTCACCGGGATGCTTCTCTACAAAGACGGAAAGTTCATGCAGGTGCTGGAAGGCGAAGAGGAAAAGGTGAAAATTTTGTCTGTGAAAATAGGCCGCGACCCGAGGCACCGAAAATTGACTCTATTGTTGGAAGGCGCCGCAACAAACCGTGAGTTTCCCGATTGGTCGATGGGATTCAGTGATCTCGACGCACCGGAAGCCGCGAGCGTCCTGGGGTATTCAGAGTTCATGAACACTCCCCTCACCGCAGATGCCTTCTCCACTAATCCGACGCGCGCTCAGCGCCTGCTCCGCATCTTTAAGCGCACTTAGAACTTAATGTTCAATCTTCTCGTTAAAAGAGTGGTTCTTTCGGTCGCCACGCAAGCAGGGGGAACGCGACTCTCCGTTGGCAGTATGCTCCGACCTACGGGATGTAGAAGCTTGTCATGACCGACGAGGAGGCTGTGTTGCTCCTCTTCACCTGGGATTAGAGCGGTTCAACACAATTCCGGAGCGTCAAGCCGTGCCTAAAAAGCTCACGCCTACAACCCCTTCAGTTGGCTCGCGAGCGAGTCCGACTTCGACCCCCTTGCGGCATCGCACGCGTGGTGCGGTTGAGTTTGCCGCCGCGCTGCACGCGCTGGACGAGGTCTGCGTAATCCCCGATGAGCAAATTTCTGGCGATCTCCCGCGGAATGGTCTTTATGTCCGACACGCTGCTTCAACGCACCGCGCACAGCGGTTCGACTCCCCGGCGCGGCTGCGGGTCGGCACGCGCCTACCCTTTCTGACTCTAGCGCACTGTGCGGGCGCCATTCGCGAGCCATTGATGCGGGGCGTTATATGCGCCCCGCATTGCTTCCCGTGCGGACAGCCTCAAGCATGGAACACTAAATGAACGCCGCTGAACAAAACACGGACGTGCTCGTCATCGGCGCCGGGATGGCGGGGTTGATTGCGGCGGCGGAATTGCAGCGCGCGGGTCGCCGCGTGCTCGTGCTCGACA
>JANPHH010000003.1:0-8543 GCA_031424375.1 Chthoniobacter sp. | reverse complement strand
CTCCGCCCCGAGCGCCCAGGCGCGCTGCGCGACCGCGAGCGGTTGGCCGTCGCCCGGCGTGAGGATGAGCAGATTGTGCTGCATCTCGTCGGTGTTGTTCAGCGTGAGCCGCACGCTGGCGCCCGGCTTCACCTCGAACTGTTCCACGTCATACTTCATCTGCCCGTGCAGCGTGCCGATCTTCACCTCCCGCACCTCGGCGGCGTGGAGCGTGAAGGCGAGCAGCGTGAGGGGGAAAACGTAGGCGCGGAGACGCATGGGACGCTTCGTCTAACGATTGCGGCACCGTCGGTCAACCGCCGCTCACCGCTGCCGCGCGCGGTATTCGCTCGGGCGCCAGCCGACCCACTTTTTGAAGGTCGTGGAGAAAACGAAGGGATTCTCGTAGCCGACCTCGGTGGCGATCGTCTCGATCTTGTCGTTCGTGTTCGCGAGGAGTTTCGCGGCGAGTTGCATGCGGAGGAAGATGACGTGGTGCATCGGCGAGCGGCCGAGTTCGCGACGGCACAGGCGGCGGAGGTGTTCGGAGCTGAGGTGACATTTTTGCGCGAGCCGATCGAGGGACCACGGTTCGCTGAGGCGGGTGGCGACAAATTCCCAAAGGTGCCCAAGGCGATCATCCGTCTGCCACGGCTGGGCAAAGCGCCGGACGTAGGTGTGGATCAGCTCGGTCCAGTGGCTCACGGCGATCGGTGCGGTCTGGCTCTGCGTCTCCGCGTGCAGCCCGAGCACGGCGTGGCGCAGCGGCAGCGGATCGAACTTCGCGAGCGCGGGTGAAGACGACGACAGCAGCGGCTTCTGCCCGGCCTGCTGCTGGTAGCGCACCCAGGCAAATTCCCAGCGCGATCCTTTCACCGCCTGAAATGCGAGCAACGCATGCGGCGGCGCGAGGCAGGCCCAGCCTTTGCGGATGAGCTGCCAGCGGCCGTCGAGGAGGATGCGGCCCTGCCCCGCGGAGCAGGAGAGAAAGTAGGTGCCGCCGAGATCGAGCCGCACCATCTCGTAAGGCGCGGTGGCATCGGCCACGCCGACGTGGGCGATGTGATGGAGCGCGAGCGGCGGGCACTCCGCGGCGCGCACCTTCCACTCGTGCGTGCTGGCGCCGACGACGTGGGTTTCGGCGAGCGCCGCCGTCGAGGTGGCCACGGGAAGTTAAAACAAGTCGGTGAGTTTCACCTTCAAGCCGCGCAGCACCTTCGACGTCACATGGCCGGTTTCCTCGGCGGCGGAATGCACTTCGTATTTTCCATCCGTGAGCGTGAGCACTTCGAGGGATCGGTTTCCGCGATCCAGAATCCAATATTCCCTGACCCCGAACCGTGCGTAGAGCGCCTGCTTCTCGTAGCGGTCGCGCCGCACGCTGCCGGGTGAGACGATTTCCACGACCAGATCGGGTGCTCCGAATATTCCGCGCTCCTGCACCAGACCGGCATTTGCCTTGGCAATGAAAAGGATGTCCGGCTGCGCGGTATTTTTGCGGTCGAAGATGACATCGAGCGGCGCGATGAAGACCCGGCCCAGCTTTTTCGCCCGCACAAAGTAGCGCAGCAGGATGGTGAGTTCGAGAGCTTCATCCTGATGATCGGGACTCGGAGACGGAGGTTGCATGGGGATGAGTTGCCCGTCGTCGAGCTCGTAGCGCCGGTTGTCGTCGAGGAGGCAATATTCCTCGTAGGTCCAGTGCTTGTTGGTCGGCTTTGGTTTGTCGAGGACGGCGGCCATGCGCGGAAGGTAGCAGACTCGGGCGGCGGCTGCCAGCCATGTGCTTCGCCGATAGACGAAGGTGCGATTTGGGCATGCCACGCTGCCCAAGCCCTGCCATTGTCAGCGGTCTCCTCCCTCGCAGCCCACTCGTATTTCCCTCTGTCTATGAAACGCCTCTTCCTCTTCCTCTCCCTCGTCGTCTTCATCGCCGCCGGTCAGGCCGATCCGCTCCGCATCTTCATTCGCGGGGGTGAAAAGAATCGCGGCCAGGAAGTCCACGCGCATCCGCGTTTCCTCGCCGAGTGGAAAACCCTGCTCGCCGAGCGCGGCATGCAGGTGGATGGTGCGATTGATTGGCCCACCGAAGAGCAAGCCGCGAAGGCCGAGGTGATCGTGGCCTACGCTCAGGATGGCGGCAATGCGACGCCCGAACAGGAAAAGGTGATCGAGGCCTTCGTGAAGCGCGGCGGCGGGCTGGTGGTGATCCACACCGCGACGGTGTCCTTCACGAATCCCGGCTGGTGGCGCGACGTGATCGGCGGCGCGTGGGTGCCGAAACAGACGAAGTGGAAGGAAGGCCCGATGGATCTCTACTACACGGAAAACCAATACCTCGGCGGCGGTCACCCGATCACCAAGGGAGCGGCGAATTTCCACCTCGACGACGAGATCTACTACGACATGGACGTGAAGCCCGAGGCCCGCGTGCTCGCCGCCAGCTACACGCCGAATGTAAAGCAGGGGAAGAAACAGGCCGAGGGCGCGAAGACGCACATCTACGACATCCAGCCGCAGATGTGGGCCTATGAAAAGGACGGCTACCGCGCGTTCGTGAGCATCCCCGGGCATTTGTTTAAGACCTTTGCGCTGCCGCAATATCGCGCGGTCCTGCTGCGCGGCATTGCGTGGGCGGGCAAGCGGACGAACCTCGATGAATACGTGAAGAAGGAGGAGATCGAGGCGCTCACTTATCCCCCCGGTGGACCGCAAAAGCCGGCGGACACGCTCGCCAATCTCGAAGTGCATCCCGACTTCACGATGAAGCTGGTCGCCGCCGAGCCGCTGATCAGCAAGCCGATGAATTTTGATTGGGATCCCGCGGGCCGCCTGTGGGTCGCGGAGACACCCGAGTATCCGAATGGCCGGCGCGGGATGCGCCCCGATTACCGCGGCAAGGAGTGGAAAGACCACGGTGGCATCGACCCGACCCCGGGCGTGCAGGAGCGCAAGGCGCAGGACAAGATCAGCATCCTCATCGACACCGACGGCGACGGCGTGATGGACAAAAAACAGGTCTTCTACGAGGGCCTCGATCTCGTCACCGGATTCGTCTTCCACAAGGATGGGGTGATCGTCACGCAAGCGCCGGACATCCTCTGGCTGCGCGACACCGATGGCGACGGCAAGGCCGACAAAGTCGAGAAACTCTACACCGGCCTCGGCACCAACGACACGCACGCGGTGATCAACAATCCGCGCTGGGGCTGGGACGGCTGGATCTACGCCACGCACGGTTACAGCGCGTCGGGCAACGTGAAAAACGCGAAGAACGAAACGCAGGGCACGATCGGCAGCGGCGTCGTGCGCTTTCGTCCGGACGGGTCGAAGATCGAGCAGTATTCATCGAAGGGCGGCAACACCTGGGGCCTCACCATCACCGGCGACAATCGCGTGATGTGGACGCAGCCGACGAGCGGAGCTCTGCTCATGCAGACCGTGCTGCCCGAGTACGCGCTGGCGCGCGGCAAGATCGGCAACACCACGAGCTACAAAGTCGTCGAGCCGTCGCCGAAGAGTTTCCCCGCGATGTCGTGGGAGCAACTCGCCTATGTGCAGATCGATTGGGTCGGTTCCTTCACCGCCGCGGCGGGCTGCGCGATCTACGACGGCGGCACCTGGCCCGCGGAATACAACGGCGATTACTTCACCACCGAGCCGACGATCAACGTCATCCATCACACCCGGCTCACGCCGGAAGGCAGCAGCTACACGGCGAAGAAACTGCCCGGCCGCGAGGAGACGGAATTTGTGCGCAGCAAGGACATGTGGTGGCGCCCGATCGAGACGCGCATCGGTCCCGATGGCGCGATGTATGTCGGCGATTTCTACAATCAGGCCGTGATCCACAACGACACGCGCGGCCCCGATCACAACAACGTCAACGCCGCCGTGCGCCCGGATCGCGACCACTACTTCGGCCGAATCTGGCGGATCGATCACAAGGATGCGAAGAAGATTGCGGTGCCGGATTTGTCGAAGGCGGACGCCACCGTGTTGTCTGCCATGCTCGACAACCCGAACCGTACTGTGCGGATGACCGCGAGCCGGCTGCTTGCCGAGAATGCCGGGAACGCGGTGCTCGTGACCAAGAAGCCGGAAACTCAAATCGCCTGGCTGTGGACGCAGTATCGGCTTGGAAAACTTACCGACTCGATTCTCTCGAGCATGCTCGGATTCGGGATTCCGGATGTCCGCCGCAACGCGGCGCTGGCCATCGAAGCGGGAGCCGGCGAGCAGTGGTCCGCGCAGGAGCTTGAAGCGCGCATTGGCGATTCTGACCGACAGGTTCGGGTCGCGGCGCTCCGAGCCTTCGCCGCGCGTGGTGTTTCCTACAACGCGGCGCGAGTGATCGTGACCTTGTGGCCGGAACTCGACGACGACTTCCAGCGCAGCGCGGCGATTGGTGCCGCTTCGCGGAATCCGTCGGACGTAATCTCGGCGGCGCTCGGCAGCCCGGACGGCGCGGCACTGGCTCCCCTCGTTACAACGCTGACGCAAAACATCGATGCCGATGGCGCGTCCAAGCTCGTCGTCGCACTCGCGGGAAAGGCAGCCGCAGCCGATGACCTCAAACGCAGCATCCTCGACACACTCGGCAAGTCGCTGAAGACCGCGCCGGAGATGACGCCCGAACTTTCCGCCGCCCTGGGCAAGCTGCTCGACAGCGGCGTGAGTGGCTCGGCGCTGCCGCTCGCCGCGCAGTGGGACAAGGCCGGCGCATTGAAAGCGAAGGTGGGGGAACTGACCGGCAAGCTGCTTGCGCAATTCGCCGACGCAAAGGCCGACGACGCGGCGCGGCTCGCGGCGGCGCAGAGTCTCATCGGAATCCGCAGTGCGAACGCGGAGATTCTCCCCGCCATCGTGAAGCAACTCGGTGTGGAGGGCGCCCCCGGATTCAAACGCCAGCTCATCCTCGCCCTCGCCGAGGTGGACGACGCCTCGGTCGGCAAGGAACTCGCCGCCGGTTTCGCCAAGCTCCCCGCTGACGCGCAGACCGTGGCTTTCGACGCGGTGCTCAAGCGCGCGGACTGGACAAATGCCCTCCTCGATGCGGTGCAGGCAAAGCAAGTCGACGTGGCCAGTTTCGGGCCGGCCAATGCCTTCCGCCTCCGCGCGCACGCGAACAAGAAGGTGGCCGCGCGCGCCACGGCGATGCTCGATGAACTCAACCCGACCGCGAAGCTGAAGAAGGAAGCGCTCGCCAAGCTGATGCCGCTCGTCGAGCAGAAGGGCGACGCGGCGAAGGGCAAGGCTCTGTTCACGACGACGTGCGCGATCTGCCACAAGTTTGGCGACGCCGGCATGGACATCGGGCCGGGGCTGACCGGCATGGGATCGCATGGCTCGAGCGAATTGCTCAGCGCGATCGTGGACCCAAATGCGGAAGTCGATCCCGCCTTCACGCAGTGGAATATCGAGACCAAAGACGGCGGCGCCTTTGCCGGCGTGATCGCGGCGGAAAATCCGACGAGCATCACGCTCAAGAGCCTCGCCGGCGTGCAGCAGGTGAAAGTCGCGGACATCAAGTCGCGCACGAACACCGGCCGTTCGCTGATGCCCGAGGGCTTCGAGGGACTCGGCGGCGAGACGCTGCGCGACATCATCGCCTACATGCAGAGCGTCGATGGTGGAAAGTTCCGCACGGTCGATCTGCGTGAGGCCTTCACCGCTTCGACTTCGACCGGGCTCTATAACACGCTGGAAGCGAAGGGAGATTCGTTCGCCTTCACCAAAACCGGCACGGTGACCGTGGAGAAGATTCCCTTCAACATCGTCTCCGCCGACAAGTCGCCACGGAACATCCTCGTGCTCAAGGGCGGTCCGCCGCAGGCCTACTCCAAAACGATGCCGCAAAAAGTGGAGGTGAAGCTCGGCGGCTTCAAAGCGAACCGGCTGCACTTCCTCGGTGGCGTGACCGGTTGGGGTTTCCGCAACAACGGCGATCTGAGCGAGGTGCTGAAGGTGACCATCCACACCACGCAGGGACAGCGCGAAGGCATGACCTTCAAGAACGGCGTCGAGTTTGCCGATTACAACGGGCATATCGACGTGCCGGGCTCGAAGGCTGCGGCAGGTCTCGTGAAAGGTGGACATCAAATGCGGTGGTTCAGCAAAGCGCTCGCGCTGGGCGCGGTGGAGATCGATCGAATCACCATCGAGTCGCTCGACACCGGCGCCGCGCCGACGCTGGTGGCGATCACGGCGGAGCTGGCGGAGGGGAATGCGGTGGCGGTGCCGGCAACGGATAGCGGGAGCGCGGGGGAGCGCGTCCCTCCGGTGGTGCGCGCTCCCGCGCGTCCCGTGGCTGACGAGGACGCGGGCTTCAAACCGCAGTTTGACGACACCGTGCCGCAGCCGCCCGCGACGCGCCCGGCGAAAGGCCCGCGCGTGCTGCTCGTGGGCGGTGGATCGTCGCACGACTTCGTAAAATTCTTCGGCGACGCCGACAAAGCCATCCTCGCGCCGCACGTTGGCTGGGTGGATTTCACGCAGAATGCGAACGGCGTCCCGGCGATCCTCGACCGGGTGGACGTGTTGGTTTGGAGCGCGAACCAGCCGCTCTCCGCCGCCACGCGCAAGGCGCTGATCGACTATGCAAATTCCGGCAAGGGCATCATCGCGCTGCATCCCGGCACTTGGTACGCGTGGAAGAATTTTCCCGAGTGGAACCTCCAGGTCGTCGGCGGTGGCACCCGCGGCCACGACAAGCTCGGCGCCTTCCCGGTCATGATCACGAACGCTGATCACCCGGTCACCAAGGGCGTAACGGCGAAGTTCGACATCACCGACGAACTCTACAACTACAACGCCGACCCGGCGGGCAACCCGATCGAAATCCTCGCCACCGCAACCAGCCCCACGACCGGCAAGACCTTCCCGCAGGTCTGGATCGTCAAACATCCGAAGTCCCGCATCGTCGGCCTCACCCTCGGCCACGACGCCCGCGCGCACGACCTGCCGGAATACCAGGTGCTGCTGAAGAACGCGGTGAATTGGGCCGCCGCGAAGTAGCCGCCGTGCCCTGGCCTCGCCGCCACTCGCCCGGGGTGCAGCCGCGCTGCTCTTTGAATGCAGCCTGCAGATAGTGGCTGTGCGCAAAGCCGGTCTGGGCGGCGATCGTGTCGATGGTGAGGTCAGTCTCGCGCAGCAGCCGTTCCACTTCGCGAAAGCGGACGCGGAGAATTTCCTCCTTCGGTGAACGCTTCAGCGCGGCCTTCATCCGGCGATCGATCGTGCTGCGGGAGGCGTTCAATTTTCGACAGAGGTCATCGACGTTGAAGCCGGTGAGCGCATTCTCGCGGATGAGCCGCGCGGCGTGGGCGACGAGCGGGTCGTTGATCACGAGACCGTCGGAGGAATGCCGGACCACGATCCCGCGGGGCGGAATGAGCACGGAGCGGCGCCTTGGCCGCCGAGCGCGCATGAGCTGATCGAGCATCTCCGCGGCGGCGTAACCCACCGCCTGCCCATCATAACGCACGCTGGTGAGGGGCGGCGTGGCAAAGGTGCAGAGCGTCTCCTCATTCTCCGCGCCGACCACCGCGACCTCCTCGGGCACGGCGATGCCGGCGCGCTGACACGCTTCGAGCAGACGCACGCCGAGCTGATCGTTGGCGGCAAAGATGCCGACGGGCTTCGGCAGCTCCTTCAGCCAGGCGACGAGCCGCGCCTGGCTCTTCTCCCAATCCGCGGCGCTGTCCGACTTCGCCTCCGGGAGCTGTGCGCAGCGGCCGCCGTAGGCCTCCACGGCGCTGACGAAATTCTGCACCCGTTCGATGAAGAACTGCTCGGTGTGCAGGCTGTACGCGGCGAACTGACGATAGCCGCGCTCATGAAAATGCTCGGCGACCATGCTGCCGATCAGGCGGTTATCCATGCCGACGTAAGGGCGGTCGCCGCCGAAGTTGATCGTGCGCAATTCGACCGCGGGCAGGCCGGTGGCGTCGATCAACTTCCCCATCTCGGGAGTGAAGGTGCGGGTGAGAATGCCGTCTCCATCCCAGTTCCGCAGCCATGCGGGAGGGGAGGATTCGAGCGCGCGGAGCTCCAGGAACGTGGACCATGGTCCGTGCTCGGCAAGGTAGCGGCGCACGCCGCTGAGGAGTTCCCGCGTGTAGGTGCGCGTCGTCTCGACGAGGAGCGCGACCCGGGGAATGCGGCGAGCGGTGGGCATGGGAAACGGAGACGAAAAACCTGAGGTTCTGCGCACCATACCCACAGTGACAGCGGCAGCCAAGCGGGCAGGTTTGAAGCATGTCCCAACCCAAAGTCCTTATCATCGTCGGCGACGCCACGGAAACCGTGGACACCCTGTATCCATTCTACCGCCTCATCGAGGGCGGCTATCAGCCTGTCGTCGCCGCGCCGGAGAAGCGCAAATACCAGATGGTGATGCACGAGGTGAAGCCGGGCTGGACGATCACAAAAGAGTGGGAGGGCTACACGATCGATGCGGACATCGCGTTCAAGGACATCCAGCCCGAGGAATACGCGGGCATCCTGTTCAGCGGCGGCCGTGCGCCGGAATACATCCGCGAGGACGAGGCGCTGCTGAACGT
>JANPHH010000002.1:0-6021 GCA_031424375.1 Chthoniobacter sp. | reverse complement strand
GTGAATCGAGGCTGTCGCTCGCGCGTTGGCTGCGCGGGATGATGTGATCCTTGTCCACCCGGCGATGGAGCAGATCCACTTCATCGAAAGACGCGCCGGTGTACGGGCATTTCCAACCAAGGTCTTCGGCGATGCGCCCCTTGCGGATCAGCCCCGGTCCGAGCCGGACGCCGAGCCCTTCGTATGCAGCGGTGAGCCGCTTCTCCACGCTGCGGAAGTGGAATGTTTGCTGCCCCTGTTCCTTTGCCTGCTCCTGCGCCGTCTTGCCTGAGAGTTCCTTGAGGTCGCGGTTCACCTCGATGGTGATGCGCTCGATGCCCGCCTTTTCGCCTCCGGCGTATTCTTTCAAGAGGTCTGCGTGGAGACGTTCGAGCAGCTTGAGCCGGTGGCGGACGAGGTGGTTGTTCGTCTGCTCGTCGATCGCGCGTTCGAGTTGTGCGCGGCGGATCGCTTCGCTGCGGAAGAGCGGCGCGCCGGGGTCCATCGGATGCCCGTCGCCGGAGAGCACGAACTTCCAGACTTCATCCATCACCTCGCGGCTGTGCGCGGCGCGGCCATTCATCGGGCCGAGAGAATGCCGCTCATCGAGCGCGCTGTCGCGGGTGCGTGGCGCGGGGTCAGGATTCTTCTTCGTCTTGCGCGGTGTTTTCATCGCCTCGCCGTCCCACCAGTGATCGAATGCGTTTTGTGCCGCCGGGCATTTCTCCAAAAGCGCGCGGGCGGTGATGGATTTGCCACGGCGCAGATTCGTGAGCGTGTGCTTTTGCAGCGGTTCGCCGAGATGCGGCCACAGCACGCCGAGTACGCCGCCCCCGGCGAGCTTGCGCGCGGGATCGAGCACCAGCGATTCGCCCGAGTGATCCTGCGCGAGGAGGTTATCGAGGTTGTCTCGTTTTGTGGCGGTGAGCGTGCGGACGAGATCCTTGAACTGCTTCGGGGTTATGGCGCCGAGCTTTTCCATCTCCGCATTCACTGCCTGCCGTTCTTCCTTCGTAAGCCGCGGCGTTGGCCGCGCTACCACCACGTTCGCCAATTGCATCGCCCAGCGGAATCGATGGAACTCCACGCACGCAATCCCCGGCACTTTCGCGCGCTTCTCCGCCTCGAACGTCGCCCGTTTCGCATCGCCGGTTTCGGCCAGAACGCGATCATACTCGCGCTGAAACTGCACCGGACACGTCGCGATGATGCGGTTCTCAAAGCGCGGGACAAGCTGGCCGAAGAGGAGCCCGCCTGGCGTGCGCGCGCCATTGACCCGTTGACCGTAGCGCGAGGGCAGCCGGTAGTCCGGCCCTTTGATCGCGGTGTAATCGCGCATCAACGCAACGATGCCCCCCTCCTCCACGCCCTGCGCGCGGAGGATGCGCTCGACTTCCGCCTCGACGCCCTCGCGCGGAAACGCAGCGCCGAGATCGCGGAAGCGCACCGTCGATGCCTTCTTCTCCGCAAGCGGATCGAGCCCGAGCCGGTCGCAGAAAACTTCCGCCATCGTCCCATCGCGCCCGTGCTTCGCACGGAAGGCGTCGAGGAGTTCGTGTGCCTTTTGTTCCTTCTCCGTGTCCTCCGCGTTCGCCGCAGCGTCCTGCCGACTCCAGCCCTTGTTTCCATCGTAGCCGCGATTGTGCGCGTACCAGCGGAGCACGTCCCAGAGTTCGCTCCAGGTCAGCTTCTTCCCACCGCGCAAAACGCGCGCGGCGAGCAGCCACGGCCATGCACAGCCAGGCGCGTCGAGTTGCTCCTGCGTGAGCACGCCAAGGTGGGCGAGCAGGCGCTTCATCCGCGCGATGCGTAGTCGCGTGGCTCGGATATGCCGCCGCTGCCGGCGAAAACCGCGCCGTTCGGAAGCCAGACAATCATCCGCGGGAAAGATGACCGAGCCGCAGCCGAGCAGCGTCGGGGCATTGTCGGTCCGGGTTTCCAACACCGCCCAGCCGATCGAGCTGTGGCCAACATCGAAAGCAAGCTGCAGGTCGGCGGTGGATTTTTTGTTTGCAGTGTTCATGGGAGTTGCTACTGAGGGATCAGATTCAAGACAAAGTTAGATAGCGCAGACCGTTTCCCTGTCCGCCAGGCGGACACACCGGTTCAAAAGCGTTTTCCTTTCGGAAGAGCGAAGCGAAAGCTTCGCTCTTCTGCTTTCAGCGGCTGGCTCTGGGCCGTCGTGAACCAGGGGAGTCCAGATCGTTTTCATGGGGGCATGAGTTCGCGGGAGGCAGCACACAACCAGCTGATACCGCCTGACAAGAGTCGGGTGTATCCGTTCGGCCCGCTCGAAACAAGGACTCGTTTTTCCACCCTCCCCCTGTGGATGCCTGCTGAATACGGCTGCCGCGGGTCGAAACCGTTTTTGTTTTCCCGTCTCGGTTTTCCATTTTACGTCTTCGGTTTTCTCTTTCCCGTCTGCGGTTTGCTCCTTCCCGTCTGCGGTTTGCTCCTTCCCGTCTTCGGTTTGCTCCTTCCCGTCTTCGGTTTGCTCCTTCCCGCCTTCGGTTTGCTCCTTCCCGCCTTCGGTTTGCTCCTTCCCGCCTTCGGTTTACTCCTTCCCGCCTTCGGTTTGCTCTTTCCCGTCTTCGGGTTGCTCCTTCCCGTCTTCGGGTTGCGGCGTCTTGTCTTCGGTTTTCCTTTTCCGGTCTGCGGTTTGTGCGGTCCGGTCTCCATTCTCCGCGCTCCCCGCCGCGCAGAGAAGCGCGAGCGTCGTTGAGTTCGGCTGTCGCGCAGACTCGGCTCGACTGCGCGCCGCCCGCTCGCCCCGCCACCGCCTTTCCCGTGTCACAGCCACGCGGCGCTCCGCTGCCGATGAACCTCCCGGATTCCCCAAGCCGTGCGGAGTCGCACGCCCCCAGGGAGCGGCGAAGTCCACTTCGCCGAGCCACACTCCGCGCGACGCGCCACTTCAAAACCTGGGACGCTTCCCGCGCCGCGGGGGGCTGCGGCGAACGGGAGTTCGCCGCTCCTTGTCCGCCCGCGGGTTCAGCGCACACCGGAAATCACGCCCCCGCGTTTGGTTGCTCAGGATAGGACATCGTAGGGCGGCTGCCGGGGGACGGCGATGCCGTCGAGCGCGGCGGTCAGTAGCCGAGGTTCGGCCCGAGCCAGCGTTCGCACTCGGCGACGCTCAGCCCTTTGCGCGCGGCGTAGTCGGCGACTTGATCGCGGTCGATCTTGCCGAGGCCGAAGTAGCGCGACTGCGGATGCGCGAAATAGAGACCGCTCACCGATGAGCCGGGCCACATGGCGAAGTTTTCGGTGATCTTGATGCCGGTGTTTTTCTCCACGTCGAGGAGCTGCCAGAGCGTGCCTTTCTCGGTGTGATCGGGGCACGCGGGATAACCGGCGGCGGGGCGGATGCCGCGGTATTTTTCCTCGATGAGTTCGTCGGTGGTGAGGCTCTCGGCGCGGCCGAAGCCCCACTCGTCGCGGACGCGTTTGTGCAGGCATTCGGCGAACGCTTCGGCGAGGCGGTCGGCGAGGGCTTCGGCCATGATCGCATTGTAGTCGTCGAGGTCGGCTTTGTATTTCGTGACGAGGTCGTGCAGACCGATGCCGGTGGTGACGGCGAAGCCGGCGACGTGGTCGGGAAGAGGTTGAGATTCGAGGCTTGGCGAGAAGTCCGTGGCGCTGCGGGGACAATTGAGGGTTGAGAGTTGAGAGGGAGCGATGAAGTCGGCGAGCGAGCGGTGCGGTTCGCCGTCCTTTTTCTCCATCTGCTGGCGGAGGAAACGGAGCGTGGTCAGCTTCGTGGTGCGCGATTCGTCGGTGAAGAGTTCGACGTCATCGCCGGTCGCGTTCGCGGGGAAGAAGCCGTAGACCGCGCGGGCGGTGAGGAGCTTTTTCGCGATGATTTCGTCGAGCAGTTCCTGCGCATCGGCGAAGAGCTTGGTGGCCTGTTCGCCGTATTTTTCGTGGGTGAGAATGGACGGATACACGCCGCGGAGTTCCCACGTGTGGAAGAAGGGCGTCCAGTCGATGAAGGTGCGCAGGGTCTCGAGCGGAAAATTCTCCAGGACGCGCACGCCGGTGAACTCGGGCTGCGGGAGGTCTTCCGCGCGCCATTCGATCGGGGTGCGATTTGCCCGCGCCTGCTCCAGCGGCACGAGCTTTTGCTTCGGTCCGGCGTGCATCGCGCGCAGCTTTTCGTATTCCGCGTTGTGCTGCGTGACGTAGGTCGCCTTGCTCTCTTTGTTGAGGAGTGTGGTGGTGACCGGCACGGCGCGGCTGGCGTCGAGCACGTGCACCACCGGCTCGCTGTAATGCTGCGCGATTTTCACCGCCGTGTGCGCCTTGCTGGTGGTGGCGCCGCCGACGAGCAGCGGGATTTTCATCCCGGTGCGCTCCATCTCTTTCGCGACGTGCACCATTTCGTCGAGGCTCGGGGTAATGAGGCCGCTGAGGCCGATGAGGTCGGCTTTCTCTTCCTTCGCCCGCGCCAGGATTTTCTCGCACGGGACCATCACGCCCATGTCGATGACCTCGTAGTTATTACACGCGAGCACGACGCCGACGATGTTCTTGCCGATGTCGTGAACGTCGCCCTTCACCGTCGCGAGCACGATCTTGCCCTGCGCTTTCACGGCTTCGCCGCGCGCGGCCATCTCCAGCTTTTCCGCCTCCATGAACGGCGTGAGATACGCGACGGCTTTCTTCATCACGCGCGCGGATTTCACGACCTGCGGCAGAAACATTTTCCCCGCGCCGAAGAGATCGCCGACGACGCCCATGCCATCCATGAGCGGTCCTTCGATGACGAGCAGCGGCTTGCCGAGCTTGGCCCGCGCTTCTTCGGTGTCGATGTCGATGAAGGCGTCGATGCCCTTGACGAGCGAATGCGACAACCGCTCCTCTACCGAGCCCTTGCGCCATTCCTCTTCCTTCTTCGCCACGGCTGCGCCGCTCGCGCCCGCGCTGGCGAGCTTCAGCTTCTCGCCGTGATCGACGAGCCGCTCGGTGGCGTCGGGGCGGCGATTGAGCAGCACGTCTTCGACGAGTTCCTTCAGCTCGGGCTCGATCTCCTCGTAGACCTCGAGCATGCCGGCATTGACAATGCCCATGTCCATGCCCGCCTGGATGGCGTGGTAAAGGAACGCGGAGTGCATGGCCTCGCGCACGTGGTTGTTGCCGCGGAAGCTGAACGAAATGTTCGACACGCCGCCGCTCACTTTCGCGTGCGGCAGGTTGGCTTTGATCCAGCGCGTGGCCTCGATGAAGTCGACGGCGTAGTTGTTGTGCTCCTCAATGCCGGTCGCGACGGTGAGGATGTTCGGATCGAAAATGATGTCCTCGGGCGCGAGGCCGACTTCGTCCACGAGGATGCGGCAGGCGCGCTCGCAGATGCGGATCTTCTCGGCGTAAGTGGCGGCCTGCCCGTTTTCGTCGAAGGCCATGACCACGACTGCCGCGCCGTATTTCAGCACCGCACGCGCCTGCTCGCGGAAGGCGTCTTCGCCACCCTTGAGCGAGATCGAGTTCACGATCCCCTTCCCTTGCAGACACTTCAGGCCGGCCTCGATCACTTCCCACTTCGACGAGTCGACCATGAAGGGCACCTTCGCGACTTCCGGCTCGCTGCCGAGGAGTTGTAGAAAGCGCGACATCGCCGCGACGCCGTCGATCATCCCCTCGTCCATGCAGATATCGATGACGTTAGCGCCGTTCTCCACCTGCTGCCGCGCGATGGCCACAGCTTCCTCGTAGTTCCCTTCTTTGATCAGCTTCGCAAACTTCGGCGACCCCGCGACGTTCGTGCGTTCGCCGATCATCAGGAAACTTCCGACCTGCTGAGTGAACGCGTCCGATCCCGACAGCCGCAGCGGCGGCGCAGCGCCGGTGGAAAATTTCACCTCCTCCGCAATCTCGCGCGGCCTGCTGGCCTCGACCGCCTTCGCAATCGCCGCGATGTGCTCCGGCGTGTTGCCGCAGCAGCCGCCGGCGATGTTCAGCAATCCGCTCTGAGCGAACTCACCCAGATAATTGCCCATGTCTTCCGGCTTCAAATCAAAGCCGGTTGGCGAAAGCGGATTGGGC
>JANPHH010000001.1:0-12089 GCA_031424375.1 Chthoniobacter sp. | reverse complement strand
GTCGCGCTCGCACGGATGCGGCGGGCATTCGTCGAAGAGCATGCAGATGTCGCTGCCGAGCACGGCCTGGATTTCCATCGCCTCGCGCGGGCCGAGGAACATCGGCGATCCGTCGAGGTGATTTTGAAAATGCACGCCCTCCGGCGTGATCTTGCGCAGCTTCGCGAGTGAGAAGACCTGGAAGCCGCCGCTGTCCGTGAGGATCGGCTTGTCCCATCCCATGAAGCGGTGCAGCCCGCCGAATTTTTTCATCACGTCCATGCCGGGGCGGACGAAAAGGTGGTACGTGTTCCCAAGAATGATCTCCGCGCCGAGCTGCGTGAGTTCGTCGGGCGAGACGGCCTTCACGCTGCCCTGCGTGCCGACGGGCATAAACTGCGGCGTCGCAATGTCGCCGCGCTTTGTGCGCAGGATTCCGCGGCGCGCTTTTGAGGAAGGATCGGTGCCGAGCAGTGTGAACATGGGGCGCGGACGATAGTCGGCGGCGGCGCGGGATGAAGAACGAAAGTCGCTGCAAACTCAGGGCGAACCTTGGCCTCTTCGGTTTCAGCGGGCTTGGCTTTCAGCGTTCAAGGCCGGCGTCCTTCGTCCACTTCGTAGTAGTCGAAGAAGGTCACAAGGTCGGTGCGGTGCGCGAGGCCGCTGGCGGTTTTATAGGCTTCGAGTTCCTGCGTGGAGCCGTCGTCCTCGTCGCGCCAGCCACGCTTTTCCATGAACTTGTTCCAGACGAGCAACTGCTCCTCCGTGGGCCGCGTGCCGTGCGCGTTGCACCACGCGAACACTTCTTCATCGGTGCCGCCCGCGAGCGTGCGATCGCGCAATGCGGGATAGGTGACGCCGAGCAGGCGGCAGCAGCGGGCGTCGAAGCCGTCGCCGAGATTCGCGTGGTAATCCGCACGCAACTGTCCGGCAACCTGGAGGCGGATCTTGTGGAGCATCCGAGCGAAATAGACGAGGTCGCCGGTGCGATCGTAGGCGCTGCGGGGGACGCGGTCGGCGGGTGGGTTCATCGGAGGATGATTACTTTGACGGCAGCAGGTGGGCGAGAGCTGCGGTCGCCCACGCGGTCGCGGCAGTGGAGAGGAACTGGTGCTCGCCGTGTGGGTCGCCATTTTCGAAATAGGGCTGCGCCTTGTTTTTCACGTGAGATTTTGTGAGCCAGGAACCGTCGGCGAGTTGGGTGCGGAGCAGGTAATCGCGGGCGCGCAGCACTGCGGCGTCATCTCGCGGTGTGCCGGTTTTGCAAAGCATGAAGAGCGTCTGTCCGGTCGAGTAGGCGTCGCTCGCGCGATCTTTGTCCTCGGCCCATCCGCCGTCGTCGCGCTGCGCGGCGAGGATGGCGTCGCGCGTGCGCTCCTTCAGCGCATCATCGCCGCCGAGGTGATGGAGACCCCACAGCCGCCACAGGCGATCCTGCTGATCGCGCAGCGGTGTCTGCGTGAGCCATCGTTCTGCTGCTTCGCGCGCCTTTGCCACGCGCGGGCGCTGCTCGGGCGTCGCGTATTTTTCCAACCCGATGAGCACGAGCACGGTGTCGCCGATGAACGATGCCTGCATCGGTGCGCGCCTGCACGATGCCTGCCAGCGGCCATCCTCGGGCTTCGGCGCGCTGTCCGGCTTGCGATCGCTGAGCCGGGTGACGCCTTGGATCTGCAACAGATACGCGACCATCGCCGTCGTGGTCTTGTCCGCCGGTCGCTCGCCGAGGCTCAGCGCCCAGAAGCCGAACCCGGTCGTCGCCGCGCCGCCGGGCACGTGCTCGCCTTTGTCCATCTCCCCGATGCGTTGCTCGAAATACCGGTGCGTGGTTTCCGTCTGTGACTGGAGCCATGCCGCATCCGGCGGCAGCCCGGCGCGCGTTGCCTCGGTCATCGCGAGCATTGGCAGAGTCTGGTGATGGCAGGAAAAGCACGTCTTGTTTTTCTGCCAGTTGCTCGCGGCGCGCACCACGAGTGCGAGTCCGCGGCGCACTGAGTCCTCCATGCCGGGTGGCGTTTCCGCAGCCGACGCGCGGAAGGCCAATGCGATCATCAGCACGGCGAGTCCGAGGGGGATGCGAGCGTTCATCGGGTTTGGAAAAGATTGCGCAGGGATGAACGGCGGCAGGTGCGTTTCTTTGGGACTACGAGGCGGTGCATCTGCGTACGAATGCCGCATGAGCTTCTGAATGTTCGGTGGGACTGCCTCGCGCTTCCTCATCCGTGGCGCCCCGTGGGCGGTTCGAGTGCCGGGATCACTTTCGCAATTCGCGTGCGCGCTCCTCGGCATCCGCGAGGGAGATGACGACATTTTCCCTGCCCGCCTTTTTCCCTTCTACCGCCGCAACGCGGTGATCAGCTCGTTGATTTTCTCCCGCACCAGCTCCATGTCCGCGAGCGTCGGCGGGTCGGTGGTGAAAGGAATGTCCAGCGTGGCGACTCCGTTGGTGCTCGCCGAGGTGCCCGCGATGGCGGCGGCGAGGTCGTCATTGCTCACCTCGCCCGTCGCACCATCCATCCCGCGGGGGATGCCGAAGGTGAAGCGCACATTGGTGCCGTCGAAGTCCGCGCTCACCGTCGCCGGGACGTCCGGCTCCAGCGTGTTCACCGCGTCCACCACGGCACTGGCAAAGGGCGGGCCGGGCGCACCGTCACTGCCATCGCTGCCGGGCGGGCCGTCCGCGCCCACCGGTCCTGGTGGTCCGGGCACACCGGCGTCGATGAGATCCTTCAGGCCATTGAGCTGCCCGCGCATTTCCGCGGCCGTGGCCTTGGTGCCGTCGGCGGGGAGGGAGGGGTTGAACATGGGGTTGAGAGTTGAGATTCGAGGTTTTGAGAGAAGTCCGTGGTGCCGTGGGGACAATTGAGGGCTGAGAGGATGAGCGGCGGGAGGCGTGTCCGCCTCTCAACGCTGATCCCTCAACGCTCATCCCGTCGTCACTACGTCACGGTGACGCTCGCCTCCGGGCTCGGCGCCGCGTCCCCGCCGTCATTCCCGGCGATCACGCGCACCTTCACGACCTGTGCGGCGGTGAAGCCTTTCAGGATCGCCTCCAGATCCTTGAAGCTCCCCTTGGCCTGCCATTCCGTATCCACTGCCGTGATGAATGTCTCCACCCGGAACCGCAGCGCCCGCGTCGCGTACGCCCAGGACATCTCGATGCGCCCGTTGCCCAGCGCCGCCACCGTCACACTCGTCACGGGATCCGGCGCGCTCGGGTTCGCTGGGATGTTCAGCCCGAAGGCCTCCCATCGCGGATCATCATCCGCGATCAGATCCCCCAGCTCATTGATCAGCCCGCGCACCCGTTTGCGCAGCAGGTCCACCGCATCCCTGCGCACATTCATCGCCGTCGTCTGCCCGCTCTCCGCATCGGCCACCGCCTGCCGGGCATTGGAGAGCGCCGTCCACGCCGCATCGCACAGGGCCGCCGTCGCCCCCATGTCCACGCTCTCATTCGCGGGCACGGCGGTGAAGTAAGCCTTCAGATCCCCCAGCAGCGTAAAGCGCGGATCCATCGTCTGCGGCACCGCCGTGGACTGGCCGGGGAAGCCTGTCGGCTCCCACGCCGCGCTCCACCGCTGCCCGAGCTTCTGCGCCAGCCGCAGCTTGCAGTTCGTCAGTCTCGTCGCGCCCGCGTCATCCGCCGCCTGGAGGGCGTTGTAGGCAGCGTCCACCGCCTGCTTCCTCAGCCCCACCTGGAGTTCCGCGGAGGTAAGCGCGCCGATGGGGGCACGGATGGCCGCCTCCGTGTTTTGCTTGATGCCGATGGCGACTTCGTGCGTGTGGCATCCATCCGCGATGCGATCGGCGAGGGCGCGGAGGATGTCGTTGTTGTCCGGTGTGGGATTGCTGCTCATGGTGCGTCGGTTGGTCCTTTTGTGTTTGAAGGGGGGCAGCACCGGTGCATCCGGCGCATCCCAGAAAAAGTCATCCCAAGTCGTGGCGGGATCATCCCAGTCGCTCATGGGCGGTGGCGCTGAGGGCCAAAGCTCCGGCAACATGCCAGCCCAAGGCAACTTCCAGGGCCAAAGGCCCGGCTACATGCCAGCCCTGGGCAACGCCCTGGGTAGGATATGCATCAATATGAAAAAGCCCTGAAGGAGCGAAGCAACCATCCCACAGCCGGGAAACCCGGCTGCGACTCGGGAGGGTGCCAAATGCTGGCCGAGAATCCCGGCCGAAACTCGGGAGGGTGCCGGAATCCAGCCGGGAATCTCGGCTGAAAGTCAGGAGAGCGCTGTGAGCCCGCCGGAAATCTCGGCTAAGAGCCACAAGACTACCGTGAGCCAGCCGGGAATCCCGGCTAGAAGACAGGAGACCGCCGTAACCCAGCCGGGAATCCCGGCTAGGAGACAAGAGAGCGCCGTGAGCTAGCCTGGAATCCCGGCTAGGAGTCAGGAAAGCGCTGTGAGCCAGCCGGGAATCCCCGCTGCGGCTCAGGAGAGTGCCAAGACCCTGCCGGGATTCCCGGCTGCTCCCCATTTCCAAGTCTCCGAGTCTCCGAGTCTTGATCATGGCCTGGGTTAATCACGCGTGGACGGCCTCATGCCTGCGCCGCGCACACGCCTCGCGCCCGCCGCGGATACCCTCCATGAACGTGTTCCAGTCGCAGCCCAGCGACTCGCAGAGGCTCATCAGCAAATAGAGCTTTGGCTCACACTCGCCATGTTCGATTTCCTGCACATGCCGCACATCCACGTGGGCCATTTCCGCCAGCTTTTCCTGAGTCCATCCGCGCTCGGTCCGCAGTCGGCAGACACGCATCCCGAGTGCGCGCAAGAGGGGGGTCTTCATGCGTCAAACTCTGCCACAATCCGCCCCGCGCGCCACGGTCTGCAGACCGTGTTTTTCAATGCCTTCCGCCAGGCCGGTCCCCGCCGCAAAAAATCGCCTCGCCTCGCTCCCGCGATCATGCATCCTCCGCGACCAATCTCCACCCTCCCACGCGGTATGCACCACTAAAGGCCAGCTCTTTTCCGCCGCATGAAAGAAGCCGCTGCACGCATCAAGATCAACAAGCTGCTCGAAGCCGGTGGCTGGCGCTTTTTCGCGGACGCGAATGGCCCAGCAAACATCCAGCTCGAATCCAGCGTTACGCTCAGGACGCAGGATCTTGACGCGCTCGGCGAGAATTTCGAGAAGGCGGGCAAGGGCTTCATTGACTTCCTTCTGCTCAATGAAAAGGGGTTCCCCTTCATAGTCCTCGAAGCAAAGGCGGAGGACAAAAACCCGCTCGTGGGAAAGGAGCAGGCGCGCAAATATGCGAAGTCGCAGAACTGCCGCTTCGTCATCCTCTCCAACGGCAATCTCCACTACTTCTGGGATCTCGAGCGGGGGAATCCCCATCTCATCACCACCTTCCCGACTCCCAATTCGGTCGCCGGGTACCAGACGACCGCGCCGGACACGAAACGGCTGACCGATGAAACCGCCGGGGATGACTACGTCGTGCTTACGCAGCGCCCCGGCTACGCGGCGGAAGCTGCGTGGAAGAACGAGGCCGAGCGCCCGCGGTTCATCGAGGTGAATGGCTTGCGCTTTCTGCGCCCGTATCAGCGACAGGCCATCGTCGCCATTCAGGAAAAGGTGAAGAAGGGAGGCGATCGCTTCCTTTTGGAAATGGCCACGGGCACCGGGAAGACGCTCACTGCGGCGGCGATCATCCGGCTCTTCCTTCGCACTGGCAATGCCCGCCGTGTCCTCTTCCTCGTGGATCGCCTGGAACTGGAGGATCAGGCACTGAAGGCTTTCCGGAAGGTTCTCGCGAACGACTTCAAGAGCGTAATCTACAAGGAGAGTCGCGACGAATGGCGGCACGCGGAGATCGTGGTCACCACAGTCCAGTCGCTTCTCTTCAACAACAAATACCAGCAGCTTTTTTCTCCCACCGACTTCGACCTCGTCATCTCCGACGAAGCCCACCGCTCCATCGGAGGCAATGCGCGGGCGGTGTTCGATTACTTCATCGGCTACAAACTCGGCCTCACCGCCACACCGCGCGATTATCTCAGGAAGTTCGACAAGAACAGTCCCACGACCAACGACCCGAGGGAGCTTGAGCGTCGGCTCCTTCTCGATACCTACCGCACCTTTGGCTGCGATGACGGCCAGCCCACTTTCCGCTACTCCCTGCTCGATGGAGTAAAGGACGGCTTCCTGATCAATCCCACCGTCGTGGACGCCCGCAGTGAAGTTACCACCCAGTTGCTTTCCGAGGGTGGCTTCGTCGTCGAGTTCAAGGATGACGCGGGCGACGACCGGAAGGATGCGTTCAAGCAGCGCGAGTTTGAGAAACGCTTCTTCTCCAAGGCGACGAACCAGCTCTTCTGCAAAACCTTCCTGGAAAACGCACTTCGCGATCCGGTCAGCGGCGAGATCGGGAAGTCCATCGTCTTTGCCGTGAGCCAGCACCATGCGGCAAAGCTCACGCAGATTCTCAACGAGATGGCCGACCGGATGTTCCCCGGAAAGTATCAGTCGGACTTTGCGGTGCAGGTCACCTCGCAGGTGGACGGCGCGCAGCAGCACACGATCAATTTCACCAACAACAACCTGCTCGGTTCCGCCAACTTCATCCCCAACTATAAGACCAGCAAGGCGCGCATCTGCGTCACCGTCGGTATGATGACCACCGGCTACGACTGCCCGGACATTCTGAACCTCGGACTCTTCCGTCCCATCTTCTCGCCGACTGATTTCATCCAGATCAAGGGCCGCGGCACGCGGAAGCACGACTTCCGCGAGCAGCTTTTCGACGACACGATCAAGGAGGGCGTGAAGCAGCCTGCAAAGGCTGCCTTCAAGCTCTTCGACTTCTTTGCGAACTGTGAATTCTTCGAGGAGAAGTTCGAATATGATCAGGTCCTGAAGCTGCCGAAACCGAAGGGCACCGGTGGCGAGGGCGGCGAGGAAGGCAAGGGCGGCGGAGGCGGGGGGAAGCCCGTCACCTACGAACATCTGGGCGACGACCTCCTCGATTCCCTGAAGGTCGCGGAGGTCGGCGTGGAGGGCATGCGGATCGACCGTGAGTTCTACGCGAAGTTTGAGACCCGGGTGCGCGAAAACGATTTCATCGCCGCCAGCATCGAGGCCGGGCAGTGGGACCGCGTCATTGACTACGTGAACAAGGAGGTCTTCGACAAACCCGCCGAATACTACTCGCTCGACAAGCTCCGGACCGCCGCCGGAGTGGACCGCCGCCTCACACTGCGCGAGATCCTCGAAAAGATCTTCGGCCTCATCCCGCGCTACAAGTCGAAGGACGAACTGCTGGAGGAGGAATTCTCGAAGTTCGTCGCCGACCGGAAGCCCGACGAAGCCGAGGCCATCCCGGCCATCCGGACCTACTTCAAGGCCTACGCCACCAGCGACGCCGTGCGCCACATCATCGAGACCGGCCAGCTCACGGACCTCGCGACGAATCCCGTCTTCTCCACGAAGGACTTCAAGGCCGTGCCTCCGAAATACCGCACGCTCATCCCGGAATACATCAAGGACTATGTTCCCTTGAACCAGTTCGCCGCGTAATCAGCCCTCATGCTCGACACCGATACCAAGCGCCGCATCGACAACGCCCGCGACATCCTCGTGGGCAAGGTTCCCGATCCGAAGTCGCAGGTGGAGCAGATCACCATCGCCCTCATCTACAAGTTCATGGATGACATGGACGCCGAGGCCGAGGAACTCGGTGGCAAACGCAAGTTCTTTACCGGAGACTTCGCCAAATACGGCTGGGCCAAACTTATGGCCCCTTCGCTTGGTGGCCACGCCATGCGCGACCTTTACGAAGAAGCCCTCAGGAAGATGCCGGAGAATGACAGGCTCCCGGAACTCTTCCGAAAGATCCTCGACGACGCGAGCCTCCCGTATCGCGACCCGGAGACGCTGAAGGCCTTCCTGAAAATCATCAACGAGTTCAGCTACGACCACAGCGAGCGGCTCGGCGATGCCTTCGAGTATCTGCTCAGCGTTCTCGGCTCGCAGGGCGATGCCGGGCAGTTCCGCACACCCCGGCACATCATTGATTTCATGGTGGAAGTCCTCGCCCCGCAGAAGGGCGAGAAGATCCTCGACCCCGCCTGCGGCACCGCCGGTTTCCTCATCTCCGCCTACAAGCACATCCTCCGCGCGAACACCGATGCCAAGGGCCACAGCAAGCTCACGCCCGACGACCGCGGGCGGCTCGCCAAAAACTTCCAGGGCTACGACATCTCGCCCGACATGGTGCGCCTCTCCCTGGTGAACCTCTACCTCCACGGCTTCACCGATCCCCACATCTACGAATACGACACCCTCACCTCCGAGGAGCGCTGGAACGAATTCGCCGACGTCATCCTCGCCAACCCGCCCTTCATGTCCCCGAAGGGCGGCATCAAGCCCCACAAGCGCTTCTCCATCCAGGCCAAGCGCAGCGAAGTCCTCTTTGTGGACTACATGGCCGAGCACCTCACGCCCACCGGCCGCGCCGGCATCATCGTCCCCGAGGGCATCATCTTCCAGAGCCAGACCGCCTACAAAGAGCTGCGGAAAATGCTCGTCGAAAACTCCCTCGTCGCCGTCGTCTCCCTCCCCGCGGGCTGTTTCAATCCCTACTCCGGGGTGAAGACCAGCATCCTCCTCCTCGACAAATCCCTCGCGAAGAAAGCCACGACCGTGGCCTTCTTCAAAGTGGAGGCCGACGGCTTCGGCCTCGGCGCCCAGCGCCGCGCCATCGAGAAAAACGACCTCCCGCAAGTCCAGGCCGAACTCGCTGCTTATCTTCAGTCCCTTCGCACCCATTCGTCGAATGCGTCCTCTGCGTCCCATTCCACCACTGCCCAGATCGTCCCCAAAGAAAAGATCGCCGCGAATGGCGACTACAACCTCAGCGGCGAGCGGTATCGGGAGGGCGTGGCATCGACGGTGAGCTGGCCGATCGTGGAGTTGGGAGAAATCATCGACGAACTAGAATCCGGCGTCAGCGTCAACTCAACGAACAGGCCCGCAGAAGCAGGGGAAGTCGGCATTCTGAAGACAAGCTGCGTTACATCGGGAGTGTTTGCTTCCGAAGAAAACAAGGCTGTGTTGCCCGAGGAACTTTCGAGGGTTAGATGCCCTGTCAGGAAAAATACGATCATCATCAGCCGGATGAACACCGAGGCGTTGGTCGGAGCGAACGCCTACATCGATAAAGACCACGCGAATCTGTTCTTGCCCGACCGGCTGTGGCAAACGGTCATCTCTCGCGCCGATGTGATAGTTCCCTACATCCAGCACGTGCTCGCCTCGCGCGAATACCGGGATCGAATCAGCGCGAAGTGTGGCGGCACGAGCGGCAGCATGAAGAACATCGCGAAGCCCCAGCTCCTCTCGCTCCCAATCCCCCTGCCGCCGCTGGAGGTGCAGAAGGAGATTGTGGCGGAGGTCGAGGGGTACCAGAAAGAAATCGCACGCCTCAAAACCGCAATCGCGGCCCAGGAAGCCAATATCCAAAACACCCTCGCCCGCATCTGGGGCGAGGATTCCGAGAGCGCCAACGGCGCATCGCCATCCCAGCCTGGGGCAACGCCCCAGGAACCATCGCCCCAAAAAGCATGAGGGCTGAAAGCCCGACCTATCCGTGCCGCCATGCCCCAATCGCTTTCATTCCTCCTCGTTCACGTCGTCTTTAGCACCAAAGACCGCGCACCCGTCCTTGATGCCTCTGTTCGTCCCACACTCCATGCTTATCTTGCCACGGTCGCCAGAAACGCTGATTGCGAATGTTGCCGTGTCGGCGGCGTCGCCGATCATGTGCATCTCGCCGTCCGTCTCGCTCGCACCGTGGCCACTGCGAAACTGGTGGAGGAACTCAAAACCTCATCCTCCAAATGGCTGAAAACCCAATCGCCCGAACTGGCCGCTTTCGCCTGGCAACGGGGCTACGGTGCATTTTCCGTCGGGCCATCGGATTTGGATGCGTTGAGGCATTACATCGACACTCAGGAAGAGCATCACCAGACACGGACGTTTCAGGACGAATACCGCGCGTTTCTTACCAAATACGGGATCGAATATGATGAACGCTATGTGTGGGATTGACCGATGGGGCGGGCTTTCAGCCCTTCTATCTTTTGCGCTCCGTTCCTGGGGCGTTGCCCCAGGCTGGGATAGGGTGGGCCTTTGGCCCAAAGCCATGCTCCCAACCTTCGCCATGCAGCAAGCCATCGTGGCCGAGATCGAAGCCGAGCAAGCGCTGGTGGCCGCCAACCGCGAACTGATCACCCGCTTCGAGCGAAAGATCCAAGCCACCCTCACCCGCATCTGGGGGGAGGAACCTTCTTGTCCCGCCGGCGAACCTGCGTAAGCTCATGCCTGCAAACACCGAGACACCACTATTCACCATCCGCCTCACCGGTGAGGGCGTGCGGCCCCACCTCATCCCGGCGAGCGACCTCGCGCAGTTGCTCGTGGCCGCCGAGCAAACCGTGCTGGCCATCGCCGCGCGGGAGCATCCCGAGCAGGCGGACGAACTGATTGTCGGGCTCTCCCAAGTCCGTGACGAAAGCATCGGCTTCGCCTTTGCCAGCAACCAGTCGCAAATCGCCCTGTCCGCCTACACCGAGCTGGTCACCGCCACGACCAACCGGCTTTTCCGCAGCCTGCCCGCCCGGAGCCTGGAGGGATTGCGAACGCTGACCGGCTTCTCCCGCCAGCACAATGGCCGCACCCAGTTTTGGAATGGAACGGGAGATCGTCCTTTGCTCGATTTGCCACCGGACTTCGCCATCGAGGTTCCCGCGCCGGAGTATCAGCGGGGGGAGACGGTCATCTATGGCAAGATCGAACGGGTGGGCGGCGTCCGTCCCCGGGTCCGCATCCGCGTGTCGGAGCGGGAGATCGTCTATGGGGACATCACCGAGGAGCAGAGCCGCGAACTGGGCAGCCGGCTCTATTCGGAAGCGGCACTGCGCGGGCAGGCGACGTGGGATGCACAGGACGGTTCCGTGGTTTATTTCCGGGTCGAAGAAGTCCTCCACTACGACCGCGGCAAGACGAGCACGGCATTTGAAGAACTAAGGAAAGCCGCAGGAGGAGCCTACGATGACGTCGAGGATGTGGACTTGTTTGCAGCACGCGTGAGGGAGGGCGACCTGCCATGAGCAGTGTCTGCCTCGACAACAACATCCTCATCTGGGGAATCCGGGGCATCTCGACTCCCGGACAGGAGGGAATGATCAGCCGGACCCAGGCCCTCTTCGAGGACCTCGACGCATCGGACGCTCACATCATGGTGCCGGCTGTGGTCGTCTCCGAGTTTCTCACCGGATTGCCAAAGGCCCAGCACCAGAGTTTGCTGGAAGTGCTTAACCGCCGCTTTGAACTCCCGCCCTTCGACGTGCGAACTGCCGCAGTTGCCGCAGGGTTGTGGCGCGATGCCGCAGAACGGAATCCTCAATTCCGTGAAGAACTCAAGGAGGCATTTCCCGGGACTCAGAAAGTCAAAATCAAAGCGGACATCATGATCCTCGCAACCGCACTTGTCCGCAAGGCCGACATCCTCTACACCCACGATGGTCCGCTCCGGACGATTGCCGATGGCTTGATCGAAGTGCGCGACCTGCCGCCTCCCCGCCCGAGGCAGTCGGACTTGCCCGGCATCGTATGATAGAGCGAGGGACGGCTTGATTCTCCGCAGTTCTCCCCCGTTCTCGACGATCCGGCGCTCGCCTGCGAAGGTGCGGGCATGGGCAATCACGACCGGAAGGAGCAGAAGATCATGGAGTGAGCCGTGGGCCGCATCCCGGGTGTCCGGATCGCGGTGCCGATGGAGCCGTTGCCCGGGCACGTGTGATCCCAGTGGTGATCCGCAGTGGGATGGTGAAGCGCACACGGAGCGCGTGCGCTATCGCTATCGCCGACTCCGCCGGGGGGACAAGTGACTGACTAACCGCGCGGGCTCATTGTGCGCGAGGAGTGGCGGAGGGCGAGGGGGTGCGTTCGTCCGGGCGGGCCCGCGGTGCCTATTTGCGCACTTCGCGGGCGCGCTCCTCGGCGTCCACGAGTGAGAGGAAGACATTTTCCAGCCCGCCCTTGGCCACGCTTGTGGTGCGCAATTCCTCGACGGTGCCGAGTGCGATGAGACGGCC